>CAIPYM010000053.1 GCA_903869345.1 uncultured Pseudomonadota bacterium
AGGCTGGGTAGAGCGGTTCACGAATCCCTCGGGATTCCGGCTTTCGCCGGAATGACGGCTGAGGGGACGGGGCAAAAAAAGAAACGTCGTCCCGGCGAAGGCCGGGACCTCGCGCCGCCGAGGAAGAGCCTCACGGCTCCCCGTCCCCAGCCGTCCCTCCCGCGTAAGGACGAGGGGAGGAGATGAGGGTTTTAAAGATTGAGAGCTGGGGCGAAAGGTGTTTTAACACCATTTCCAAGTCCGCCAGGTGTAGAGGGTTGAGGTATTGGCTGCAGCCATGTCTCATCCCCTGGTTCAACATGCTTCACCCCCGATCTCCTGTCGTCAGCAGACACTTCCCTGTAGCGATCAATGATTGCACGCTGATGCTCAAGGGGCAGCACATTATTGTCAATGCTTGCCAAGAATTCCTTTGCCGCGCCAGGTATCTGTGTACGTGTAAAGGACCCTGCTACGATCAAGTGGGGGAAAATTGGAGTTTGGCCATCAGCTCCTTTCACTCCAGGCTCTGTTGTCTGTGTGAGTGTCCAAGAACTTCCTTGTGCCTCGGTGATATTCCTGACACGTGCGTGCAAAAGATCCAGTTCTGTCTGTTCTACTGCGTTCGAAGCAAGCTTTAGGATCAACCCAATCTCCGCTCCGATTGTGCGCCCTGTGCCCTGATCTCTCACCTCATGGATTTCCACGGCAGTGAGTGGAGTGCTTTCTAACCGTAAACTATAGTGCATTTTTTCCTCCATTAATCCTTAGATTTGGCCCCTCTCTGGTCACGAACACCATCTTACCCTACTCCCCTGCAATTAAAGAGCGGTAAATGCGGCCGTTGGCGCAACAAAAACGGAGGATGGAGGACAGGGGGCGGCTGGGCTCCAGTCGGGTCGTTGTCGTTGCGATACAGGAAAAGCCCTTGGATTCCGGCTTCCGCCGGAATGACGGCGGAGGGGACGGGGCAAAAAGAGAAACGTCGTCCCGGCGAAGACCGGGACCTCGAGAGGCTGGGCAGAGCGGTTCACGAATCCCTCGGAATTCCGGCTTTCGCCGGAATGACGGTTTTCTCTTCTAAGCCCCAGCTTTCGCCGGGGGTTTTTGACTCCCCGTCCTGTCGCCCGCTAGAAGGTGTCTTCGGGTCGGCTCCTTCAAAGGGGTTGGCCTGGACGCGCGGTCGTCCCAAGTCCACACCGGAATCCGGAGGCCCCGTGATCGTTGACGATACCCTCGAAATGCTGGCGTTCAACCTCAAGTTGGTCGGCCAGAAAACGCGCAAAAACGTCTTGGTCAGCATCGGGACGCCTACGGATAAGGAGCGGCTCTTGCCCTCCATCCGGCGTCTGGTGGACCTGGGCAACGTGGCGCTCTACGCGACGCACGGCACGAGCCAGTTTTTGACGACCAGCGGCGTCGCCAACCAAGAGCTTTTCAAAATCGCGGAAAAGAAGGAGCCCAACATCCGGTCCTTCCTCGCGGGCGACCGGTTTGATTGCGTCATCAACATTCTGGTGGGCGACCACACCGACGAAACCAGCGACAACCGCTTGATCCGCACCGCGTGCATCGAGCACGGCATTCCGCTCATCACGGACTTGGAGGTGGCCGCCGAGACCATCCGTTCGCTCGTGTCCGTGGCCGAGCGCAGCCGCGAGGTGTTCCGCTACAAAATCGCGGACCCCGAGCGCCCCTGGGATGCGCGGGCGCATTTTCTGCAGCATGTGGCCGACCTCGGCGGGTTTGCGTGCTACCACGCGCACTTTGATCGGGCCTACATGATGACGCGCGAGAACCTGAAACTCGCGCACATTGATATGCAGAAAAAGTGGGACCTCGTGCGGTATTTCAAGGAGAACTTCACGCCCGAAGACTTGATCATGCGCATGTCCCGGTGCCTGGAGACAATGATCCGGCAAGGCGTCACGGCGTGCCGCACGCACGTGGACGCGGACAAGACCGTGGGGCTCATGTGCCTGGAGGCGGCGCTGGAGGTGAAAAAACTGTTCGCGGGCCGCATTCGGTTTCAGATCAGCTTGCAACCCGCGCAGGGGCTGCTCGACCCCGAATCGCGGGCGTTTTACGCCAAGGCCGCCGAGCGTGCGGACTTTCTGGGGGGCTTGCCCTCGCGCGATCGCCCAACGCCCGAGAAGCACCTGGACATTCTGATGGACCTTGCCAAGAACCTCGGCAAAGGGGTGGACGTCCACATTGACCAGGAAAACAACCCCGACGAAAACGAGACGGAGCTGCTCGCCCTCAAGACGATCGAACACGGCCTGGAAGGACGCGTGCAGGGCATTCATGCGATCTCGCTGGCCAGCAAGCCGGAGCACGAACAAGACCGCATCTTCGCCCTGATGAAAGACGCGGGGCTGGCTGTCATCATCTGCCCCTCGGCGGCGCTCAGCATGAAGGCACTGCCCAAGTACGCACCCTTGCACAACTCCATCGCGCCCATGCCGCGCCTGCTGGAGGCCGGAATCCCGGTCTACCTCGGCGTGGACAACATCCACGATGTCTACATGCCGCTCGTGGATGGCGACCTCTGGTACGAGTGCCGCACGATGATGGAAGCCTGCCGATTCTACGACACCGAGCGTGTTGCATCCCTCGCCTGCGACAAGCGCGGGTTTGAGGTGGGAACAGTAGGCGTTGTTGGCTGATAAGGAATCCATCCAGGAGGTTCAAGCCTTTTGACGGCGGGTTGCTGGGTTCCCTCGGGCGTTTGGTAAACGCCGAGCCCACCGAGGAGATTGTGAAGGTAAATGCCCTCGAGTGATTCAGGCAAAAACCTTTGGTCTTCTTCCAATGTTTGAGCATTATGGAGGACGTCTAATATAGGATTTCCTGACGATGGTGAGCCAGGTGTGTTCATGGCTCGCCGTATATTGCCCCAGGCTGCTTGGAGGGCAGAGGCGGGAGGTTGAGATGCGCTGTGTACATCTTGTGGCATAAAAGCAAGATTGGCGTATTCGTCATTGTTGGTAATGGCATACATAGCGCGTAGGGAGCGAAACGCGGGTTCAAAGCGTTCAGCGAGCCTCGAGTTGATGTGACGCACGGTATCGTACGCTATCGCGTCAGCTCTGTATTCATCACTGTATCGAATGTGGGCGACCTCATGTGCAAGGCTCCATAGTCGTCCATACAAAAGGGCATCATGCGAAAATGACATGGCAATCGTGTGCGGTGCAAAGGCGGCTAGCCCTGTAAGTGACTTTATGGACGGTACGACATCGTGTGGAGTGACGATGAGACGCAGTACGTTTGCGCCGGCTCCAAGCATAAATGTAGGTGATTGTTCGAAAGATTTATCTTTTTTGCACAGTTTTTGTGCCGATTCCTCCCATGATTTTTGTAATCCAGCGGGGGCTCTTTGTGGAAAGAGAGCCTTAAATCCGTTTGTGCATTGTTCTTTATTTCCTGAGCTGATTCCATGAGTGATGTTTGCGGTGTGTTCGTTTGGGGTCGTAATAATAATTGTCGATTTTTCATTTGGAATAACATATTTAATAACACGTGCGATCTCATTTCGCCAATTAATGTTTGAACTCACATAAACTCTTGGTAGATTGAAGCCTAAGGGTACGGAGCCCATTTTTGTTGGAGGTGTAACGACTTGAGCTGAAGTGGGGCTCCCTCTGGGTGTCGTGTGTGGGGTCGGAGCCGCATTCACACCCATGGGTGTCGCTAACGCCATGGCAGCAGCTAGGAAAGCTCCATGCACAAGAGAAGAACGTTGCCAAGACATCAAATCGCCTCACTGTTCCATTTTATGCGAAAAAACTGAAGAAAAAGTAACGTTTCCATGAAAAATACTTCAACACATCGGCCAGCTTGACCTTCAGCCCGCGAACGGACAAAACCGGGCGCATCTTTCCTTCTCTTGGAGCCTCCCCATGATCCAACCCGTTCGCCAAGCCGTGTTTCCCGTTGCGGGTCTCGGGAGCCGCTTTCTGCCCGCGACGAAGGCCATGCCGAAGGAGATGCTCACGCTCGTGGACCGTCCGCTCATTCAGCACGCGGTGGACGAGGCCAAGGCCGCTGGGATCGAGCGGTTTATTTTTGTGACCAGCCGGGGCAAGGGCTCGTTGGAGGATCACTTCGACGCGAACAACGACTTGCGCCGGTCGCTCGAAAGCCGGGGGAAAAAGCGCGAGATTGAACTTTTGGACATGACCGAGATTGAATCGGGGCGGTTGGTGTTCACGCGCCAGCGCGAGCCTCTGGGCCTGGGGCATGCCGTGTGGTGCGCTCGGCATTTGGTGAACAACGAGCCCTTTGCGGTGCTGCTGGCCGACGACGTGGTGTTGGCCAAGAAGCCCTGTTTGCAGCAGATGATGGGGGCGTACGCGACCGTCGGCGGGAACGTGCTGGCCGTCGTGGACGTGCCGCGCGAGCACACGAGCCGTTACGGGATTCTGGACGTCGCCAAGACCGACGGGCGCTTGGCCACGGTGAAGGGCCTGGTGGAAAAGCCGAAACCCGAGGACGCGCCGTCCACGCTTTCGGTCATTGGGCGGTACATCCTGCAGCCCGACATTTTCAACAAACTGGAGGCCAAAAAAGCGGGCGCAGGCGGCGAGATTCAGCTGACCGACAGCATCGCGCAACTGATCGGCGAGCAACCCGTTCACGGATTTCGGTATGAGGGCGAGCGCTACGACTGTGGCGACCGCGTGGGATTCATCGAGGCCAACGCCGCCTTCGCCCTCGCTCACCCCGAAATTGGCAGCAAAGTCCGCGTCGCCCTGAAGAGGTTGTTGGAGACGTAAGCAAGGATCTTGTCCGAGTCACGAGGAGAGGGGAACGTTCCCTCTTTGCTCCTCCCCCGTCATCAGCCCTGTTGAAAGGGGGGGGTCAGACCCCTCCCCTCACCCGTCAATCGCGAGGTCCCGGAGGGGGCTCCAGATCCTCGCCAAGGGCTTCCCGCACATGGCGCAAAAACGCCTCCCGCTCACCCCGCACAAGCAGGGGAAACGCGGTCGGAAGAACCTCCAACAACGGCTGAACCCACGTTTTCTCGTCATGACCTGAAAAGGGCCCCAAGACGTAATCCGTCACAGCATCCTGCCGCCCCGGACCTGGGTGGCCGATGCCCATCCGCACGCGCTCATAGTCGGGCCCCAGCGCCGCATCCAGCGATTTTAGGCCGTTGTGCCCGCCCGCGCCCCCTCCCCGCTTGACCTTGACCCGCCCCGGCACCAAATCCAGATCATCGTGCAAAACGATCAGGGCCACGGGGGTCAGCCGGAAAAAGCGGAGCGCTTGGACCACCGCCTGCCCCGAGAGGTTCATCATCGTCATGGGCTTGAGCAGCAGGCACGGAATCCCGGCCAGCACAGCGCTGCAGACCGCCGCGTCAAACTTCGCGCTCCACCGTGCTCCGGGAGGGGCAAGTGTCTCCACCCCCCGGAACCCGATGTTGTGCCGCGTCCGCGCGTACGCCGCCCCCGGATTACCAAGCCCTACAATCAGACGCTCAGGCTGAGTCATGGCACACGCGGGGCCGCGACGATGCCGTTATTTCTTCTTGGCCGGAGCCGCCTTGTCAGCCGCCGCTGGAGCCGCCGCTGCCGCTCCCGCCTTGGCACCTGCCGCTGGAGCCGCTGCCGCATCGGTTGCCGCACCTTCCGCCGCCGTTGCCGCCTCCGCCGTCGCAGCAGCCGCCGCCGCTTCTTGCGCTTCGGACCGGATGGCCGAAGGCACCGCGATGGTCGCGATGGTGTAGCCCTTCTCCGCCGAGGTAAACGCCGCGCCTTCCGGCAGCTTCAACGATTCCAAATGGATGGCATCACCAATGTCACGACCTTCCAGACTGACCTCAAACGCCTCGGGAATCTTGTCCGGAGCGCAGAGAATCGCGATCTCGTGGTGCACGATATTGAGCGTACCTCCGCGCTTGATCCCCGGAGCCTTGTCCGCGTCGATGAAGTGAACCGGCACCGCCACGCGCACTTTCGTGCTGGACGAAACGCGCAGGAAATCCACGTGAATCGGCTTGTCCGACACGGGATCGAACTGCGCGTCACGCGGAAGGACGCGGTGCTTTTGCCCTTCGACGTCCACATCAAACAAGTGGGTGAAGAATCCGGAGCGCACGACATGCCGCGCCAAAACGGTTTCGGCCAAGCTGATCGCCATCGGCGCTTGCTTGGCCCCGTAAATCACGGCGGGCACGCGACCCGCACGGCGGAGCGCATGGGAGGAGCCTTTGCCCGCTTTGCCGCGCTTTTCAGCTTCGAGCGTGGTGGTCGACGGAACGTTTTCTTTGTGCGTGGTCATGGTGGTGTCCCCTTAACGTGTCTGGAAGATGGCTTTTGATCGGCCTCCAGGGGTGCCGAACGAAAGGCGCGAACGTCATGGCCCGCCGCGCAAGGCCTTTGGGTCCCCAGGACCTGGGGGCCCTAGTTGAACAAACTCGAAATCGAGGTCTCTCCGCTGATGCGCCGAATGGCCTCGGCCAAAAGCGGCGCGAGGCTGATATGACGAATCTTGGCCGAGGCCGCCGTTGCAGGCGTTGAGGGAATCGAATCCGTCACCACCAGTTCCTCCATCGGCGAGGCGTTGATCCGCGCCACGGCCTCGCCCGAAAACACACCGTGCGTCACGTAGGCCGAAACGCTCGTGGCCCCTGCCTCGCGCAGAGCCGTGGCCGCGTTGCAGAGCGTCCCCGCGCTGTCCACAATATCATCCAGCATCACGCACACGCGACCCTTCACGTCGCCGATGATGTTCATGACTTCCGATTCGCCCGCCTGCTCGCGCCGCTTGTCAATGATCGCCAAGTCCGCGCCGATGCGCTTGGCCAGCGCCCGCGCCCGCACAACCCCGCCCACATCCGGCGAGATAATCACCATGTCCTCGGGTTTGGTGCCCTTCTTCAGAACATGTTCTTGAAGATCGCGCACAAACACGGGCGCGGCGTGCAAGTTGTCCAAGGGGATATCGAAAAAGCCCTGAATTTGCCCCGCGTGCAAGTCCACGGTCAGCACGCGATGGGCCCCCGCCACCGTGATGAGGTTCGCGACCAGCTTGGCCGTGATGGGCGTTCGCGGCCCCGTGCGGCGATCCTGCCGTCCGTAGCCATAGTAAGGAACAACCGCCGTAATGCGCCGCGCCGAGCTCCGACGCAGCGTGTCGATCATGACAAGCAGCTCCATCAGGGAATCGTTGGCCGGAAAGCAGATCGGCTGAAGCACAAAGGCGTCTTCCCCGCGCACGTTGTCAAAGACTTCAACAAACACTTCCATGTCGGCAAACCGCCGAACGCTGGCCTCGGCAAGCGGAAGCCCCAACTGGCGCGCCATCTCTTCGGCCAAGGGGCGGTTGCTATTGCCCGCAAGAAGTTTGATGCCTGACATCGCGTTTCCCTCACCCTAGCGCCTTGAGGACCCAAGGCGCTTCCGGGCAGGCGGTGTATACCAGCCCCCGAAGGAGCCTGTAAATCGGCTTTTTATTTGCCTTATTTGACCCCAGGGCGAGGGGTACGGTACGAAACGGGACGATCCACCAAACGGTGAGGGGTTATGCGTCAAGATCGGCTTTGTATTGCACTTCAGAAAAGCGGCCGTCTGGCCGAGGAAAGCCTTGCGCTGCTCAAAGCGTGCGGGCTGCACATCGCACGCGGCAAGGACCAGCTGCTTGTGCGCGTGCGGGAGATTCCGCTGGACGTCCTGTTTGTGCGCGACGACGACATCCCCGCGTTCGTGAGCCGGGGAGTCTGCGGCCTCGGGATTGTTGGCGAAAACGTGTTTCAGGAGCGGCGTCTTGAAGACAGCTCTGGCTTCCACGCGACCATCCTGCAGCGCCTTGGCTTTTCCGCCTGCCGCCTCGCTTTGGCCGCGCCGGAGGAAGGCCCCATCACCACGCCCGAGACCCTCGCGGGCAAGACCGTGGCCACAACCTACCCGCACCTTTTGGGCGCGTTTTTGCGCGAGCGCCATCTTGACGCGACGGTCCTGACGATGAACGGCTCGGTCGAGGTCGCTCCGCGCCTCAAGATCGCGGACGCTATTTGCGACCTGGTGGCCTCGGGCGCCACGCTCGCCGCGAACGGTCTGCGGGAGATCACCACCGTCCTCAACAGCGAGGCCCTGCTGATCCGCCCGGACATCCCCCTGTCGCCCGCGCACGAATCCGTCATCACGCGCCTTCTGACTCGCATCAAGGGCACCCTGCAGGCCGAGGACAGCAAATACATCATGCTGCACGCCCCGCGCGACCATCTGGCCGCTATCACGGCGCTTTTGCCGGGGTGCGAGAGCCCGACGGTCCTGCCCCTCCAAGGGTCCCCCGACAAAGTGGCCGTCCACGCCGTCTGCCGTGAGACCGTGTTCTGGGAGACGATGGAGCAGCTCAAAGCCGCCGGAGCAAGCTCCATCCTCATCCTGCCCATCGAAAAGATGATGGGGTAGCCGACCAAAAGACAGGAATCAGCAATGGTCCTGAATCGTGAACCCAGGCTGTCAACACCCGCAACGTTGGACAGCCCTGGCCGCTTGATGCTGCGGCGCGGCTATGACAGGGTGCGGCCATGACGGACTCGACTTTCCCTTCCTCGTCCTCGTCTCTGCTCGCGTTGGCGCGGGGACGTTTGACCGACACGCTCACCGATGCGCAGTTTCCGGACTGGCCCGGATTCAGCCGGGGCAAGGTGCGCGACATCTACGACCTGCCACCCCCTAAGGGCCAAACCGAGGGGCGTAAACTCTTGATCGCCACGGACCGCCAAAGCGCCTTTGACAAGGTGTTGGCCGCCGTTCCGTTCAAAGGGCATGTTCTGACGTCCACGGCGAGGTACGGGTTCACGACCACGGCCGACATTGTCCCTAACCACGTCCTGGATTACCCCGACCCGAACGTGACGTTGGTGCGCACCCTTCGCATGTTGCCGGTGGAAATCGTCGTGCGCGACTACCTCACGGGCTCGACGGCGACATCATTGTGGTCCCTGTACGCGCAAGGCGAAGCGCATCCCTACGGCCTCACCCTGCCCGAGGGGTTGCGCAAGAACGCCAAATTGCCGCAGACGGTCCTCACCCCCACCACCAAGCCGACCGATGGTGGGCACGACCGCCCCCTCACACCTGAGGCCATCACGCAAACGGGCCTGGTGGACGAACGCCTGTGGGCACAAGTTGCCGAAACCGCCCTGGCCCTTTTTGCCCAAGGACGGGAACGCGCCGCCGCGCGGGGGCTCATTTTGGTGGACACCAAATACGAATTCGGCCTGGACGCGAGCGATCGCCTGACCCTGGCCGACGAGATTCACACCCCTGACAGCAGCCGGTATTGGCAGAACGAGACCTACGCGGCCCGGCATGCGGCGGGACAAGAGCCCGAAAGTCTTGATAAAGAGTTTCTCCGCCTCTGGATTGCCTCGCGCTGCGATCCTTACAACGAGCCCATTCCAACGATTCCGCCCGCGACCCTGGCCGAGTTCAGCAGCCTTTACGTCCGCCTTTACGAGACCCTCACGGGCGAGCGTTTTGTCCCGCCGCCCGAATCGCCCCCCATCCGGGAGCGTGTGCGCCTGGCGCTGGAGCCGTACATTCAGAAGACCGGAATCGCCTAAACTCCCCCCTTCAGCGTCATCCCGGCGAAAGCCGAGATCCATTTTTGTTTCGACACGGAAAGTGGCCCTGGATTCCGGCTTTCGCCGGAATGACGACGGTGGGGACAGACTTCACATGGATGATCGTTTGATCCGGGACTGGCGATAAGTCGGATCAAGCAACGGGCGCACGTCCTTCGCCGCAGAACATCTGCCAACATGCAAGGGCCGTCAGAGCCGCTGTTTCGGCCCGCAGAATGCGAGCCCCCAAGCGCAGCACAAGGACATTCGGCAAGGCGGCCAGACGCTGCAATTCGCCCAGCGTGAATCCACCTTCGGGTCCGGTGAACAGAGCCAGACTCGGCGGAAGCGGGGCACGATCCCCCAGGGTGGCCCAGGGTTGCAGGGCCTCGGCCACCGGGCGAGCGGGACCAATCTCGGCGCACACGAGGGGCAGCCGATCGGCGGGCCAGGTTTCCACAACTTGCCGCAAAGGAAGGGACGCATGAATCGTCGGAATCGAAAGCCGCTCCGACTGTTCGGCGGCTTCAAGGGCGACGGCCTGAAGATGCGCCAGCCCCAGACCCTGCACCTGCGTGCGATCGGTGAGGATCAACTGAAGGTGCGCGATCCCGAGCTCGGTCGCCTTCATCACCAGAAAATCAACGTGTGCCTTTTTCAAAGGCGCCGCGTAGAGCCAAATCTCGGGGCACGGCGGCTTTTCCGGGGGCCGCAACACGGCCACCACCTCCAACGCAGCGGTCGCCGCACGTTTCCCCCGCGCGGAGCCCGAGGGCACCAGAGCCAGCCGCGCATGGACCTCGCCATCGCGTTCGTTGAAAAGACGCACATCGTCCCCCGGCCCCCGCCGAAGAACGCGCCGCAGGTAGTGATCCGCCTCGGGCGTGAGGACAACGTGCACCCCTGGAGCCAACGCGTCGCTTACGGATAACCGTGGCCAAAGATGAGGGTCTGTCATCACCACCTCCCCGCCTCGTCCCGGCGAAGGCCGGGACCTCGAGAAGCTTGACAGAGACATTCCCGATTCCCTCGAGACCCCGGCTTTCGCCGAGGTGACGGTCCTTTTTTCGGCTCCGCCTCCTCCCCCATCATCTCCGTGCCTCCTTCTGGGGCGAACGCGAATCTCGGCTTTCGCCGGAAGGTCGGATTGATTACGGTGCACTCTCGCGGTGACGAAGGGCGTTCAGGACGTTTTCGTGCACCGTCACGGTCAAGCGTTTGTTCACGTCACGAAGAGCCTGGTCCAAGATTTCGTGCGGAAAATCTTTGACCAACGATCCTGCCACTTGGGACCGTTCGGGAGAAGCCTGGGCGGGATCAACGTCCGTTGTTGTCGCAAGACGCGCCACGATGAATCGCCCACCATCCCTGATGAGCGTCACGTCCCCCCGTTTCAGCGCCAAAAGAGCAGGCAGAGAGTCTTTCGGCAGCCCAGGGTCTGTGTCTCCCAGGGCCGAGACGGGGCGCGAAAGCCGCGTTTCCACACCTGGACGCGCCGCAAGGGTCGCAAGGGAAGCTTTCTCCCGCAGCGCTTTTTCAATCTCTTTCGCAGCGACCTCGGCGGTTTGGCGTTTTTGCGCTTCCACCCACGCCCGCCGCACCTCGTCCCGCGCCTCGGCAAACGTACGCCGATGGGCAGGTGTCACGCTGTCCGAGCGAACGACCAGGGACGCTCCCTGCCGATCATCCAGCACAGGGCTCGTTTCCTCCGCGCTTTGCGAAAAGGCGGTCCGTAGGATATCCGCGCGTCCGGGGAGGTTTTCCACGGACTTGCCCTCCGGGGTCCGGCCCTCCGCATCCACGGCGGGCCAGGTCACCAGGCGAAGCCCGAGGGGTTCTTTCAGCGATTCCAACGTTTTCCCGGCGGCCAGCGCATCGTCCAGCTCGTTCACGCGCCGCGCAAGGGCGTCGCCGACACGCTCTTGCTCCAGTTGCGTACGCAGGCTCGCGCGGACATCATCCAGCGAAGGAACCGTCGAAGGGTGCACCGCCCGGAGCGTGATCACATGCCACCCGAGAGGGCTCTTCACGGGGCCGCTTACATCCCCGATCTTAAGCGCAAAAACGGTTGTGTAGAGCGCGGGCGGAATCGTGCCTTCCTCCAAGCCCTCCAACACAACGGGCTTGAGCCCCGCCGCACGAACGGCGGCTTCAAACCCCTCGGGACCTTGGGCGGCCTTGGCCAGGGCTTGCGCCTGCGCCGGGTCTTGAACAACGACGTGCGCCATGTCCCGTCGCTCGGGCGTGGCGAGGTTAGCCCGGCGATCTTCGTAGGCGCGTTCCACATCGGCGTCGGTCACCGTGCTTTCCGCAGCGGCGGACGACGCGTCCAGAATCCCGACCGTCACGGCCCGAAACTCCGGAGCCATAAAGCGATCTTGAGCCGCGTCGTAAAAAGCCTTCAACGTCGCTTCATCGGGAGCTGCCGGTTCCGGTTGGCGGTCGTTCGGCACCGTGACAACCTCGAAGACACGTTTTTGCCCCCGCGCTTTGTAAAGAGCGTCCATCATGACGCGCGGGACCGTCGTGTTGGCCATCAGAGCATCAAAGATCAAGTGACGTGCCGCGTCAGCACGTTCATTCTCCAGAATAAACTTTTCGGCCAGACGGTTGCTTTGCAGAAGGGCCTTCCAACGCTCCTTATCAAAGTGCCCGTTTTCATCTTGGAACATGGGGCGCCGCGCCATCCATCGAAAAGCAGTCTTGTCATCCACGCGCAATCCCAGACGCGCCGCTTCCTGGTCGAACGCCGCATGTTCGATCAACGAGCCGAGGGCCAGGTCCAAAAGTCCCTGGTCGCGGGCTTCTTGCGCGGTCAAGGCACTGCCAGCTTGCTCGCGCATTTTCTGCAGACTCGCCGAAAATTCGCGCTCCAGCTCATGCGCCGTGATCGTCACACGACCGACCTTGGCAACGGCCCGTTGCTCGGGATGTCCCCTGAACATGTCGCCGACGCCCCAGACCGCGAAGCTTACAACGAGCAGGATCATCAACAGTTTAACGACCCACGAATGGGCCGCCGAGCGCAGGGATTGAAGCATCAGAGATCACGCGAAGACAGAGAGGCCGGGACTCAACGGACGACGTGCGCCCGTGTCCCGGAAAACGAGAGGCATGATAAAGGGCTCCTCCGGAATCGGCAAACGTCGCGCTGACTCGCCCCGTGGACGCGCCACGCTGACTCGCTACGTTGACTTCGGACCGGAAAGTTGATTGTGTGAGGGTGTTCCTTCCGTTGTTCAGGATTGAGGAGATTGACGTCATGCGTACACGGCTTGCTCTCGCGGCTCTTGGGGCTTTCATTCTTGTCGCGCCGAACGGCACCGCAAGCGCCTCGACTCCGACCCTGACCGACGACCAGAAAACCGCCGTGGAAAGCGTTGTGCGTGAGCTCCTGACGCAAAAGGAGCCCGAGATTATCCTGCAGGCCGCGCAGACGCTCCAAAAGCGCGAAGCCTCGGCCCAAGCCGACAAGAGCGTCGCGGATGTCGCGAAAAACGCCACCAAACTTTTCAACGATCCAACATCACCCGTGGGGGGCAACCTCAAAGGGGATGTCACGATGGTTGAGTTTTTTGACTACCGATGCGGCTATTGCAAGGCCGTTCACCCCGAAATTCTGAAGGCCTTGGACGCCGACAAAAACATCCGTTTTGTCTACAAGGAATTTCCGATTTTTGGGCCCGACTCGGTTGCGACCTCCAAACTCGCCCTCGCAAGCGTGCGGCAGGACAAATATCCCCTCTTTCACAACGCTCTCATGGCAGCTAAAGGGCATTTGACCGAGGAAGAAGTTCTGAAAGTTGCGAAAGCCGTTGGCCTTGATGTTGCCAAGCTCCAGAAGGACGCTAAAGACCCAGCCATCGCCAAAGCGGTTGAGGCCAATCAGGACCTCGCGACGACCTTGGGCCTTCACGGAACGCCCGCCTTCATCATCGGGGACAAGGTGTACCCCGGTGGTCTCGGCGCTTCGCAGATTCAGGCGGCCGTCGCGGAAGCACGCCGCGACGCTCCTGCCAAGCGCGCCAGCGAAAACGTCCCGGCGCAGTCCTGACGCAGCAACGCTGCGAACGGACGATCCTTTCCCGACGCACCCGTACTCCTGGATTTGATACGAGGGAATCGCACGATGACCCCCCCGCCGTTTGACATCGCTACCGACGCGATTCGCGAAGTTGCCGCCCTCCTGAAAGAAACGGGCCTCGGCGAGATCGAGTACGCCGAAGGGGATCGCCGCATTCGTTGCGTGGCGGCGGTGTCGGCTCCTGTTGCCGCCCCAACGCCCCTTCCCGTCGCGTCCACGGCGGGAACTTCGGCTCCTGCGGCAGGACCCGCCACCGCGTCCAACGACACCGAAGGAACGCCCATCAAATCCCCGATGGTGGGAACGGTGTACCTCGCGCCCGAGCCCTCTGCAAAGCCGTTTGTGGACGTCGGCAGCGTCGTGAAAACAGGGTCCACCCTGCTCATCATCGAAGCCATGAAAGTGATGAACCCCATCAAGGCCCCTCGGGATGGCACGGTGATCAAGGTGGTGGTCCAAGATGGGCAGCCCGTTGAATTCGACGAGCCCCTCGTGATCTTGGCCTAAGGGAAGGGTTCCCCGTGTTCGAAAAAGTCCTGATCGCCAACCGAGGGGAAAGCGCCCTGCGCATCCACCGCGCGTGCCGCGAGATGGGGATTCAAACGGTCGCCGTCCATTCCACGGCGGATTCGGACGCAATGCACGTTCGCTTGGCCGATGAAAGCGTGTGCATCGGCCCGCCCTCGCCCCGTGAAAGCTACCTCAACATTCCGGCCATTTTGACGGCGGCGGCGATCACGGGGGCGGACGCCATCCACCCCGGCATCGGGTTCATGGCGGAAAACGCCACGTTTGCGGAAATGGTGGAAGAGCACGGATTTGTGTTCATCGGCCCCACGCCCCAACATATCCGAATCATGGGCGACAAGATCACGGCCAAAAGGACGGTCAAGGAACTGGGCCTCCCGACGGTTCCGGGCTCGGACGGCGTGGTCGCAACGCTCGAGGCCGCCAAGCCTCTTGCGGCGCGGATCGGGTACCCCGTCCTGATCAAAGCCTCGGCGGGCGGTGGCGGTAAGGGCATGAAAGTCGCCTCCAGCGCCAAGGACCTTGCGGAAGCCTACACGCTGGCTCGCAACGAGGCGCGGGCCGCGTTCGGCAACGACGAGGTTTACCTCGAAAAATACCTCGCGCACCCCCGGCACATCGAAGTGCAGATTCTCGGCGACACACACGGGCACGCCATTCACCTCGGGGAGCGCGATTGCTCCATCCAACGGCGTCACCAAAAAGTGATCGAAGAGGCCCCCTCACCGGGACTGAATGACGCCGAACGCGCCCAGATCGGCAAGCTGGCAGCCTC
The DNA here is from genome assembly GCA_903869345.1 of uncultured Pseudomonadota bacterium. Classification (GTDB taxonomy): domain Bacteria; phylum Pseudomonadota; class Alphaproteobacteria; order UBA9219; family UBA9219; genus CAIPYM01. Next base: position 14,950 of record CAIPYM010000053.1, read on the forward strand.
CGTCGTGCAACGGCTCGGGTACCGTGGGGTCGGCACGCTGGAGTTCCTCTACGAAAACGGGCGGTTCTATTTCATTGAAATGAACACGCGCCTGCAGATTGAGCACACCATCACCGAGATGGTGACAGGCCTTGACCTCGTGCGTGCGCAAATTCGTGTGGCCGCTGGCCTTCCGCTGGGGATCAAGCAGAGCGACGTGCTCCCCTCGGGCCACGCCATTGAATGCCGGATCAACGCCGAGAATCCGGAAACGTTCATCCCCTCGCCCGGCCTTGTCACGGATTTTCATGCACCCGGAGGCCTGGGCGTGCGCGTGGACAGCGCCCTTTACAGCGGCTACCGCGTGCCGCCCTATTACGACAGCATGATCGCCAAGCTCATCGTCCACGGTAAAACACGCAATGAATGCCTGCTGCGCCTTCGCCGGAGCCTGGAAGAATTCGTCATCGGGGGCATTGAGACAACACTCCCCCTTCACCGCCGCCTCGTGGCCCAGCCGGATTTTATTGACGGGCGCTACGACATTCACTGGCTTGAAGGGTTCCTGGACCCCCTGAGCTAAGCTTCCTGCAAAGCCGCCATGCGGTCGGCCTCGTCCTGGGCGATGAGGGCGTCCACAAACAAATCCAACGCCGTGCCCTCAATCATCTCGCTCAGACGGTAAAGCGTCAGGTTGATCCGGTGGTCCGACACCCGGCCTTGCGGAAAATTGTACGTGCGAATGCGCTCGGACCGGTCGCCCGTCCCGACTTGGCCGCGCCGTGCCGCCGCGTGCTCGGCTGCGCGAAGGGCCCGCTCGCGTTCATAAATCCGGGCCCGCAGAACCTTCATGGCCCGCGCCCGGTTCTTGATCTGTGAGCGTTCGTCCTGCATCGCCACGACCGTTCCCGTCGGAATGTGCGTGATGCGCACGGCGCTTTCGGTCTTGTTCACGTGCTGCCCGCCCGCACCCGAGGACCGGTACACGTCGATCCGCAAATCTTTCTCGTCAATCTGAATGTCCAGCTCTTCCACCTCGGGCAGGACGGCCACGGTCGCCGTGGACGTATGAACACGCCCGGAGGCCTCCGTCTGCGGCACGCGCTGCACACGGTGAACGCCCGATTCAAACTTGAGCCGGGCAAAAACGCCCTTGCCACCGATGGAGGCCGTGCCCTCGCGCACGCCGCCGAGGTCGTTCTCCGACAACGCGAGAACCTCAAACGTCCAACCGCGAAATGCCGCGTACTTGCGGTACATCTCCAGCAAAAGCGCCGCAAACAGAGCGGCCTCATCGCCCCCGGTTCCCGCCCGCACTTCCAAAATCGCGTTACGCTCGTCGGCCGAGTCCTTGGGCAAGAGCAGCCGCCGCAACGCAAGCTCGACCTCGGGCACGCGGGGACGCAGGAGGTCCAACTCGGCCTTGGCCTCCTCGCGCATCTCGGGGTCCGTCAACAGCGCCTCGGCCTCGCGTGTTTCCTGGTAGAGGCGCAACAGCTCCTCGGCTTTTTCCGCCGCCGGGATCAGGTCGGAATATTCTTTCGACAACTGCGCCATGCGCGGCGGGGCCAACCCCTCTTCCGCCAGAGCGTCGCGCAACGCGCGATGCCGCGCCAAGATATGATCACTCGTTTCCGCCAGCGTGGACATGCATCGTTCCTAAGCAAACACGGCCGAGGCGTCTCCCCTGCACGTGAGAAGGTGGTTAGGGGGCGACGGCGCAAAAAGCAAGGTTGCCCTCGTTGTGTCCTTAGGATGACGAAAGCCGCCCTTGTCCGTCATTGCGAACCCGCGTAGCGGGTGAAGCAATCCAGGGCCGTTTGTCCCGTCCTCTCCGTTGTGAGGTAAGAACAGCAAGAACAGTTTTGTGCGGCCCTGGATCGCCACGCCCCCTTCGGAGGCTCGCGATGACGGTGGAAGGGACAGGACCCTAAAAACCTACCACCGCACCAGCGCCGAAGCCCAGGTGAGGCCTGCGCCGAGGGCGTCCAGCAGCACGAGCTGCCCCGGTTGCAACCGTCCGTCGGCCTCGGCCGCCGCCAGCGCCAAGGGAATGGAGGCCCCCGACGTGTTGGCGTGTTCGGCCACGGTCAGCACCACGCGTTCGGGCCCAAGGCCGAGTTTTTTCGCGGTGGCCTCGATGATGCGTTGGTTGGCCTGATGCGGCACAAACCAGTCCAGGTCCTGAGGCGTCAGGCCGTTCGCCGTCAGCGTTTCCTCGACAACCTCGGTGAGTTTTTCAACGGCGTGGCGAAAAACCTCCCGCCCGCGCATCCGAACTTTTCCCGTCGTGGCCGTGCTGCCCGCCCCGCCGTCCGTTTTCAGAATGTCATAGAGCCGCCCATCCGCATGAAGCCGCGTGTCCAGAATCCCGCGATCCTGGATCGAGCCCGTTCCGGGCGCGGCTTTCAGAACAACGGCCCCCGCGCCGTCCCCAAAAAGGACGCACGTCGTTCGATCCGTCCAATCCAAGAGGCGTGAAAAACTCTCGGCCCCGATCACAAGAATCGTCTCGGCTTGCCCCAAACGAATCGCGTTATCGGCCATGGTCAGCGCGTACAGGAACCCCGAGCACGCGGCCTGCACATCAAACGCAAAACCTTGTGTAATCCCGAGAGCCCCCTGCACGCGCGTGGCCGTGGCGGGCATGGTCTCGGCGGGGGTTGTCGTCGCCAGCACAACGCCCTGAACGTCCCGCGCCTCAACCCCGGCCCGCACCAACGCCGCCCGCGCCGCCTGAATCGCAAGGTCCGCTGTGGTCTCCCCGTCCGCGACAAGGTGCCGCCCCTGAATGCCGGTACGCTCTCGAATCCAGGCGTCCGAGGTCTCAACGCGCGATTCGAGCGCAGCATTCGGCACCAACGGTCCGGGCAAGAAGCTCCCGCACCCCGCGATCACGGAACGCCGAATCATACGGCGCTCCCCAGCAGGGAAATCGGTGGGACGTTCGCGCCCTCGATCCCCGCCGGGTCGGGCGCACCCCCCGCAGAAAGGGAATCGAGCACCCCGTAATGGACGGCCAGTTCGTCCCGAAGACGCTCGTTAAAGCGCCGATCCACCAGGTCAAAGGCCTCGCCAATCGCGTTCGCAAAACCTTCCCCGTCCGTGCCGCCGTGACTCTTGACGCACACGCCCTGCAACCCCAGGAACATCGCGCCGTTGTACCGGCGAGGGTCGGCGCGGGCTTCCACCCGGCGCAACGCGCTCCGCGCTAGCAGGTACCCGAGACGAGCGGGCAGCGAGGACATAAACGCCATCCGCAAAAAGCCCGTCACAAGACTCGCCGTGCCCTCGATGGTTTTCAGGGCGACGTTGCCGCTGAACCCGTCGGACACGATCACATCCACCGTCCCCGCCGTGATGTCGTTGCCCTCGACAAAGCCATGGAAAACGCCCGGCAACGGACGGTCGCGGAGAATCGCGGCGGCCGTGCGAATTTCGTCGTGGCCCTTCATTTCTTCGACGCCAATGTTCAAAAGGCCAATCAGCGGCTGATCCACACCCCCCACGACGCGGGAGTAAATCGCACCCATCAGAGCAAATTGCACAAGATTCTCGGCGTCACATTCGATGTTCGCGCCCAGATCCAGCATGACGCACTCGCCGGTCCGCGTCGGCAACAGCGAGGCAATCGCGGGTCGATCAATCCCCGGCAAGGTCTTGAGCACACGCTTGGCCAGCGCCATCAGCGCACCCGTGTTGCCCGCCGAGACCGCACACGCGGCCTCCCCCTTGGCGACGGCTTCCAACGCAAGCCGCATGCTGGAGCGGCGACCCTGGCGCAGCGCAAGGGACGGCCTCAGGTCCGAGGCAATCACCTCGTCCGTGTGGCAAATCTCGCTAACGCGGCGCAAAGCCTCGGGCGCAGCGTCCAGCAACGGGCGCACACGCTCCCGATCCCCGTAGAACAGGAAGTTCACGTTCGAGGCACGTTCCCGCGCTCGCGTGGCCCCTTCGACGATGATCGAGGGGGCGCAATCCCCCCCCATCGCGTCAAGGGCGATGATGGTTCGAGCAGTCATCCAAGGCCAAAAGACGGGCGACGACCGAGCCGTCCCCCACGGTTAGGAACGCTGACGTTTAACCGAGACGATTTTCTTCGTCCCGTAAGACCCACACGCCGCGCAAACATGGTGCGGGCGCTTCATATCGCCACACGTCGGGCACTCCACAAGACCCACCGGTGACAAAGCGTGATGCGAACGGCGTTGGTTCCGCACGGATTTCGATGTTTTTCTCTTCGGAACAGCCATAACACCCCTCGCGTTTTGCAGGAGGTCCCGTTCGCCTGTGCGCACGTCCCCCTTGATCTTCCCGGCCCCGAACCCCGAGGCCCTTGCAACCCGCCCCTTCTAAAGCAACGCGCCGAAAAAGCAAGAGGGGCCAAAAAATGGTGCCCAGGGACGGAATTGAACCGCCGACACGGGGATTTTCAGTCCCCTGCTCTACCGACTGAGCTACCTGGGCATCACAGAGAAGCCCCCCAACAAACCGGGGGCCCTTTTGCTGCGAAAGGGGATTGTATACCCGCACCTCCCTCGGATTCACAACCTCTTTCTTGCGCCTCGCGCAGGGCTTGGCGAAACGGGACTGTTAATGCGGTCTTGCCGCGCACACGGCAGCGGGCGCATACTCGGGGGACCACAAACGTTGTTCTGACGATTCCAGAGGTTTGCATGCCCTTCACTCTGCCCCCTCTGCCCTACGCCCCGGACGCGCTCGCGCCCCATATTTCCGGGCAAACGTTCGCGTTTCACCACGGCAAGCACCATCAGGCGTACGTGAACAACCTGAACGGCCTGGTGCAAGGAACGCCGCTGGCGGATGCGCCCCTGGAGGACGTGATCCGCGCCAGTGCGGGCAAACCCGACCAAGCCGGGGTGTTCAACAACGCCGCGCAAGTCTGGAACCACACGTTTTTCTGGAACAGCCTGTCCCCTCAAGGGGGTGGAGAGCCAACGGGCGACCTGGCCGAGCGCCTGACCAAGGCCTTTGGCAGCGTTGCCGCGTTCAAAGACCAGTTCAAGCAAGCGGGCGCGACCCTTTTCGGCAGCGGGTGGGTTTGGCTTGTTGCGGACCAAGGCACGCTGAAAATCGTCAAAACCTCCAACGCCGATACGCCGCTGGTTCACGGTCAAAAAGCCCTTGTGACGTGCGACGTGTGGGAGCATGCCTATTACCTGGATTACCAAAACCGCCGCCCTGATTTTCTTCAGGCGTTTCTGGACCACCTGATCAACTGGGATTTTGCCGCCCGGAATCTCGTCTAAGTTTCCCCTCCCTCTTTTCCTTTCAGGAGTCATCCATGACATCCTTGTCGTTTGACGTGTGCGCCATTGGCAACGCGATTGTGGACGTGATCGCCGAGGGCGATGAAGCGTTTTTGCGCCGCCACAGCATCTCAAAAGGCGTCATGACGCTGATTGATGAAGTCCGCGCGCGGGCCCTTTATGACCAAATGGGCACGGCGGTGGAATCGTCCGGGGGATCGGCAGCCAACACAGCGGCCGGAATCGCCTCGTTCGGCGGAAAGCCAGCGTTTATCGGCAAAGTGCGCAACGACCAACTGGGCCATATCTTTACGCACGACATGAAGGCCACGGGGGTGCATTTTGCGACCCCGCCGCTCATCCACGGCCCCGCGACGGCGCGAAGCCTGATCATTGTCACGCCCGACGCACAACGCAGCATGAGCACGTACCTCGGGGCCACGGTGGAACTGACGCCGGGCGACGTGGACGGCGAAGTGATCGGCGCGGCGCAAGTCACCTACCTTGAGGGCTATTTGTTCGACCGTCCCGCCGCGCAAGCCGCGTTTGCGCTGGCCAGCCACAAAGCCCACGAAGCTGGACGACTCGTCGCCCTCTCGCTCTCCGACCCCTTTTGCGTGGAGCGGCACCAAAAGGCCTTCCGCGAGCTCGTTCAACACGATGTGGACATTCTGTTTGCCAACGAGCGTGAACTGAAGGCCCTCTACGACCTCCCCACGTTTGAAGAGGCTTTTGATGCGGCCCGCCGTGACTGCGCAACCGTCATCGGTACGCGCAGCGCCAAAGGGGCCGTTCTGGCACAAGGCGACCACACGATCCTGGTCCCGGCCCAAGCCGTTCAGGTTGTTGACACAACAGGCGCGGGTGATGCCTTTGCCGCCGGAGTCCTCTTTGGCCTTACGCACGGCCACAGTCTGGAAGTCGCGGGTCGCCTCGGGGCCTTGGCCGCCGCCGAGGTTATTAGCCACTACGGTCCCCGCCCGCAAAAATCCCTGAAAACCCTCGCCCTTGATCTCGGCCTCCCCGTAGAGGAATCGTAGAGGGTGAAGAGAGTGCGACACGGCACACCATGGCCTCTTCCCCTTCCCTCACCCTCATCCCCCCACGTCGTCCTCTCACGGGGGCGGTGGACGTGCCGGGGTCGAAGTCGCTGACCAACCGGGCGCTTTTGGTTGCGGCCCTCGCGCAGGGCGCATGCGTCCTGTCCGGGTTTCTTGCAAGCGACGATACGCGCTACATGGCTGAAGCGTTGCGTCGGATGGGCGTCTCCGTCACCCCCGGCGACACCCCGCACACCGTGCGCGTCGAATCCTCGGGCACCTTGCACCCGCCGGGGGAAACCCTGTTTCTGGGCAACGCCGGGACCGCCACGCGTTTCCTGACCGCTGCCGCCGCCCTCGTGCTCGGACCTGTCACCCTGGACGGCGACGCGCACATGCAGAAGCGTCCCCTGAGGCCGTTGCTGGACGCCCTGCGGCTTCTCGGCGTTGAAAGCGATTCCCCCACCGGATGCCCGCCCGTCACTGTGCACGGGACCGGCGGCACGTTCCCGACGCCGCGCATCACGGTGGACGCCCGCCTTTCCAGCCAATACGTTTCGGCGCTTTTGATGATGGCGGGGGCCAGCCGGACAGGGCTGGACATTGCGCTGGAAGGCGGAGCCGCTATCGGCGGACGTGGGTACATTGATCTGACGCTCGCCGTCATGCGCCACTTTGGGGCCGAGGTCACAGAAAGTGAATCCGGCGCGTGGCGCGTGGCCCCGCGCGGGTATACGGCGCGGGATTACGCAGTCGAGCCCGACGCTTCCTCCTGCACGTACGTTTGGGGCTTGGAGGCGCTGACGGAAAGCACGTTGCCCGTGCCGCTCGACCCCTTAGCCAGCCTTCAGCCGGACGCCCGGTCGCGGGCGCTCTTCCGGCTTTTCCCGCATATGCCCGCCATCGTGGACGGCGCCCAGATGCAGGATTCCGTCCCCGCCCTGGCCGTGGTCGCCGCGTTCAACGCCAACCCCGTTCGGTTTGTTGGCATTGCTAATTTGCGCGTCAAGGAATGCGACCGCATCCGTGCGCTGGCCGAGGGGCTGAACCAAATCAAACCGGGCCTGGCCACAGAAGAGGGCGACGACCTGGTGGTGCGGGGCGATCCCACGCTCACCAAGGCGGCTCCGGGGGCCGTGATCGACACGCACGACGACCACCGCATCGCCATGAGCTTTGCCCTCGCCGGTCTCCGCGCCGAAGGGGTCACGATCCAAAACCCCGCTTGCGTCGCTAAAACCTTCCCGACGTTTTGGGATGAACTCACGAAGCTGGGTGTTATCCTTAAGGCATAAAGCACTACCGCCTATAAGTCGGTAGTTTGAAAATACGCTTGGAAAGCAGATGATACGCCTGAAGGCCTCCATCTCCCATTCCCGTTCGGAAACATTCTAAAATCTTATGCCCATAAAAACGACCCTCCATTTTGGGGCACACGAATTGCGGGGGCACGGTGGGATTCCCTCTCTCCCAAGGGGCGAGGGAGCCGCGCTGCGCTTCGCCTGATTCCGTGCTCATGCGACACGAGCCGAGCTCTCATCCACCCGTTCGCCCTGGTTTCCCGGCCCTCTCCCCTACTTCTCCCGATCCGTTTTGAGGACCGCGACGAAGGCGGACTGGGGGATTTCGACATCGCCGAACTGACGCATGCGCTTTTTGCCCTCTTTCTGTTTGTCCAAAAGTTTGCGCTTGCGGCTGATGTCGCCGCCGTAGCACTTGGCCGTCACGTCTTTGCGGAGTGCCGGGATGGTCTCACGCGCAATGATCCGGCCCCCCAGCGCGGCTTGAATCGGAATCTTGAAGAGGTGCCGGGGGATCAGTTCCTTCAGCCGTTCACACAGCGCCCGCCCTCGCCGGTCGGCCTGCTCCCGGTGAACGATGCACGCGAGCGCGTCCACGGGCTCGTCGTTCACGAGGATGTTGAGGGGCACCAGATCGCCCTCGCGGTAATCCGCAAACACGTAATCAAAACTCGCGTAGCCACGGCTGACCGACTTCAGGCGATCGTAAAAATCGAACACCACTTCGTTGAGCGGCAGGTAGTAAATCACGAGCGCCCGTTGCCCGACGTACGTCAGCTCAATCTGCACGCCGCGCCGTTCACTGCACAAAGCCAGAATATCGCCGAGGTACGTGTCGGGGGTGAGGATCGTCGCCTTGATCCAGGGCTCCTCGATGGTGGTAATCGTCGAGGGGTTGGGCATGTCGGCGGGGTTGTGGAGCGTGAGGATCGAGCCGTCCACGCGATGCACACGGTAGATAACCGAAGGGGCCGTCGTCACAAGGTCGAGGTTGAATTCACGCTCCAGGCGTTCTTGCACAATTTCAAGATGCAGTAGCCCCAGGAACCCGCACCGGAATCCGAACCCCAGCGCAGCCGAGGTCTCGGCCTCAAACTGGAAACTCGCGTCGTTCAGCGCCAACTTGCCCAGCGAATCCCGCAAGCGTTCAAACGCGCCCGCATCGGTCGGGAACAAGCTGCAGAACACGACAGGCACGGAGGGCTTGAATCCCGCGAGCGGCGCGGACGCGGGCCGACGCTCTTCCGTCACCGTGTCGCCCACGCGCGTTGCGCTGATGTGCTTGATCCCCGCCGTCAGAAACCCGATCTCGCCGGGGCCGAGTTCATCCACCTCAACCTTTTTCGGCGTGAAGACGCCGACGCGGTCCGCCTCGTGCGTGGAGGCCGTGCCCATAAAACGCACCTTCATGCCCTTGCGCAGAACCCCGTCCACGACGCGCACGAGCACCACAACACCGAGGTACGCATCGTACCAGCTGTCCACGAGCAGCGCCTTCAGGGGAGCGTCGGCCTGGCCCTGCGGCGCGGGCAGGCGCGTGACGATGGCCTCCAGCACGTCCTCGATCCCAATCCCCGTCTTGGCCGAGATCAACACGGCGTCCGAGGCGTCCAGCCCCACGACGTCCTCAATCTGCTGGCGAATGCGGTCGGGCTCGGAGGCCGGGAGGTCAATCTTGTTCAAAAGGGGCACCAGCGTATGCCCCGCATCAATCGCCTGGTAAGCGTTGGCGAGCGTTTGCGCCTCAACACCTTGCGTGGAATCCACGACGAGCAGCGAGCCCTCGCACGCGGCCAAGCTGCGGCTGACTTCGTACGCAAAGTCCACATGCCCCGGCGTATCCATCAGATTCAGAACGTACGTTTTCCCGTCTTTCGCGAGGTACCGCAGGCGCACGGTCTGGGCCTTGATCGTGATGCCGCGCTCGCGCTCGATGTCCATGCTGTCGAGCACCTGGGAGCGCATCTCCCGCGCCTCCAGCGCACCGCAGCGCTCGATCAGCCGATCCGCGAGCGTGGACTTACCGTGGTCAATGTGTGCGACAATCGCAAAATTGCGGAGGCTTTCGAGGGATTCCATCGCGTCCTGTCTTTCGGGGGCCTGTCCGCCGCTGGGTCTAGCAGGAAACCGCCCCGCGCGGAACAGAGGGCAAAGCGTGGACCAGGGCTGTTCCGTGCCAACCGCACGTCAAGCACGACCGTCCGGTTAACTTTTGAACACATTCAACGGGTTAGCGAGTTGTCGTGATGGGTTTTGTTTTTGCTCACGCTGGAAGGTGGAGCTTGGTCACGGCGTGACGGGAGCCGTGCGTCGGCCGAAGACGCCGCGCCCTTCCCAGACCTGCCACGCGATAAGCCCTGGAACGTACAGCACCACATCTCGGCAACGACGGATGACGGCCAGGGCACCTGCGATTTCGGGTGTCAGCCCCAGGGCCGCGCCGAAGACAAGAAATCCCGCTTCTTGAACGCCCAAGGCTCCGGGCACAAAGAATGCGGCTTGGCTTGTCGCCTGAATGAGGGCCTCGATCATCACGGCCTCGGTCAGCGTCACCGGGTGGCCGAGGAAAAACAACGCGAGCGCGATTTCCCCGCTGCCCGCCGCCCATGATGCGAATTGGAACACACTGCAGATCAGCACGCGCTTGCGCCTTCGGTAAAGAATCCGCACGCCTCGATCCCAGCGACCAAAGGCCCCCGCAAGCCGAACCGCTTGGTCATGAAACAAAAGCCCCAGAATTCGACGCGCGAGACCGAAGAACCCGATCCGCTGAACGATGACGAACGCCGCCAAAAGAGGAATAACGACCAAGAGTCCGATGGTCAGCGCGAGGGTGGAATCGTGGGACCCCATCCGGAGGGTAAAGAGCGCCACCCCCAAGAGGCTGAATAAAAAGACCGCGATGACGGACAGCGTAATCTCCACCATCGTGCTGGCGACCGCGACCGAGGGCGCGACGCCTCCGCGCGTGAGGATTCGCACGGACACGATCTCGCCCCCGATCCGCGCGACGGGCATCAGGTTGTTGATGGCGGCGCGAATCCACAGGACATAAAGGAAAAACACATACCCCGGCCCGCGCCGTCCCAAAAGCGCCCGCCACCCGATCACGCACAGCGTCATGGGAACCAGGTGCGCGAGGCACGTCACCAGAATCCCCCCCAGCCCCGCCTTTTCAAGCGCGGCCAGCACAGCGCCCGCGCCGCTCCACGCAATCACGCCCGTCGCACCGACAAGACCCGCGAGTCCCACGAAAAACGCTAACCGCTTCATGCTGGGGTTCCTCGACAGGCCACTTCCCTCAACATCCCCGAGTGTACCGGATTCCGGGGCGCAAGACGTAGCGGTTGGGATCAAACGTCGCAAACAGCGATTCCAACTCGCCCGAGACAATCATGCGCTGGAGGTTGTTGTTCAAAAGACTTTTCAGCATTTCCTCGCCGGGTTTCAAAGCGAACGCGATGGCGAACACGTGCAACGGCTCTTCCGAGGGCAGCGGTTTCAAAAGGCCGGGGTGACTTTCTTCAAACGCGGCGAACACCGTCGGAATCAAAAACGCGACATCGGCCTTGTGGTTCACGACGTTCAGCAAGAGGTCCGGAATCAAGGTCCCTTGCGGTAAGTCCAAAAACGCCGCGCGAGGAAACCGCCGGTGCGCGATGGCCGTGGCCCCTTCGCCTTCAAGCCCCACAATGCGGTAAGCGGGATCGTCCAACGCCGCGAGGTCAGCGCCAAAGCGTTTGTCATTCGCGCGCACATACCCATGAACGGGCACGTAGGCATACGGCATCGTGTAATCCAGCCGCCCCGCGCGGGGCATCATGAACAGGCTCGCGCACACGGCATCGCACCGCGCGTGTTCCAGGTCATCCACCAACGTCGCAAAATTCACGTCCACCCATTCAAGGCGCAGGTTGACACTGGAGGTCAGCGATTCAGCCAGCGCGACCGTCAGGCCTTTGCGGGTGTTCGTCGCGGCATCAAAAAACGTGAACGGCGGTTCGATGAACGAGCCCGCGCGCAACACGCCGCGCTTCATGACGCGTTGGTAGGCCACGGTTCCGGAAGAAGGGACGGGCTCCGTTCCCGGAGGTTTCAACGCCAGGGACGTGGCCGCTGCCACAGGGGCGGCAACAAGTGCGCTCGACAGCACTTTTAAGAAACCGCGTTTGTCCATCACGTCCTCCCCTTTGAGAATCTATCCCGTGCCCGACCTTGCGTCCGCAGCAACCGGAGCCTAGGGCCACGTCCGGGACTTGCCAAGACGTATCCCCGCCAGGATGTTTCCGGCTTGCCTTCGCGGGACTCCGAGGGACAAGGCCAGGGTCCCAACCTTCACTTTCCGCGTCATTGCGAGCGAAGCGAGGCAATCCAGGGGACTGGACTCGTGGCCCTGGATTGCTTCGTTGGCCCCAGGCCTTCGGCCCGTTGCCGCCTCGCAATGACGTCCAGAAGCCCCGCGTGGTAGGAAAACACTCGTAGAACAGCCCCGTCCTCCCCACCCCCAAGATTCACTTAGGCACGGCCAAGCGCTTGCGGTAGAATTCCCTCCTTCGCCGCTCTCCTTGAGGTCCGTGTTCATGACCATTCCGTTTCCCTCGATCAGCCGGTCCTTTAGTCCCCTGGCCGTTGGGACGGTGCATTTTGTCGGAATCGGCGGAATCGGCATGAGCGGCATTGCCGAGATTCTTCATGCTCTCGGGTACACGGTGCAGGGCAGTGACCTCCACGAAAACGCGAACGTCAAACGCCTTCGCGCCAAGGGCATTTCCGTTGTCTGCGGGCACGATGCGGCGAATCTGGGTGCAGCGCACGTTGTTGTGGCCTCCTCCGCCGTCAAACCCAACAACCCCGAGATTGTTGCGGCTCGTGCAGCCCGGCTGCCGGTCCTCCCCCGCGCCGAGATGCTGGGCGAGCTCATGCGCTTTCGTTGGTCCGTCGCGGTCGCGGGGACGCACGGCAAGACGACGACCACCTCGCTCGTCGCGGCCTTGTTTGATGCGGCCAAGCTTGATCCGACGGTGATCAACGGCGGGATTATCAACGCGTACGGCACCAACGCTCGTTTAGGTGCGGGCGATTGGATGGTTGTGGAAACCGATGAATCGGATGGCAGTTTCACGCGCCTGCCCGCGACGATTGGCATCGTCACGAACATGGACCCCGAGCACCTGGACCACTACGGTACGTTTGAGTCCGTGCGCGAGGCGTACCGCGCGTTTGTGACCAACCTTCCCTTTTACGGCTTTGCGGTCCTCTGCGCCGACCACCCCGAGGTGCAGGAACTCATTGCTCGCGTGTCGGACCGCGCGGTGGTCACGTACGGGTTTTCCCCGCAAGCCGACGTGCGGGCCGTGAACCTCGTCCCCTCGCCGGAGGGCACGCGGTTCGATGTGCGCTTGGCGGAATCGCTGGGCGGCTCTGTGCGCGAGATTCACGATCTGTTTCTCCCCATGATGGGGCAGCACAATGTGCAAAATGCGCTGGCGGTTGTGGCCGTCGGCTGGAAACTGGGGTTTGGCGAGTCCATTCTCCGGGCGGCGTTCGGCCATTTTCAAGGCGTGAAGCGGCGGTTCACCTGCACGGGCGTTGTCGGAGGAGTCACGATCATCGACGACTACGGGCATCATCCTGTGGAAATTGCGACAACGCTCCGCGCGGCGCAGCAGGCCAAGGGCGAGCACGGGCGCGTGTTGGCCGTCGTGCAACCGCACCGCTACAGCCGCGTGCGCGATTTGTTCACTGAATTCTGCACTTGCTTCAACGACGCCGACAGCGTGATCCTGGCCGATATTTACCCGGCGGGGGAGGAACCCTTGCCCGGCATCACACGGACCGCCCTGGCCGAAGGGCTCCGCGCCCATGGGCACAAGGATGTCGTTGAAATCGCGGGGCCCGAGGACCTGGCCCCCCTTCTTGCCGAGCGGACCCAACCGGGTGATTATGTCATCTGCCTCGGGGCGGGGTCGGTCAGCCAGTGGGCGCAGGCCCTGCCGGGCGAGCTTCAGGGGCTTGTCGCTCCCGGTGCCCTCCGCGCATCGGGCGCATGACGGGCTTGCGCGGAAACGCCTCCGAATGAAAGGTTGGGAATGTTGGCCGCCCTCCGTTCCGATCAGCAGTTGCACGGCCTCCGAGCCGATGACTTCCTGCCCGAGGGGCTTTTGGAACGTCTTCCGCCTGCGCGGGGATCGCTGGTTCCCAACGCGCCGCTCGCGGGACACACCTGGTTCCGTGCAGGTGGACCTGCGGAAGTTTTGTTCAAACCGGCGGACGTGGACGACCTTGCGTGGTTTCTTGCGCATTGCCCGCAGGACATTCCCGTCACGGTCCTCGGCGTGGGCTCCAACATCCTGATCCGCGATGGCGGGATCAAGGGTGTGGTCGTGCGGCTGGGGCCTGGGTTTGCCAAAATCAAAGTGGAAGGGGCCGTCATCACGGCGGACGCCGGGGCGCTGGACCTGAACGTGGCGCGCGCGGCTCAAGCGGTGGACCTGACGGGGTTCGAGTTCCTGTGTGGCATTCCCGGCACTGTCGGCGGAGGCCTTCATATGAACGCCGGGGCCTACGGGCGTTGTTTCGCGGACATTGTGGAAAGCGTCATCGCGCTGGATCGGTCCGGAGCGCGGCACACGCTGAAAGCCGCCGACGTGGGATTCGGGTATCGCCGCAGTGGTCTGCCCGACGATTGGACGTTCCTCAGCGCCGTTTTTCTGGAAGGTGAGCCCGGCAAGCCGGAAGCCATTCGCGCCCGGATGCGGGAGATTCAGGAATCCCGCGCCCGCAGTCAGCCCTTGCGCGAACGGACAGGCGGCTCGACGTTTGCCAACCCCGAGAACGATCCCCAAGGACGCAAGGCTTGGCAGCTAATCGAAGCTGCGGGGTGCCGGGGGCTCAAGATCGGTCAGGCCAAGGTTTCGGAAAAACACGCCAACTTTTTGATCAACACGGGCTACGCGACCGCCGCCGAGATCGAACACCTGGGCGAAGAGGTCCGCCGTCGCGTCAAAGCCAAAACGGGGATTGACCTGCGCTGGGAAATCAAGCGCTTTGGCGTGGAGAAGCCGCCTCGGGAGAAGGAAAAAGGGTAAAATTTTCCTCGGACGATTGGTAAGTTCCTGTTTTCAGAGGGCCTTTTGCCCGTCACACCGTGAAAGCAAGGGTCAACGGAGGCTTTTCGAGCGACGTGGACAATTTGGGGCGATTTTTGCCAAAAATTCCTCTTGACTCGAGGGGGCAGAAGGCGTATTGAAAAACCCATGGCGAACTGTACCCGCGATTCCTCAGGAAGGGCGCGGGTTTTTTTGTGCCTCCGCTCTCTCACCCGGCCCTTTGCAACGTCTGCGCCAGGCTTTCCACGACGTGGCGCACGAGGGGCTCGTCCTCGCCCTCGGCCATGACGCGCACCAAGGGCTCGGTCCCGGACTTGCGGATCAGCAAGCGCCCCGTGCCCTTCAGTTGGTCCTCGGCGGCCTGAACAGCGGCGCGAACGTTGGGGAGATCCAGCACGCTGGCAGGGGCTCGGACACTTTGCAAAACCTGGGGCAGAGGCTCAAAAAGGTGGCACACCTCGCTGGCGGGGCGGCCCTGGTTGCGCAGCACGGCAAGAATCTGCAGGGCGGCGATCAAGGCGTCGCCTGTGGGACTGTAATCGCTGAGGACAATATGCCCCGACTGTTCGCCCCCGACGTTGCCCCCCTCGGCGTGCATGGCCTCCACCACGTACCGATCCCCCACGGCGGCGCGTGTCAGGCCGATACCTTGGGCGTTTAGGTACCGCTCGAGGCCCAAATTGGACATGACGGTGGCGACCACGCGCCCCCCCTTGAGACGGCCCGATTCGGCCCATGCGCGGGCAATCAGGGCGAGCAGTTGATCCCCGTTGATGACGCGGCCTTTTTCGTCGGCCAGGATGAGGCGATCCGCGTCGCCATCGAGCGCGAGGCCAAGGTCGGCCTTGTGCGCGATCACAGCGTCTTGCATCGATTGGGGGTGCGTAGCCCCACAGTTCAGGTTGATGTTGAGCCCGTCGGGGGCCACGGCCAGGGGAACGACCTCCGCGCCGAGTTCCCAGAGAATCAAGGGGGCGGCCTTGTACGCCGCGCCGTTCGCGCAATCCACAACAATCTTGAGGCCGTCCAGACGGAGGCCCGTGGGGAACGTGCCTTTGACGTATTCCACGTACCGGCCCAACGCATCGTCCAAACGGCTTGCGCGACCGAGGTCTTTGGAATCGACAGGTGGCTCGGTCCGCGGGGTGGCGGGGTCCATCAGGTGCTCAATCTGCGTTTCCTTGTCGTCGGACAGCTTGGAGCCGTCGGGCGCGAACAGTTTGATGCCGTTGTCCTGGTAAGGGTTGTGCGAGGCCGAGATCATCACGCCCAAATCTGCCCGCAGGCTGCGCGTCAGAATCGCAACCGCCGGGGTGGGCAAGGGCCCGAGAAGGGTCACGTCCATGCCTTCCGCGATAAATCCCGCCGTGAGCGCGGGCTCAAGCAGGTACCCCGAAAGGCGCGTGTCCTTGCCGATCACGACGCGGTGACGGTGATGGCCTCGCCGGAAAAGCCGCGCTGCTGCCATGGCGACGGACAACGCCGTGGCTGCCGTCATGGGCTCTTGGTTAGCCTGTCCGCGAATCCCGTCGGTGCCGAAGAGTCTGCGAGTCATGGAACGCCTTGATCACGAGGGTAAGGGGCTGCTTCAGGGGTGGACGTCGTGTCGCCAAACCGCTAGGGCAGACGGGGGCTTGTTTCGGAGGGCAGAAGACACCCAAGGCCCAAAAGTCTCGGTCCTTTCGGCAGTGGGGTCAAGCCTTTTTCAGCCCTTTGTCGGCCTGTCGTGGCCAGGCGGTCAGAAAGGCGCGTGTTGTGAAAAAAGGTGTTTCAAACGGCGTGTAGCGCCTGAGTTCTTGGACAGTCACCTCGGCGGGCAGAGGAAGACTTCGGCCCGGAACATCGTTCACCACGACGGCGGCCAGGGGCACATCCCGAGCGCGGAGGACCTCGAGAGCCGTGAGCGTTGGGCTGAGGCTCCCCACGAAACTGTCCGTGACAAGAAGAAGGGGGATCCGAAGGCCCTCCGCCCAGTCCAAGACCGTGGCGTTGTCCGTGATGGGGCTCATGATGCCCCCAAGACTTTCGAGGAGCACGACGTCCTCAGGCCCTTCCAGAGCGCGACGGCACCACGCGAGGAGTTCACGGACGATGAGGGGCCGTGTCGCCGCCAGGGAACGTGCCCCCGCCGCACGAGCCGCCATGGAAGGCGCGCGCGCGGCCTCCCACCGCCACGGGGACAGAGCTTCCAGGGCAGCAAGGCTCGACCCATCGTCCTCAGCGGGAGGGCGGAGAGGTCGCCCGAGCGCAGCACTCAACACACCTGCGTCGCTGGTCGCAGGGTCGGCGGGAGCATACCCGCTCATCAGGGGTTTGAACGCCGCGACGGTGCGCTGTTCGTGCCGTGTGGCGCGGATCAGGGAGGCCGTCACAAACGTTTTGCCGACGCCGGTCCCGGTCCCGGTGACGAAAAATCGCCCCTGGGACGTCACATGCCGTCCCCGTCATCGCCACTGCGCTCTTCGGGGAAATCCACACTGTCGGCCTTGAGCCCCGCGCTCATTTCATCGGCGTAGTTGATCCAGCGGCGTTTGAAAGCAACCCAGCAAATTGCGGCCCACAGAATCCCCGGCCCCACCAAGAGCATAGCCGTCCACGCCGCTTGTTGACCCACGTCCTTGCCAGCCGGACAGAAAAGGGTGCCCCATTCGGTGGCCGCTGCGGAGCAAAGCCCCAGGCCCGAAACGCGACTGCCCACAACGGCGGCCATCCAAAGAGCGATGAAAGGCACTAAAACGGCCAAGATGCCCCGGAAGATATACCGTTGGCGGCTGATTTCCTGCACAAGCGCCAACTTGGACAGCCAACGCGCCAGGCGCACAAGCCCCCAAAACGCGAGGACAATCAGGAGCAGACCGGGCAAACGGTGCAAAAGCTCGGCGCCAAGGGAAGCAGGAGTGGGCATCGCGTCAGGTCCGTTCAAGGTGGGAAGGGGAACACAGGGGAAGGGATAAGGCGCTTTCGATCCGCGAAAGCCTAAGAATCCCACAGAAACGCCCCCGATTCAAGGACGGGGTTTTTACGTTCTCCCTTGACGAGAATCTGCCCCAGGTGATACTTTTAGTCATCACTGCGGGGGGTGTCTAAATGGTCTGCTCCAAGTCCACTGCTTCAAAACAATTGACGTTCATCGACCTGTTTTCCGGCGCGGGAGGCATGAGCTTTGGATTTCATGCTCATCCCGCCTTCCAAGTCACGGCCGCTTTAGACGGTGAGTTCGGAAAACCGAGCAGCGGGAAGGGAAAACTTGGCTGCAACAATACTTACCTCGCGAATATTTCGGTGTCTCCCATCGCCGTCGACTTAGCACACATTGAAGACCACGACATTGAGTCGATTCGAATGCAGCTCTTGGGGGGGCATAACCTTGATGTTCTGTCTGCCTGTCCTCCATGCACGGGGTTCTCGCGCACGAACCCAAACAACCATCTGACAGACGATCACCGCAATAGTCTCGTTGTCCGGACTGAGAAATGGGTGCGTATTCTCAGCCCTAAGGTTCTTGTCATGGAAAATGCAAGAGAACTATTGAGAGGAAATTTCTCACACCATTTTCGTGTGTTGAGACGATCTCTTGAGGAAATGGGATATGATGTGCATGCATCAATCCATATGCTGAATGAGTTTGGCCTTCCACAACGTCGCGAACGAGCTTTGGTGATTGCAACTCGTCTCGCCAGTGGAGCAAAAAGTCTGGAGGACTTGTGGATGGGGCACCGGGTTGAGGAGGAGGCCACTACAGTTCATCGTTGCATAGCTCATCTCCCAAAGATCACAGCAGGTGAGTGTGATACTTTGGATCGTTTCCATGTGTCGCCAAGCATGAACCCTGATTCGTTAATTCGGCTCAGGGCTATTCCCAGGGATGGAGGTTCATGGATAGATTTGCGTCTCCGCAAAGATGGCCATCATTTGATGACTCCAGCCATGCGCCGATACGTTGAGGCTGAAGATTACGGCTCTCACCCCGACGTTTATGGACGGATGGCTTGGCAACGCCCAGCTGTAACGATTAAGAGAGAATGTGCTCATATTGGCAATGGGCGATATGCACATCCCGACCAAGATCGCCTTTGTAGCGTTCGTGAAATGGCACTTCTTCAAGGGTTTCCTGAGACTTACAAGTTTGGAGGAAGGGCTATGTCGAACATGTATCGACATATAGGTGATGCTGTTCCTCCGCTGATTTCTTTCCAACTCGCACACCTCATCCATTGGATGTTTTCGGGCATTAAACCAGACATTAAGAGTTGTGTTTTGCCGAGGACAAGCTTGCATCCGGAGGATATCAGACCTGCTGAAAGAGCATGGAACAGACAACTTGCCTGGTTGCCTGAACCTGCCGAGAGCTCCGAAAAATTGTTGGCTTCAGTCTAATGACTAAGAAGGGAAACTTCCCATGTCGCGTGAATCTTGCATAGTCGCAGGGGGAGACTACGGACGGTTATTTTTTCAACCGAGCCATCTAAGCTTAGAACAAACCACACGCTCCCGTCGCTTCCTCGCACAGTAGCACGACTTGAACCGTTGGCTGTTTTTTTTGAAAAATCGTTTGGGCACAATCGAGAGATTCCCAAAAGAATTTCTTTGGGAATCTCGACAAATTCATATTTAACAATCGAATCAGCAAGAAAAGAGCGAAGCGAAACGATTCGCTCGTAATGCGCTAGGTGCGCCTTAACCCTTGTTTTTGCGTGCGTGCAAAAGTCATCTTGGGTCTCGCACTCGCGAATCCATCGGGCTTCCATGAGTTTTGATACATGGATGGAGGTTCGGCTAATTGACTGGCCACTTTCCGTTTTTAACGAAAACTTCTGCCCATCAACAACGACATCCTCCCCAGAATAGACAGAATTTGATGTCTGATATGCTTGTCTGCCGGCCGCTCGCGAAGAACCACAAAAGAAATACTCGAATGTTTTCTTGGTCAGCGCGGCATCATGCATCGCATGAAACAGTAAGAGACGGCCAGAAAAATCGTGCTCGAATGCCCTTACGACGATATCCGATTCTGCTGAAACATCCGCCACCACAGAGCGTGTCAGGGCATGCCCCATTTCGATGAGAAGCCTGGTACGCTCAGGCGAAAGCTTGTTGACAAGGCTGGCAATTTCCTTTTGGGCACCCATTTCAACTCCTCCGTAGGAGACCTGACTTCTCGTTTTCAACACAGCTCAGTAATGCGGGGGCAGAAAGCCCAAGGGCATAAGCAATCTTGGTTAAATTCAAAATCGATATATTTCGCTCTCCACGTTCCACGGACCCGATATAGGTTCTATGGAGCCCAACATTCTCTGCGAGGGCTTCTTGGCTCAAGCCCAATTCTACCCGATGGCGCCTGACTGTATTCCCAAGCCCAATGAGAATCGCTCGTTCGCTGTTCGTATTCATAGCTTGAGCAGATTGAGGATTAGATGACTTTAAGTCTAGAGACTATAAGTAGCATTGTGGGGCCGGAGGTGCAGGATGCACACTTTATCTGAATAGTGGAGCAAAAACGAGGGGCTGCGATTCTTTCCCTGCCCCTGCTGGCTGTTCTCTCCCCCGAAACACGGGCTTTTTCGCTCACCCCCGAGAAATGGGGCCTGTTGATCGTGTCATCGACCCTCATCATCGGTATCGGGACAAATCTCTATTACAAAGGACTTCGGCGCGTGGACGTTCCGACGGCGAGTTTTCTGGAGATGACCTCGCCCCTTGTGTGCGTTCTGATGGGCTGTCTGTTTTTGAACGAGACGCTGACGCCTTCTCAGACCGCCGCCATGGTTGTCCTTTTGGCCGCCGTCTATCAGATCGTCCGTGTGAGCAGTTTGTCCAAAACGTCGACCAAGAGCCCGGCACCGATCTGTGAGAAGCAAGGATAACGCGGGCTTTTTTCCTGAAGTTTAAGGTGAGAGGTTGGGATGAACCCCTTTGTCAAAAGCGGAAAACGGGTTTGACCTTCCCCAGACCTCAACCTACCCCCGCTCTGCTTCGTCCCTCTGTTTGCGCTCGTAGTGGCGCAGGTAGCGTTGGGCCATAAGGTTGGTCCGCACGATGATGCACACGTCCGTTGTGTTGAACGCCGTGTCCACGACCGCGCCGTCGCCGACAACCCCCCCGACGCGCAGGTAGCCTTTGATCAACGGAGGGAGCTGGTTCCCGCCGCTGCGTGGATCCAGCTTCAGCGTGTCAAACGCCTGTTCGGGGTTGAAGGCCTCGCGTGGCAAAAGGCGCATGTCCACGTACTTGTCGGGGAGCGCTCGGCATCGAAGGCTTGGGGGCGCGAGATGGTCGTAATAGAGGTAGGACAAGGGGACCGCGAGCGCCTGAGGGTCCGTCCCCGGTAGACTCGCGCAGCCAAACATCAGCCGAATGTCGTGCTGGAAAATGTAGGCCGCGAGGCCTTTCCAAAGAATCTGCATGACCGCCCCGGTGCGGTAGTCGGCATCAATGCAGGATCGCCCGAGTTCCAGAATCTCGCCGGGGTAACGTTCGAGCGGAGACAGATCATACTCGCTGGCCGAATAGAACCCGCCGTGTTGGTGCGCGACGGCGCGGCGCAAAAGCCGGTAGGTTCCGACCACGCGCGGGGCGCGATCGTTTTCCCCCTGGTCCAAAACCAACAGATGATCGCAGATCGCATCAAACGAATCGTGGTCGCGCCGAGCGGCACGAAGGGCGGGCAAGGGTTGCGCCCCCATCTCGTCGTAAAAAACGTGGTAGCGCAGCTCTTGGGCGGCCTGAATCTCGGCCGGGCTTGCCGCGAGGCGAACCTCCAGCGTTCCCGCGGTGATCCGTTCAGGCAGTGCGGACGGGGAACAAACGCCAAGCGGGGGCACAAACGAACACTCCACGGAAACCAACCTGACGATGATCCTACCCCGCTTTCGCTCGCGAAGCCAGCGCAGGAGCGGCAGCGCAGCGGCGGTTCCCAGCCCCCCTTTGTTGCCAACGTGTTGCAAAGGGCTTGCTTTCGCGGAAAGGCGACGGTAGAAAGGGGGCTTCGGCGCGTCCGGGCCTCCGACATGCCTGGCCGCCTTTTGTTCAACATCCAACCCTCAGGGGATCCAAATGTCGAAACTCAAGACCCACAGCGGGTCCAAAAAGCGCTTTCGCGTCACCGGGGGCCGTCTTGTGAAAGCCGGTGCCGCCGGACGCCGTCATGGACTACGGAAGCGGCCCCAGAAAATGAAGCGCGAGTCGCGCGGGGTGATGATCCTGTTCAAGACGGACGGGGACAACATCCTCAAGCATTTTCTGCGCAACGCTTAAGCCCGAGGGAGATCCGCTATGGCACGTGTCAAAAGAGGCGTGACGACTCACGCCCGTCATCAAGAAATGGTCAAGCTGGCTGCCGGGTACCGTGGGCGGTCCAGCACCAATTTTCGGATGGCGATTGAAAAAGTTGAAAAGGCCCTTCGCTACGCCTACCGCGACCGTCGCAACCGCAAGCGCGACTTTCGGGCCCTCTGGATCGTTCGCATCAACGCGGGCGTCCGGGCGGAAGGCCTGACGTACGCGCGTTTCATGAACGGCCTCAAGAAAGCCGGGATCACGGTGGACCGCAAGCAGCTGGCCGAGCTCGCGGCCACGCAGCCCGAGGCGTTCTCCGCCCTGGTCCAGCAGGCCCGCGCTGCGTTAGAAGCCCCCGCTGCTTCGCCTTCCGCCGCCTGATGGTGGCCCTTTCCTGATGGAACGGCCATGCGGCTAGAGCGCCACAGCTCGCGGACGCTTGAGCCCCTGTCCTCCGGGGGGCTTTCCAGGTTTGGGATTGTGTTGGTTGTTCTGGGCACACTGCTGCTCGGCTTTGCGGCGATGGCCGTTTTGCCGATGTTTGAGGGCCCCGACGAGGAGGCGCATGTCTCCAGCGTCCTCCAGATTGCCTCCACCGGGCGGGCCCCCGTTTACGGGGAGGACGGGTTTGCACGTGCCGTCACCGCCTATTGGCATCACGGTCCTCTGTTTATCCCTGCCGCCGCAACGTTCCAGCATCCCGGCAGTGTGTTTTACCGGGCTTTTTTCCAAGATTCTCAAAAGGTCGCGGCCTACGGCCCCCTGTACCGCGAGGGACCCGCGCCGCACGATTACGTGTCCGACCCCGCGATAGTGAACTGGCAGGCTCAACATCCTCCCGCTTATTACGTCCTGATGGCGGGCGTGATGCACCTCACGCAAGCCCTGCCCTGGGTCACACAAACGTTCGTGCTCCGTGGGTTTTCGTTTTTGCTCGCGTACGCGGGCTTGCTTCTTGGGCTCATGGGGGCTCTTCGCGCCGCGTCGTCGTCCGACGAGCGCCGTTGTCTCACATGCGCTTTTCTGTTGTACCCGGTTCTTTTCCCGTCCTTTTTTGCCGAGTTTGGGCGGATTGGAAACGATTCCTTGTGCCTGTTTCTGACGGGAGCCATTGCCGCGCAGCTGGCCCTCGAACCCCGGCAGCCTCACCGTCCTTTTCATCATGTTCTTTTAGGGGGTTTGTTTGCCCTTGGACTTCTGACCAAAGGCTTTTTCCTGCCGTTCACGGCGGGCTACGTGGCGTGGCGGCTCATCCCCCTCGTCCGGGACCGTCGTGATCAAGCCCTGACTCGCGCCCGGTGGGAGGAGCTGGAATACTGGGGAGCCCCCGTTGTTCTGACGATGATCTGGTACGCTTCCAAGGCTCTCGTCTACGGTTCCTTCCTCGGCGGAGCTGATGGGATCGTGCTGAAGGGGTACGGGGGGCTCACGGTTGAGACCCTTGCGTGGCGTTTTGATCCCCCCGTCTTTCTCCACATCCTGGCGAACATCTTGCAAACATGGAGTTGGTTCGGAGGGGGAAGCTATTGGCAAATGCCGCTTGGATTTTCACTGCTTCTTCTGATGCTTCCGCTGGGCTTGCTTGTCGCCGCCCTGAAACCCCTCCGGCGTGAAAAACCGACAGCCTTCGCGTCACTCGGATTCTTTTGGATAGGGTTGATGGTTCTCGGCTTTTTGCACCATATTTTGGTGTGTTTGGCGCTTGCAGGGTTTGGAGCCACCCCCGGATGGTACCTCAACATCCTGATCCCTGTGTGGGGCGTGTGGCTCGCCAAAGGCCTCGGGGTCGTCGTACCTTCACGCCCCCTTCGGGGAATCGTCGTCGCGCTCGCAACCCTTCATATCCTCGCTCTGCCTGTCTTGATGATCGCCCAAGCGTTTTTCTTTGCAGGGCTTGCCGATCTCAGCCCCGACAGGCACGTGGTGCTTAACGCCGGATGGGACTCGCCCGCGACATGGGGCCTGCTCCGCGAACGCCTGGGGGTTCTCGGATGGCCCGACCTTGCGGCGGTCGGCCTTGTCGTTGGCGGGATCAGCTTGGCGATGGGGGCTGCCCTCGTGGGACGCTCCCTTTTCCGGTCTTCAACGGCACCGCAAACCCTTAACCCGCGACGATGTTCACAATCTTGCCCGGCACAACGATGACCTTGCGGACGATTTTACCTTCGAGAGCGCGAAGAACACCCGCATCGGTCCGAGCAGCGGCCTCAGCAGCAGCGTTATCGGCATCCGCCGGAAGCGTGATCGTGCCGCGCAATTTGCCGTTGACCTGAACGGCCAGCGTGACGGTTGTAGCCTCCAGCAACGTGGGATCGGCCTCGGCCCAGGGCTCTCGGACCAACGGTATCGTGCGCCCCAGGCGTTCCCACAATTCTTCCGTGATGTGCGGGATCATGGGGTTCAAAAGCCGCACCGCCGTTTCGATCCCTTCGCGCAGAGCCCAGGCCACGTCCGCCCCTGACGCGCCCTCCCCTAGCCGCACGGCCTCCAGCGCGTTCGTGAGCTCACGGATGCGGGCAATCGCACGGTTCAGGTGGAACCTTTCAAGGTCTTGCGTGAACGCCGCGCGCGTGCAGTGGCTGAGTTGCCGCAGGGCAAGCGCCTCGGGGCCGAACGTCCCCGGCGGGGGAGCGTCCGGCGGGGGAAGCATGCCCGCTGCCTCGGTCCCAAGTTTCCACAAACGGTTGAGGTACCGCCACGCGCCCTCAACGCCCGCATCGGTCCATTCCAAGTCGCGCTCCGGCGGGTTGTCGGACAGAATGAACAGCCGCGCCGTGTCCGCGCCATAGCGGTTGATGATCGCGCCGGGGTCCACGACGTTCTTTTTGGATTTGCTCATGACCTCGACACGGCCCACCGTCACGGGCTCGCCCGTCGTGACGTGCGTGGCCGAGCCGTCGGGGTTCTTTTGAACGTCCTCCGGGTAGAGCCATTTGCCCGCCGCGTCTTTGTAGGATTCGTGGCACACCATGCCTTGCGTAAAGAGTCCCGCGAAGGGCTCCGACAGCCCGACGTGGCCCGTGGCCTTCAGCGCGCGGGTGAAGAACCGCGCGTACAGCAGGTGCAAAATCGCGTGCTCCACGCCACCGATGTACTGGTCCACGGGGAGCCAACAATCCGCGTCCTCGCGGCGCAAGGGCACATCGGTTGCATCCGCCGAGGTGTACCGCGCGAAGTACCAGCTGGAATCCACAAACGTGTCGCACGTGTCGGTTTCGCGCTGCGCGGCCTTGCCGCACACGGGGCACGGGACATGTTTCCACGTGGGGTGACGATCCAAGGGATTGCCGGGTTTGTCGAACGTAACGTCATCCGGCAACCGCACGGGAAGGTCCGGAGCGGGCACCGGGACGGGGCCGCACGATGGGCAGTGGATGATCGGGATCGGGCATCCCCAATACCGTTGGCGGCTGATGCACCAATCGCGCAAGCGGAACTGCACGTGGCCCCGCCCCGCGCCGAGCGATTCCAGCCGTGCAATCACGGCTTTCTTCGCGTCGTCCACCGTCAAGCCGTTCAGGAAATCGGAGCGAACAATTCGGCCGGGTCCGGTGTAGGCCTCCTCCGTGACCTCAAACGTCGCGGGGTCGGTGCCCTCCGGCGCGACAACGGTTCGCACAGGCAAGCCATAGCGCCGCGCAAACTCAAGGTCGCGTGGGTCGTGCGCGGGGCAACCGAAAATCGCCCCCGTGCCGTAGTCCATCAGAATGAAGTTCGCGACGTAAACGGGCAGACACTCGGTCGGGGCGACCGGGTTCGTGACCTCCAGCATCGTGCGATAGCCCTTCTTCTCGCCCGTTTCCAAAAGCACCTCGGACGTGCCAACGCGTCCGCAGTCCTCCATGAACGCCGCAAGCTCGGGGTCCGTCGCGGCAAGGCGCTGGGCGAGGGGATGCTGCGGAGCGAGCGCCAGAAACGACGCGCCAAAGAGCGTATCGGGGCGCGTGCTGTAGACTTCGAGGTTTTCGCCCGAAGGGGAGCCCACGATGGGGAACCGGAGAATCGCCCCTTCCGACCGCCCGATCCAATTTTCCTGCATCAGGCGGACTTTCTCGGGCCAGCGCGTGAGGTCCGCGAGTCCGTCCAACAAATCGTCCGCCGCCGAGGTGATGCGAAGGAACCACTGCGAAAGTTTCCGTTTTTCCACGAGGGCACCGGATCGCCAGCCGCGCCCGTCAATGACTTGCTCGTTCGCCAGCACCGTGTTGTCCACGGGGTCCCAGTTGGCCCAGGCCTCCTTGCGGTAGAGCAGGCCCGCTTTCAGAAAATCCAAAAGCAATGTTTGCTGGTGCTTGTAGTACGTCGCATCGCACGTCGCGAACTCACGGCTCCAATCCAGCGCGAGTCCCATGCGGCGCAACTCGCCCCGCATCGTGCGAATGTTGCCGTACGTCCATTCGGCGGGGTGAACGCCCTTTTCCCGCGCGGCGTTCTCGGCCGGAAGACCAAAAGCGTCCCAGCCCATCGGGTGCAGGACGTTGCACCCTTGCGCGCGGCGGAACCGCGCCATGACGTCGCCCAGCGTGTAATTCCGCACGTGCCCCATGTGAATGCGCCCCGACGGATAGGGCAGCATGGACAGCACGTACGCCTTGCGCCGCGCGGGGTCGCGTCGGGCCTCAAACGCCTTTGTGCTGTCCCACAAATCCTGCCACTTGGTCTCGGTGGCGTGGACGTCGTAGGGGGACGCGGGTTCAGGAGGGGAAGAAAGAGGCGCGGTCATCACACAACGTCCTTAGGCCTTGAACAGGTCGGGCCCCTGAGGGAGCTTGAACCGAAGGGCGGACTTTAATGCCTTTTGTGCCCGAGGGGGAGGGTGTTTGTGGGGGGATGTCGTCGGGGCTTTGGCGTGTGCAAAAGCCAACCGCCAACCCCAAGGGGCCCAAGGACCGCACCCTGCTGAAAGCTCAAACGACGTCCTCACACCCCGTTGCTTCTGAAGCCCTTGCGCTCTTCAGCTGCCCGCAAGCGGCGAGAATGTCCCGCCCACGTGGGGCACGGACGGGGCTCGCGTACCCCGCGCGGTGGATGATGGCGGCAAAGCGTGCGACGGTCGCGTCGTCGGAAGGCTCAAACGGTGAGCCCGGCCACGCGTTGAAGGGGATCAGGTTGATCTTGGCCGGAATCCCCGAAAGAAGCCGCACGAGCGCTCGCGCGTCGTCGGGGCTGTCGTTGATTCCCTTCAGCATGATGTATTCAAACGTGATGCGGCGAGCGTTGGAAATCCCTGGGTAAGTGCGGCAGGCGGCTAACAGCGCACGGATCGGGTATTTGCGGTTGATCGGCATGATCGTGTCCCGCACCGCATCGGTGACGGCGTGCAAGCTAATGGCCAGGTTCACGCCGAGCTCGCGCCCGCAACGCTCAATCAGGGGCACGACGCCCGAGGTGGACAGCGTGACCTTGCGTTTCCCCAGCGCCAACCCCGAGCCGTCCATGATGATCCGCACGGCCTTGGCGACGTTGTCGTAATTGAAAAGCGGCTCGCCCATGCCCATCAAAACGAGGTTGGAGATTTTCCGGGTTTCGCGCGTCGAGGGCCAATCGTCCAGGGCATCCCGCGCCGCCAAGACTTGGCCCACAATCTCGCCCGCCGTGAGGTTCCGCGTCAGACGCTGCGTACCCGTGTGACAAAAACGACACGTCAGCGTGCATCCGACCTGGCTGGAGACGCACAGCGTCCCACGATCCTCTTCGGGGATGAAGACGGTCTCGATGAACTGGCCGTCCTCCAGCGCCAACAGCCATTTCCGCGTGCCGTCCGTGGACACCTGTTCCGTCACAACGCGGGGCCGCGCCAGAGAAAACCGCTCGGTCAAAAGAGCCCGAACGGGCTTGGCGAGCGTCGTCAAGGCGTTCCAGTCCTGCAAGCCCCGATCGTACACGCCCCCCCACGTTTGCGCGACGCGAAAGGACTCCAGCCCCAGCGCCGCGAACGCCGAGGCAAGGTCCGCCCGGTCACGACCGATGAAGGAAGTCGGGGGGGCAGGATTCCCCACCGTCCCCTCGGCGAAGGCCGGGGTCCCGAGGGATTCCTCACCGCCCATCGCAACGTCTCGCGATTCCGGCTTGTGCCGAGATGACGGTGCTTCGTTTTGTTGTGCGTCTTGCGTCATTCGTCCCTGTCCTCTGTCCCTCGCGGTTATAGGGCCTTTTTTCAGTCCCGGCCCCCTCCCCCGTCGTCCCGGCGAAGGCCGGGACCTCGAGAGACTGAGAGAACGCAAAGGACTCCCTCGGGATTCCGGCTTTCGCCGGAAGGTCGATTTTTTCTGCCCCATCCCCCCACCGACAATCCCGGCGAAGGCCGGGGTCCCGAGCCGTTTTTCCGGGGCGGCGTGAACTTTCCCCCGCCCTTACGTCGCCCCCGGCAACATGAACCGACGGAGGGTGTCGGCTTCTTTTTTATCGGCCTCCAGGTGTTTTTGAAGGTCCGCGTTGGTGGCGGGCGACGGCACGTCCGTCGGGCGCGGAGGCACCTCGGCCAAGTTCGGCCACGAGCGCTCGCCCTGGCGCGAAGGCGTTGCCACGTTGCGCGGCGCGGCAAAGACCTCGGCCGGGGGCTCCCCCGTGATCCACGACGGCAAAGGCACGTTCGCGCATCCGCTTAAAAAGACGAGGAAGAGGACTGATGAGAATCGCCCTTTCATGGTAAAAGGAAAGTCCCTCCTTCGTCGCGTCTTTCGTGAATCGTGTGCCATGACCCTAGCAGATCGCCGCTCTAAAGCCAAAAAGAAGGCCTCCAAACGGAAGGCCGCACCGCCCGTCGCCGCGCCCTCGGCCGAGCCCGACCCCCTGAAGGCCCTCGCCTCGGCGATGGCCAAGGTCCGCGCTAAACCGGGCCCTGGCCCTAAGTCGGCCACGCCCCGTGCCAAATCGCGTCGGAGCCGCCCAGCCCCTGCCGCCTTGCCGACTGATCCTGCTCCGGTCCAGGCCGCCCCTGCCGCCACAGCGTC
Organism: uncultured Pseudomonadota bacterium; assembly: GCA_903869345.1. Taxonomy (GTDB): domain Bacteria; phylum Pseudomonadota; class Alphaproteobacteria; order UBA9219; family UBA9219; genus CAIPYM01. The sequence continues at coordinate 43,877 of CAIPYM010000053.1, forward strand.
CAGGCCGGAGGCACCTTCCTCCCCCCGCCGGGGTTCGCCCCCCCCTCCCCCTCCCCCTCCCCCACCGTCGGAATCCGGGACGTCCTGGCCGGACGCGAGCGAATGGGCCGCGATTCTTGTGCGCGTGGCCCTTCAAAGCCGGGAGCGCGTGCAGGATTACCTGAGCCACCGCCCGGCTTCGCCCGCCGTGCTCCCTGTGTCGGACTTTGCGCCCATGATCCAGGCGTTTTCCGAACTCACCGGGCGTCTGCTCGATGAACCCGACCGCCTGACCGAGGCGCATCTCGCGTTTTGGCAAGATTACGTGCGCCTCTGTCAGGCCGCGCTGGCCCGTGCAGCGGGGCAAGAAGCCGAGCCCGTCGTGACACCCCGCGCGGGGGATCGTCGGTTTCAAGACCCCGCGTGGCGCGAGGTCTGGCTGTTCGATTTCATCAAACAGTCTTACCTGTTAGCCACACACTTGGTGCAGGACTTGGCCGCAAAAGCCGACGGCCTCAGCCCCCTCCAGGCTCAACGAATCGAATTTTACACGCGCCAAGCAACCGACGCGTGTGCGCCCACGAATTTTTGGATCACCAACCCCGAAGTGCTTCGGAAGACCGCCGAAACGCACGGCGAAAATCTGATCAAGGGCCTGGACAACCTGTTGACGGATCTGGAGCGCGGCCACGGCCGCTTGGCCATCAGCCTCAGCGACACGCAGGCGTTTCGCTTGGGCGAGACCCTGGCGACCACACCCGGAAAAGTTGTGTTTCAGAACGAGCTGTTTCAGCTTTTGCAGTACACACCGCAGACGCCCAAGACGTTCCAAACGCCGCTTTTGATCGTGCCGCCGTGGATCAACAAATACTACGTTCTCGATCTGCGGGAGAAAAACTCGTTCATCCGGTACCTCGTTGCCGAAGGGCACACCGTGTTTTGCGTGTCGTGGGTTAACCCCGACGCGCGGCACAAGGCCATTGGGTTTGAGGACTACCTCGACCTCGGCTTGTTGACGGCGCTGCGTGAAGCTGGCCGCGCGGCCGGGGCGCACGAGGTCAACGTGATGGGGTACTGCATCGGGGGCACGCTGCTCGCCTCGGCCCTGGCGTACATCGCCGCGCTCGGGCCCAAGGCCCCTGCGGACCTGCCCCATGTCCGCAGCGCAACCTACCTGACAACCCTTGTGGATTTTTCCGAACCCGGCGATCTCGGCGTTTTCATCAATGACGAGCAAATCAGCCTGATTGAAGAGCGCATGGAGGAGCAAGGCGGCTACTTGGACGCGTATGCGCTGACGTCCACGTTCAACATTCTCCGCGCGAACGACCTTGTGTGGTCCTTCGTCATCAACAATTACCTGCTGGGCAAGGAGCCCTTTCCGTTCGACCTTTTGGCCTGGAACATGGACGCCACCAACCTCCCGGCGGCCATGCAGAGCTTTTACCTCCGCAACATGTACCTCAAGAACCTTTTAATGCAGCCGGACGGATTGGCGATGAAGGGCGTGCCGTTGGATATGCGCCGCATCACAACCCCGACGTTCCTCATGGCCGCGCGCGATGACCATATTGCCCCGTGGCGGTCCGTGTACACGGCCACGCAGCTTTACGGCGGCCCCGTCACGTTTGTGTTAGCCGATTCGGGCCATATCGCGGGGGTTGTGAATCCACCGGCCGCCAACAAGTACGCCTACATGACCAACGCCAAACTGCCCCCCGAACCCGAGGCCTGGTTAGCCGATGGCGAAAGCCAGCCGGGGTCCTGGTGGCCCGCTTGGATGCAGTGGCTTGCGGATTATGCCGGACCCCGCGTTCCCGCCCGCGAGCCCGGTGCCTTGGGTCCCGTCATTGAAGACGCCCCCGGCAGTTACGTGAAAGTCCGAGCGGGATAAAGCCACCGTTCCCCTCTCTGTCTTGGGGAGGTAAGGGGGTCCGGGATCAAGGGGCGTGGCTTACGTTGTCCCCTTCCGTGAACCAGAGACGGCCTCGGCGGTCTTCAATTTCCAAAATCCAAGCGTCCGAATCAAAGGATCCGTAGCGCTCAAGACAGGCCTCAGCCTCGGCATCGGGCAAGGGGTCCGTCGCGCCCAGGGGGTTCCAGGCGGGGGAGCCGTCATCGCGGGCGACTTGTTCCAGGACTCGCGCCGTGCCGTTTAAAAGGTTGATTTTGATCAAAAGACTCCCGCTGTCGGGATCCCCTCGGTGACGCACGACGATGGGCACGCCTTCGCTGGCCGCGCGGCGAATCGTGGCCGCGACCCAGAGACCTGGGGGCAAGCGGTCCGTCATGGGGTCAAGGTCGGCACAAAATCGGGGTACGGCACATCAACGTGGCGATCCAGGCCAAGGGCCGTCAGCGAAATGTAGCCAGCTGCAAGAGCTTCGCGTTCACTGCCAGGGGGTGGTGGGGGACAGCGATGGCCAACCATCAGCCAATAATAGGATTGGCCACGGGGATTCTTGTTCTCCTCAACCACCACCCCTGAGATGTTCCCTCGTTCCTGGTGGCGGCTCCAACGAAAGCCCTTGATGGCTTCAGGAGAACAGTCCGGGAAATTTACGCTTAGGCATGTGTCCTTCGGCCATGCCTGCCGGATAAGGTGGTGAAGGGCACAATGAGTCCACGCCTGAGCCGTCTTTAAGAAGGCGGGATTTCGTTTGGCATACCGTTGGCTGAGGGCGATTCCGGGCACGCCCAGCATCAAGCTTACAAGCACGGCTCCGACAGTCCCCGAGGGCGTGTAATCATCGCCCATGTTTGCGCCGTCGTTGATGCCCGAAAGGATCAGGGTGGGCGGCAAGTCTTTCATCACATGGTTGATCGCCAACGCCACACAATCGCCCGGCGTGCCCGTCACGGCCCAACGCCGAGGCCCCCCTTTGTTTAACAGAAAAAGGGGTCTTGTGGTGGTGATGGCTTGGCTGGCTCCGCTTTGGTCATGGTCGGGCGCGACAACCCACACGTCGTCGGCAAACGCGTGGGCGATTTCCTCCAGCATCGAAAGACCTGGAGCCTCAATGCCGTCATCGTTGGTGATGAGCACCCGAGGAAGTTTTTCGCGGAGCGAATCACCGGGCAAAAGCGGCGGAGCAAAGGAAGGGGGGGATATCATGGGGAATCAATCCTTTTTGTCGTCGCATCTCTTTTTCCCCGTCACCCCGGCGAAAGCCGGGGTTCCTGGTTCATCTGTCACGGAAAACGGCTCTGGATCCCGGCTTTCGCCGGGATGACGGGGGAGAGGGCCGGGTTGAGAAACAGGGTCATGTTATGTTGTGCCGCAGTATCCCCTTTTTCTTCCGCCCTACGCCTGCGCCAAACGCTGCGCGGGCTTGCGGTCGCTGTGCACGAGCAGGGGCGGGACCTTGCCTTCGACCACGTCGCGGTTGACGACGACTTTTTCAAGCCCCGCCGTACCGGGAAGATCGAACATGGATTCCAAGAGGACGTTTTCGAGAATGGACCGCAGACCCCGCGCCCCGGATTTCCGCAGGATAGCTTTTTGCGCAATCGACTTAAGGCCGTCCTCGGTCACTTCCAGATTCACGTTTTCCATCTCAAAGAGGCGCTGGAACTGCTTCACAATCGCGTTCTTGGGGCGAACGAGAATGTCCACCAGCGCGGCCTCGTCCAAATCGGCCAACGTTGCGACCACGGGCAAGCGCCCAATGAACTCGGGGATCAGGCCGAATTTGAGCAAGTCATCGGGCTCCACGTCGCGCAAAACGTCGCCCACGCGCCGATCATCCGGCCCGCGCACGTCCGCGCCGAAGCCAATGGACGAACCGCGCCCGCGCGCGGCCACGATTTTATCGAGCCCGGCGAACGCGCCTCCGCAAATGAACAGAATGTTCGTCGTGTCCACTTGCAGGAATTCTTGCTGCGGGTGCTTACGTCCACCCTGCGGGGGGACCGAAGCCACCGTGCCTTCCATGATCTTCAAGAGCGCCTGTTGAACGCCCTCCCCCGACACGTCCCGCGTGATCGAGGGGTTGTCGGATTTGCGGCTGATCTTATCGATTTCGTCAATGTAGACGATGCCGCGCTGCGCCCGCTCCACGTTGTAGTCCGAGGCCTGCAGCAGCTTGAGGATGATGTTTTCGACGTCCTCGCCAACGTACCCGGCTTCGGTAAGCGTGGTCGCATCCGCCATGGTGAAGGGCACGTCAATGATTCGGGCGAGAGTCTGCGCCAGCAGAGTCTTGCCGCATCCCGTCGGACCGATCAGCAAGATGTTTGATTTGGCAAGTTCCACGTCGCTGCTGCGTGAGCCGTGCGCGAGCCGCTTGTAATGGTTGTGCACGGCGACGGACAGAACGCGCTTGGCGTGTTCCTGGCCCACGACGTAGTCATCCAAGACGGTCTTGATGTCGCGGGGCGTAGGGACGCCATCGCGCGATTTCACAAGCGTTGTCTTGCTTTCTTCGCGGATGATGTCGGTGCAGAGCTCGACGCATTCATCGCAGATGAACACCGTCGGGCCCGCGATGAGCTTGCGGACCTCGTGCTGGCTCTTGCCGCAGAAGGAGCAGTAGAGCGTGCTCTTGGCGTCGCCGCCTGTCGTCTTTGCCGTCATACCCCTCAACGCCTCCCACCGGACCGAGCCCGAGGACCACACTCGCCAAAGCCCCTGACCCGAGTCTTAACCGTTGGACCCGTCCGCCGTCAATCAAAAGGCTCAAAAAGTGCTCTTCCTCTCAACGATCCCAACGGGAACCCTGGAAGGGCCGTCATCTGCTACGTGGCGTTCCACCCGGCCAGCCAACGCTCAAAGGCGTCGGGAGGAATCGGAGGGCTCATGTAGATACCCTGGGCAAAATCGCAGCCACGCGCGGCAAGCTGACTCCAAATCTCCTCGTTTTCGACGCCCTCGGCGATGATTCGGAGCCCCAGGTTATGCCCAAGATCGATAATGGCCTTCACAATCACGGCGCAATCGGGATGGTCCACCATGCCCATGACGAAGCTTTTATCAATCTTCATTTCGCTAAAGGGCATACGTTGGAGTTCGCGCAGCGACGAGTGCCCCGTGCCGAAATCATCCACCGACACGCCGATGTTGCGCAAACGCATGCGCAACAAGACGTCCATGGTGCGCGTGACGTCGCGCATGGCCTCAGTTTCCGTGACTTCAATGACCAAGCTTTCCGGGTGGACGTTGTTCTGCAGACACTGGGACGCGATTCGATCCGGAAGCCCGAGCTCCAAAAGGGACGAGGCGGTGACGTTGATCGACACCGTCAGAGAATACCCCGCCCTGTCCCACGCGGCGGATTGCCGCACGGCCGACGTGATGGCGAACTCGGTCAGAGGCTGCATGAGGCCTTCTTGGGTGATTTGATCCAAGAAGGAATCCGGCGCGAGAATGCCGCGCGTGGGGTGATTCCACCGCATCAGGGCTTCGGCCCCTTTGACGCTCCGGGTCGCGATGTTGACGACCGGTTGGTAGTACAAGAGGAACTCGCCCGACGCGATGGCTTGGGCCAGACGCGACTCGCCGCTCGACCGCGCAGGGGCGAGGGCAGGCGGTTCAGCTATTTGATCCAGGAGGGTGCGTAACGCCCCAACATCAATAGGTTTTTCAAGGGTCGCTACAACGTTCAGCCCATGAGCATTGCCCAAGCGTCGTGCACTGCTCAAAACCCGCGCGTCACTTCCGCTCATCAAGGCAATTTTGGATTCACGCACATGATCGCTGAGGAGCCGTAACAGCTCGACGCCGTCGGTGCCCGGCATCATCAAATCCAGAAGAATCACGTCCGGCACGGCGCGAAGAACCTCACCCGCGACCCTTGCAGGATCCGAGATCGTTGTGACGTCAAAGCCCTTCTTTTCAGCAACCTCCGCGATCATCGCGCACAGGTCTTCTTCGTCATCAATGACAAGTAGGCGCATAGGGACGGTCCTGGAGAATCAGAGGCGGGGTGGACACGAAGGCAGACGCATAGTGCGCCCTCTCGCGTGGGGCTTCAACGTGTTGTTAACGCTATTTTTCACGGCGCGGGACAGAGAAAACCCACCTTCGCCCGCAGGTACGCGGCGAGGTCAGTGGCCGGGATATCGGCCTGAGTCTTTTGGGCCAGGTCTTTGACGGCCACAACGCCTCGGGTGGCCTCGGCGCTGCCCAAAATCACGACAAACGGGATGCCCAGCTTGTCGGCGCGGCGGAGTTGCTTGTCGAGCTTCGTGCCCTCCAGGTGCGTCTCCACATTCAGCCCCGCGCGGCGAAGCTCGGCCCCAAGAGCCAGGCACGCCGGGCGAAGCGCGGGCTCAACTTGGGCGATCAGCACGTGCGTGCCCTCGGTGACAGAATCCGGCGGCAACGCTCCGATGCTGCGAAGCTGCTCGAACAGCCGCGTCGCGCCGATGGAGATCCCAACCCCCGGCAGACGGGAGCGCGTGTAGTACCCCGCGAGGTCCTCGTACCGCCCGCCCGAGCAGATGCTGCCAAAGCCAGGATGGTTGTCCAGAAACGTCTCGTAGACCGTGCCCGTGTAGTAATCGAGCCCCCGAGCAATGCGGAGATCCAACCGCACGCGCCCCTCGGGAACGCCCAGTGCCTTCAGCGCAATCCCCATGGCGGCCACTTCCTGCACGCCTTCGGTGTAAAGAGGCTGATTGAGGGCCAGCGACTGCAGAGCCCGCGTGACCTCGTCCGAGGTGCCCTCCAAGGTCACCAGCCGTCCCAACGGTTCGGCCAGCTCCGTCCGCCCAAGGGCCGCAAGGGATTCCCGCAGCCCCTCCATCCCCGTCTTGTCCAGCTTATCAATCGCCCGCAGAATGGGCTCTTGCGCCTCCGGCCCCACCGCGCCGTGCGCCTCCAGAAACCCGCGCAGCACTTTGCGGTTGCTGAAATGGATCGTGAAAGGCGGCAAGCTCAGGTCCGTAAAAATCCCGACGATGATCGCGGGGATTTCAGCATCGTGCAGCGGATCGAGCGCGTCCTTGCCAATCACGTCAATGTCGCACTGGGTAAACTCCCGCTCCCGCCCCAGCTGGGGACGCTCCCCCCGGTAAACGCGCTGAATCTGGTAGCGCCGAAAGGGAAACGCCAGGTCGCGCTCGTGCATCGCCACGTACCGAGCGAGCGGGACCGTCAGGTCAAACCGCAGCGCAAGCTCGGGCGCGTGCCCCTGCTGCAACGCCCCCGTGGACTGCACAAAGTACACCTGCTTTTCCGTCTCACCGCCCGATTTGGTGAGCAACACATCTTTCATCTCAAAGACCGGCGTTTCGATGGGGCCGAACCCAAAGCGCTCAAACCCCTTGCGGATCACGTCCAGCATGCGTTGAAACTGCCGCTGCTCGCGGGGGAGGAGCTCAAGCGTGCCCGAGGGAATCCGAGGAGCAATCAGCGGCGGCATAGCGAAAACGCACCCTTTCGTGGGGGAAAACGAGGCCAGGACCTTCCACTTATAGCCGACCTAAGTGGAAAAAATCCACGGCCTGACACGGTCTGAAGGCGTTCAAGAGGCTTGTCGAACCAAGGGTTGATCGCCAAAATGCCGTCTTTTCGCCCTCTAGGACGTTTGTGAAGGATCCTTTCACGATGTCTCCCCCCCCGGATCGCCTTCGTGCGTTGCACGAACACCTGATGATCGCGACCTTGATCGCGACCGATTACGTGGCGCCCCACAAAGCGGAGGCGCTGGCCAGGTCCCTTGCGGAATCGGCAGCGGATTCCGAGGGCTTCTGCGATGACCAAGTCCTCTTCGACGCCCACGGGTACGCGCTCAACCTCCTGCTGTTTCAGCCCTCACCGAGCGGCCAGAGGGCGGTTGACCGTGCGCGTCGTCAGGGACGGTTTCAGACCCCCGAGGACCAGGAGGCCGCTGACCTTCTGTCCTCGTCCACGTTTCGCCTGATTCAGCTGGAGGCCCCTTTAGGCAACGAAAAATTCCGTGCCCGTGATCTTGTGGACGGAGAGAGCCTTGTCTTTTGCGATCTCCGGGAAGCCCCTCATGCCCCGATGGAAGGAGCCTGGGCGTTGAACGGCTGTAGGTTCGAAGGACTCTTTTTGGCAACAGGTTTTCTCACCCCGCTCAGCGATGCGATGTTGGAAGCGGCGAGGCCCTTTGTCGTGCCGGGGCAAGGGCTCAAAAATCCCGAGCGCTGCGCGGAAACCCTGGCCCGCGTCTACCTGCACGCGATGAACGCAGCGTTGGCGCACACGTTTCCGTTTACGGCAGCGGATGGCCCCCTTCACGTGATCGCCCTGCGGTGGGCCGAGGCCACCACGTTGCCGGAGCCAACGCCAAACGATCTGACGATTCTTCGCTTGGTCACCGACTCGCACGCTATTTTTGAGACCTTGGCGGGTCTGCATGCCGGACACGCGCTGAACCAGCCGGGGCATGCCGCCGCTTACGAACGCGTTCTGGTGATCCAGCTGGAAACCGTCCACCGCCGCACCCTTTTGGGGCTTCACCTGGAGCTGGAGACTCTGGAGATTCTGACCGCCCATCTTCGCCAGGGCATCGCGCAGGGCCACCTCCCTCCGGAATGCGAATCGTTGTTTGTCCGCGCCTGCCAACGCGCGCGATTGGCTGTCTCGGCCAAAGCCCCAAACGTCCCGAATCGCGATGGGCTGGACAAGGTTCTCATGCGCATTCAAGCGTTGCGTAGCAAGACGTTGGACCAGGGGTGTACCGAGGAGGAGGCCCTGGCCGCCGCCGATAAAGTCGCCGAACTGCTCGAGCGTTACGGCCTGTCGCTCAGCGCGATGGACCTTCACGAGCAAAGCTGCGGCAGTGAAGGTTTTGAAACGGATCGCCGCCGCCCCAACGCGTTCGATCAGTGCGTTTCGATCCTCGCCGAATTTTGTGATTGCCGAACGTGGACGGAACGCACGGTCTCGGGGTGTTTGCGGCACGTCGTGTTCGGTCTTCCCGCCGACGTTGCGGGCGCTCGCTGCCTTTACGAAAAAGTCGACAAGGCTTTTGAAACGGAAACGCGGGCGTTCAAACAAGGGAAGCTTTACAGCCAGCACCCGTCCTCGCACCGTCGCACCGCCACCACATCGTTTCAGGCGGGTCTGCAGCAGGGAATTTGCTCCAAACTTCGGGCCCTGAAAACGGCCCGGACACGAGCATGCCTCACGACAACAGGGCGCGACCTGGTGCCGGTGAAGGAGGACATCATCGCGGACGAGATGTCCGCCCTCGGCCTGAACCTGACGTTTAAAACAGTCCGAGCCTCCCGTGTGCTCGGCAAGGCCTACCACCTGGGCCGCGTCATCGGCGAAAACCTGGCGTGGGACGACAAAATCAACGATCACCCCGAGGGCTATAGCCGACCTCTAACAAAATGATGCCTGGATTTTCGAGCACAAAAGTTGAGGAAGGCACGGCGCGACTCCCTCAACTGCCCACCCCAAAAATTCACAGTCCCGTCAGGTACGCGGTGAGGGTCCGGCCCACGGCTTCTAAGCTGGTTGTCGAGCACTTGTCCGGTGTGTCGGCGGTCGTGTTGTAGAAAGGCTCATAGTCAAAATCAATGACAAGGAACGCAGGGATTCCGGCCTGGATCAACGGCACGTGATCATCGTTGATCGGGAACCGCGTAGGCTTGAGGGTGAAGGCCGAGGGCGCGAGTCGCGTGCCAATGTCCCAAAAGCGACGTGTCTCCTTGGGCGCGGCCTGCAGCGAATGTCCCTCGGGCCGTAGGGCCAGGTCACGGTCGCAAACCATGTCCACCACCACCGCGCCTTCGGGCCGTTGGCCCGTGGGGTAAAGGGCGTCCAGCTGCTCGTGGGCGAACAGTGTGGACCCCAGGGGGCTCCAATGTGGGTCCCCGGCTCCCAACGCTGCGGGGCCCTCTTCCCCATCGAAGAAGACGAAATCCACCCCCACGGTGAGCGGTTTGGGCAAGGCGTGCAGGACACGCAGCGTTTCCAGAAGAACCGCCACGCCCGAGCCGCCGTTGTTCGCGCCAGGCATGGGAGCGTCCGGGGTACGCTTGTCCCGGTAGGCTCGGACGATGCTGTCATAGTGCGTGGCGAGGATGATGCGGCGCGGAGCCTCAGGATTCCAGCGTCCGATGAGATTCACAAGCGAACGCACGGTGCCGTCCGCCGTCGTGATCGTGCCTTTTTGAAAGAGAGGCTCAGCGATTCCGGCGGTTCTGAGGACCGCCACAATAAAGTCTCGTGCCTTTGCAAGCCCTGGGGTTCCCTCGGCTCGGGGGCCAAAGGCGACAAGAGTTTGGATGTCCTTCAGGGCTCGGGCTCCGTTCCAGGAGACGCTGACGTCGTCCGCGCGCGCTTCGTTTGAAATTCCTCCCAGGCTAAGAAGGACCATGAGAACGTTCAGTCCCGATCCAAAGGAGAAACGCTTTTTCATGGATGGAATCTTTCTTCCCTCGCGTGTCGGGTGATACGTCTTTTCCAAAACCCTACCGTTGGTATTCCAAGGGGATTTGGTCAAGTTGGCGTTTGAGTTCATCCAGGTTAGCGGAAACGGTTTCGTTGCTATGAACACCCGCGCCGGATTGCTGTTCCCACCAGGCCATTTCCGCTTCGATTTTTTGCGCTTCGGAACGGTACGTTGCCGCCTTTTCGTTGATTTCAATTTCTTTGGCTTGGTCTTGTTGTTGATCATACTCCTTCCTATCAGCTTCTTTTTTGGCCTCGTCTGCAAGAAATTGTTCGTGTTTACGTCGAGATTCATTCTGGTAGCGTTTGACGTAGTCGGTCCCTTGTTCGTTGGCCTCAACGAGGAGACCGTGAGCTTTCAATTTTGATTTCTTGTAACTCTTGAGGTAATTTTCGCCGGTAACGGTCTCGGGAGCGTCGGTTTGAGAGTTTTTATCGCCCGACGCTTGAGTGCGACGGGATTGTTCCCCCAACGTGCTCAGGGACAAAACTTCGAACCTTGACGGGGGTAGAGGGGCGGACGACTCGCTACGATCCGGCTTCTCTTCAATCAACGAGCGCGGCATCAAACGGCTGTTCGGATCGAGGGTGTCGGTCATGGCCTGATTTTATCACGACAGGTTATGGTCTGCGAAGGGGGGGGGCGCGTTCCTACGTGTCCCCGTTTTCCGTTTCGGGGTCCCAAGCATCGCGGCCCAGAACCTGCCGCGCGGTGGTGTACGAAAAGCCCGCGCGGAGGAGAATCCCTGTCTCGCGGCGTAGGCGTTCGGGTGAAGAATCTCCCTCGCGGAACGGCCCCAAGCGGCGGCGACGCGCGAGGGCGCGGGCGGCCTTGAGCTCGGCGTCTTGGAGGGCCTCGGCGGAATCGGGGGAATTTTCCTCCGGGTCCACCGATTCGTTCGCATGATGTGCGAGGGCTTGGCGCACAAGGGGCTCTGCCACCCCGTCGGCCCGCAGACCCGCCGCGATGCGCTGAGCGGACCGCCCCGCGCGGCGAAGACGGACGACTTTGGCGGCGGCAAAAGAAGCATCGTTCAACACGCCCGCGTCGCGGTAACGCACAATCAAGCTTTCAATGTGCGCCGCGAGTCTTGCCTGTTCCTCGGTGTCCTCGGCCCAGGTGGGGTGGGCGTGCGCAGCGCGGATCAAGCGGTTTTTGAGGACGCGCCGTAGACGGCTTTCGGACGCCGCGAACTTTTCGAGGTAACGCAGCGCGGCCTCGGTCAGCTGCTCGGGCGTCGGGCACGCGACGGACGGGAAACGCCGGGGCGGTCGGGGACTCATGACTGTTTCACTCTATTCGGCCGAGAGGCCCTGAGCTGGATCGCTTCGCTCCGCTCGCGATGACGACGGAGAGGACAGGACACAAAGGAGAACTCCTACCGTGCCGCACTATAAAACGCCCCTCACCCCCTTTGCCGAGGGCGAGGGGCGGCGTTGGGGGTTAGTCCTCGAACTTCAAGGCGTGGGCGCTGACAACGCCCGGAAGGGCCTTGAGTTTCGCAAGCAGGCCCACCGGGATGGCACCGTCCACCGCGACAAGCGCCATGGCGTTTTTCCCAGGCTTGCTACGTCCGAGCGTGAAGTTTGCGATGTTGACCTTGGCTTCGCCGAGCGCCGTACCGAGGCGACCCACAAAGCCGGGTTTATCCTCGTTGTGGATCAGCAGCATGCTGGGCGTGAGCTCGGCCTCGCACATCAGATCATCCAGTCCGACCACGCGCGGCGCGTGGTTGAAGAGGCTCCCCACGACACAGGCCGTTCCCTTGTCGGTTTCGACCTTGAGGCGCACGAGCGTTTGGTAATCGCCCGCACGTTCATGCTTGGTCTCACTCACCGCAATCCCACGCTCCTTCGCCAAAGCGGGCGCGTTCACCTGGTTCACGCCTTCGAGCGAGGGCGACAGAAGCCCCTTCAGCAACGTGTTCGTCAGCGGCTTGGGGTTGAGCGTCGCCGCGTGGCCTTCGTACTCGACGGTCACAGCCTTGATCGCGCCTTCCAGCATTTGCCCCGCGAGGCTCCCCAGTTGCCCGACAAGCGCCAGGTAGGGGCGGAGTTTCGGGGCTTCTTCGGCCGAGACCGAGGGCATGTTGACGGCGTTCGTCACGGCTCCCGTCAGCAAGAAATCACTGATCTGCTCGGCGACTTGCAGGGCGACGTTTTCCTGCGCTTCCGTTGTCGACGCTCCAAGGTGGGGCGTGCACACGACGTTCGGTTGGTTGAAGAGGATGTTCTGTTTGGCGGGTTCCTCAGCGTACACGTCCACCGCTGCACCCGCGACGTGGCCGCTTTGCAGAGCCGCGAGAAGGTCGGGCTCCACCACCAAAGCGCCACGGGCACAGTTGATGATCCGCACGCCTTTCTTGCACTTCGCAAGGTTGGCCGCGTTGATGATCCCCCGCGTTTGATCCGTGAGAGGTGTGTGCAACGTGATGATGTCGGCCCGCGCGAACAGGGCGTCCAGCTCCACCTTCTCCACGCCCAGGCTCGCGGCCCGTTCAGCCGAGAGGAAGGGATCGTACGCCAGAACGTGCATCTTCAGGCCAAGGGCGCGGTCGGCCACGATGGAGCCGATGTTCCCGCATCCGATGATGCCCAACACTTTGCTGGTGAGCTCAACACCCATGAACTTGGTCTTTTCCCACTTTCCGGCGTGCGTCGACGCGTTGGCCTCAGGGATCTGGCGAGCGAGAGCGAACATCATCGCCAGCGCGTGCTCGGCGGTTGTGATGGAGTTGCCGAACGGCGTGTTCATAACGACGATTCCACGGGCCGTGGCAGCGTCTTTATCCACGTTGTCAACGCCGATTCCCGCGCGTCCAACGACTTTCAGGTTCTTGGCGGCGGCCAACACATCTTTAGTCACCTTGCTGGCTGAGCGAATGGCCAAACCGTCATACGCGCCGATGATGGCAAGGAGTTCCTCGGGCTTCAGGCCGGGTTTGTAGTCCACGTCAACGCCGCGCTCTTGAAAAATCGCGACAGCGCGAGGGGACATTTTGTCGGAAATCAGAACTTTGGGCATGGGATGGGTCCTTTCGTGCAGAGAGTAAGGGGACAAGAGGGGATGCGGCGTAAAAGGACCACCCTTGCGAGGCCCTGAAAGGGCCGTGGCGATCCAGGGAAACCTTTTGAGCCCCCTGGATTGCTTCGTCGGCCTTCGTCTCCTTCGGAGACGGGGGCCTTCTCGCAATGACGATTCCTTTGCCGTTGTTTCAGGCTGCCTTGCGGAGCGTGCTGGCACCTTCCGCGTAGGACCAATCGATCCACGCGGTGAGAGCCGCGATATCGCTGGCCTCCGCCGTTGCGCCGCACCAGATCCGAAGACCGGCGGGAGCATCACGGTAGCCGTTGAAATCGTAGCCTGCGCCTTCGGCCTCAATCCGGGCCACAAGCTTTTTGCAAAAGCCCAGTTGGTCCTCGGAGCTGAGATCCAAGAACGCCGGATCCACAATCTTGAGGCAGACCGAGGTCGGTGACCGCGAGGCTGGATCCCGCGCGAGGAAATCAATCCACGGCGTTCTCTTCACCCAGGCCTCGACCGCGGCAAAGTTCGCGCGCGTGCGGGCGATTGTGCCCTTCTGCCCACCAACCGATTGCGCCCAGGCCATCGCGTCCAGCACATCTTCCACGCAGAGCAGGGAGGGCGTGTTGATCGTCTCCCCTGCAAAGATGCCTTCGACCACTTTGCCCTCTTTCGTCATGCGGAAGAGCTTGGGCATTGGCCAGGTGGGCTTGTAGCTTTCCAGCCGCTCCACGGCGCGGGGGCTGAGGATCAAGATCCCGTGCGCACCTTCCCCGCCCAGGCACTTTTGCCAGCTGTACGTGATGACGTCGCACTTGGCCCAGGGGATGGGCATGCCCAAAACGCCCGAGGTCGCATCGCACAGCGTCAGCCCCTCGCGGGTATCGGGAATCCAATCGCCGTTCGGCACGCACACGCCGGACGTCGTCCCGTTCCAGGTGAACACGACGTCATGTGTGAAGTCCGCTTGCGTCAGGTCAGGCAGTTCCCCGTAGGGGGCAACGAAGGACCGCGTGTTCGGAAGCTTGAGCTGCTTGGTGATGTCCGTCACCCAGCCTTTGCTGAACGATTCCCACGCGAAGACGTCCACGGGGCGCGGACCCAAAAGGCTCCACATCGCGGCCTCAAACGCGCCGGTGTCCGAGCCCGCCATGAGCCCCACGCGGTAGTCCGCCGGAAGTTCCAGAAGGGCTTTGGTGTCGTCGATAACTTTCTTGATACGTCCCTTGCCGAGCTTGCTGCGGTGCGAACGACCGAGTGATTCCGTGGGCAGGGCCGCGAGCGACCAACCGGGCCTTTTGGCGCACGGGCCGCTGGAGAAGTTCGGACAGCGGGGACGAACGGTTGGCTTGGAATCCGAAGAAGGAGACGACATGGTAAAGACCCCTTACACGCTTGAACGTGGCTCGGTGGGGAGCCACAACCCGCGCCGACGCTAGGCCCGCCCAAGGGGGTAAGTCAACGCCGGGATGACACGCCGGAATGACAGACCTTTGCTAATGCTAACAGTGCCTAGAGTGTTTTTCGGCTCAACGTAACATCCCTCGTAGGCGCATCGAAAAACCGCATGGGAAGCGCGTGAATTATGCATTTTTTCAAGGGTGGACAGGGATGTTGCGCGTGCATACCGTCCAAGACGTCATGGTCAATGCTGTCGCCCGCCTCCGAGCCGCCCGTGGATGGTCGCAAACCGCGCTTGCGCGGAAGCTACCCGGTTGGCACCAGTCCGATGTTTCGCGTGTCGAAAAGGGCAAAACACGCCTCACGGATCACGACATCCGCGACCTTGCGCGGGTGTTCCAGGTGACCGTTTCCGTCGTTCTGGGCGAAGAGGTGTCCGCCGAGCCGGGGCGTACACCTGCCCATCCCCCGGTCTCCAAGGGATTCCGGGAGCATGCTGTGCAGGTCGAATCCTCGCCCGCATTCCAAAGCTCGCTGAAAAGCCTTGCGCGGGGCTACGTGGCAGCGGCGTTGACGCGCCTGGACGAGCCGCCAACAAGTCGCAACCAGATTACGCGGGCGCGGGCGCGTCTGGCGGCGTACCTGGAGGCCGATATGCGGGCCGGGGAGGATGTGGACCATGATAAGATGGTGGTGTTGGCCCGCATGATTCTGGACGGGACGGTCTAAAACAAGGCCCTCCAACGTTCGGGAGAGCCGTTGAAGCGGTTGGGGTTCAAAAAATCCCTTGACGTTTTATGCGGTTTATGCATAAATAAATCTCCCTTTCACGCCGGGAGGTTCCATGGCCACACCTGCGAGGATTCGCACGTTTTTCGCCAACATCTGCAACGACACCATCGCGCGGTCGCCGTTGGATGATTACCTGGCGGGTTCGTTTGAAAACCGGGAGCTTGCCGTCCAGTCGCTTGCCGCGCCTCCCAGCGACGAGGACCGTGGACGAGCATGGGTGATCAACGCGGCCTACCGCTACACGCTTGTGATCAGTTTTGATGACGACGGCCAGCCACGTTTTCTGCAAGCCACAAACCTTCTGCCAGAGGTTCGCGCGTACGCTCGGGCACAAGGGACTGCGACTGGACGTTCCTCGCGCGACAAAAATCGGTTGGAGTGAATCAGGAAAGGACACGCGTTAAGGAAGAATCAACCTCTCGGGTGTACACTCGGGCGCATCGGCCGATTCGCGGTTTTCACAGGCTGCGTTCCTTCCTTCGGTCGCGTCTCGGGTTCATTCCTGCACGGGGGCTGACATGCTTCAAGGAAAATCGGCCGTTATCACGGGCTCCACCAGTGGCATTGGGTTTGGAATCGCCAAGGTTCTCGCCCGCGCCGGGGCCAACATCATGCTCAACGGCTTTGCCGATGCCGCGACCATCGACGCGTGCAAGGCCGAGATTGCCGGACTGAACGTAAAGGTTGCGTTCAACCCGTGCGACGTGTCGAAAGCCGATCAGGTCGAAGGCATGATTGACTCGACCCTGCAGGCGTTGGGCAGCGTGGACATCATGGTCAACAACGCCGGGATTCAGTTTGTCGCCCCTGTTGAAGAGTTTCCCTTGGCCAAGTGGGACGCCGTGCTGGGCACGAACCTTTCTGCGGCGTTCTATGCGACGCGCAAGGTTGTCCCCTTGATGAAAGCCAAGGGATGGGGGCGGATCATCAACATCGCCTCGGTTCAGGGATTGGTCGGGAGCCTTGGCAAGGCCGCCTATGTCGCCGCCAAGCACGGCCTTGTCGGTCTCACGAAAGTCGTGGGGCTTGAGACCGCCGGGAGTGGTGTGACGTGCAACGCCATTTGTCCAGGATGGGTTTTAACGCCGCTTGTGCAACAGCAAATTGACGCCATCGCCGCTCGGGATGGATTGGACAACACGGCGGCGTCGGAAAAACTGTTGTCGGAAAAACAGCCCTCGCTGCAGTTCGTCCAGACCGAGGATGTCGGGGCCATGGCCCTCTACCTCTGCTCGGACGCCGCACAGCAAGTGACCGGCACCGCCCTCAGCATTGATGGAGGGTGGGCCGCGAGGTAGGGGATCGTTAACGATAGAGGGTGTCAGCCATAAGGCCCCTTGAATCAACCGTCCACGGCTGCGCGCCTGCGGCGACGAAGGGCGCGAAGACCTCGGGGTCGGTGCCCGTGAGCCAGGCCTGAACGCCCAGCGACGTCAGTTCTTCAAACAGCGCGGCGCGGCGAAGGGAATCCAAATGCGCGGCGATATCATCCAATAACACCAGCGGCGCAAGGCCGCGCGTTCGCGTCACAACGCGCGTGTAGGCCAGGACAATCGCGACCAGCAGCGCCTTTTGCTCGCCCGTTGAGCAGTGCGCGGCCAGGCACGCGTGAACGGGGTGCGTGACGCGCAAATCGCTCCGGTGCGGCCCGATCGACGACAGGCCTTGTGCGGCGTCCTCGCGCCGGGCACTCGCCAACGCCTCGCGGAAATGATCTTCCACAACAAGCGCGGGGGTGCGATCCAGGGCTTCCTCGGCCAGACCCTCCAGCGCCAACTCCGCCTGAGGAAACGCGCTGGTGGTCTCCGGCATGACCGCCTGCAATTGGCGCACGAGGTGCCGCCGCGCGGCGGCAATCGCCACGCCCGTTTGCGCCAGATCGTTTTCCAGCGCCCCGAGCCACGTCGTGTCCGCGACCCCGTCCCGCAGCAGACGCAGGCGCTCGCGCAAAGCGCGTTCGTAACGTTGCACGCGGCCCCCGTGCGCCGGATCGAAACTCGCCGCCAAGCGGTCCAGAAGCTTACGCCGCGCCCCCGGCCCCTCGGCCAACAGGCGGTCCATCGTGGGTGTGATCCAGGCCACCGCGACGTGCTCGCCCAGAGCCTGTTGGCTGGACACAGGGCGACCGTCCACGCGCAAAACGCGCCGTCCCGTCGGGCTCCCTTCCGGGTCGCGCCCGGTCCCCAGCGCCACGATCCCCGCCGAAGTCTCAACGTGCGCGGCGACGGCCCAGGGCTCGGCGCTGGTGCGGCACTGGAGGTCACCGCCCCCGGCGCGGCGAAGACCCCGGCCCGGCGCAAGCAAGCTAATCGCTTCCAAAAGGTTCGTTTTACCGCTGCCGTTGGGACCCGTAAGGACGACGGGGGAGCGGTCCACGGTCAGCCGCGCCTCGCGGTAGCTGCGAAACGCCCGCAGGGTCAGCTCCAGGACGGCCAGCGCCCGAGGCTCCTCCTCCAGGGCGGGGCAAGGCGAGGCGGCGGTGGACGGCATGCGCCCCTTCTCCCACGCGCCCTTCCCGCCGTCAACGCGGGGGACGGATTAAGCCCCCGCCTCCCGTTTCAGCAACCCCAGGACATTCAGCAAGACGGTTTTGCGGTCGAGGTGGACGGTGTCGGCCTCGGCAAACAGGCGGGCGATGCGCTCGGCCAGGTCCACCAAATGACCTGCGGGAACCGATGCCGCCAAACGCGCCGCGAACGCGGGCAGAGCGTGCGCGTCGGCTGCACTCGTGCCCGCCCCACCCGGACCTCCGCCAAGAACGGCGGCGCGTGCGGCACAGCGGAGCATGTCCACAATCAACGCGGTGATCAAACCAAACGCGCGGGAATCGGCCTTCCGGCTCACGCGGTCGGCCAGCGCGTGCAACGTCCCCCCATCGCCGCGCGACCCGGCGGCAAGCCACGCCACGATATCCTCGTAAAGCGGCACGATGCCGCTGGCCCGCAACCGCAGCGCAAACCCCGGACTGCCACGGGCAAGCTCCACCAGACGCTGCCCCTCTCTGGCGTCGGTCGGCCACGCCCCGAGGCGCTCCAGCGCCTGCCGCACGTCTTCGGGCGGCAACGGACCCAGAGGCATGACGCGGCAGCGTGATCGGATGGTCGTGAGCAACGTCCCGACCGAAGGAGCCGTCAGAAGGATCAGGGTCTTTGGAGGTGGCTCTTCAATGACCTTCAGCAGGGCGTTTTGGCCCGTGCGGTTCAGGGACTCGGCCTCCTCAATCAGGGCGACGCGCCAGCCGCCGCGCGTGGCGGTCTTGCTGAGAAAAGGCGTGAGTTTCCGGGCTTCTTCGACGGGCAACGTGTCGCGCGGGAGGCCCGTTTTCTCGTCCATCGGGCGGCGAAGGACGATCAGATCCGGGTGGCTTTCGGCGGCGACCAAACGAGCGGCGGGTGTTTCCAGATCCACCTCGCGCGGGCCGTTGCGCCCGTCCGACAGCACGTAATGCGCCCCGTGCCACGCGAGCGTCGCCTTGCCGATTCCCGCCCGCCCCGTAAAAAGCCACGCATGCGGCATGCGGCCTGAATCGTAAGCTTGCGTGAACGCCTCGAGCGCCGCCGTATGCCCGACCAAAACGGGCGTCGCGGCGGAGGACGGGATGGTGACGGCAAGATCAGGATCAGCGGCCATGCAATGCCCCTTCTCGCCCTTGCCCCCTTAGCCCCCGAGCCGCGCCTTGACCTGCGGGCCGACGGTGGCGAAATCAAGGACATCCGCGTGCGTGGCTTTCAGCGCGGCCATCACCTTGCCCATGTCCTTCAGCGTCGTCGCACCCGTGGCCTGAATCGCGGTGGCAATGGCCGCATCGGTTTCCTCCGCGCTCAAAAGCCGGGGCAAGAAACGCTCAATCACGGTGATTTCGGCGGCTTCCTTTTGCGCGAGTTCCGGGCGGTGGCCCTGCTCGTAAAGCGTCATGGACTCGCGTCGTTGCTTGACCATCCCGCGCAGCATCGTGACCAGCTCGGCGTCACCGACCCCTTGCGTGTTGCCACTGGGCCGGGCCGCAATGTCCAGGTCTTTGGCTTTCGCAAGAATCTGACGAACCGTGCCAACCGTCGTCTCATCCTTGGCCAACATCGCGACCTTCAGGGCTTGGGTCAACGTCTCACGAAGCATCGGGAACCTCCTTCTTACGCAAGGGAAAAACACCTCTCGGGATGGGTTGCCTCCTACCACGCGGGACGCCATAGTGCCAACCGCTATGCTTCCCACGGACCCCTCTTTGGCGCTCGGCGCCCTTTCCCCACCCCCTTCCGGCACGACGGGGGCGCTTGTTTTGGCCGACGGCACAACGCTTTGGGGCCGGGGTCTCGGGGCCGAGGGGCACGCGGTGGGCGAGGTCTGCTTCACCACCGCCATGAGCGGCTACCAAGAAGTCCTGACCGACCCCAGCTTTGCGGGCCAAATCATCACGTTCACGTTCCCGCACATCGGCAACGTGGGTACGAACCCGGACGACCTGGAAAGCAAGCGTCCCGCCGCCCGAGGGCTTGTGATGCGGGCGCATCCGACCGAACCCTCCAACTGGCGCGCCAAAGAGCCGTTGGAGGCGTGGCTCCGGCATCACCATCTGATTGGCCTTTCGGGAATCGACACACGCACGCTCACCCTCCGCATCCGTGAGAACGGAGCCCCGACAGGAGTTATCGTCCACGCGCCAGACGGCCGATTCGACCTTCCGGCCCTTCGCGCCGAAGCCGCCGCGTGGCCCGGATTGGAAGGCATGGACTTAGCGCGAGAGGTTACCTGCGCTGCGCCCTACGTCTGGCACGAGGCCCCCTGGGGACACAGCAGCCCCGCGCCAGGGACCGATGCGCCGCATGTCGTGGCGATTGATTACGGCGCGAAGCTGAACATCTTGCGGTGCCTGGTTGGGGCCGGGTTTCGCGTGACGGTGGTTCCCGCGACAACCACGGCAGACGCGATTTTCGCCCTCAAGCCCGACGGGATTTTTCTGTCCAACGGCCCCGGCGATCCGGCGGCCACGGGAGCTTATGCCGTGCCGACGATCCGTGCGATTTTGGAACGGCACGTACCGCTGTTCGGGATTTGCCTGGGGCACCAGATGCTCGCGCTCGCGCTGGGCGCGCGTACGACCAAAATGGCCCGTGGGCACCGGGGCGCGAACCACCCCGTGAAAGACCTTGCGACGGGCCGCGTCGAAATCACGAGTCAAAATCACGGCTTTCGCGTTCTACCGGAAACCCTGCCCCCCGAGGCCGAGGTCACGCACGTCAGCCTGTTTGATGGGTCCAACGAGGGCTTGCGCCTGAAAAACGCCCCCGTGTTCTCGGTGCAGTACCATCCGGAGGCCTCCCCCGGCCCCCACGACAGCCACACGCTCTTCCGGCGATTTTACAAGATGGTGCGGCCTTAAGCTCCTCTCACATCTGCGGTGGAGGTGGGGGCCCCCGCCCCCCATCGCCGTCCAAGGTCCTCAATCGCCGCCGAGACTTCCGTGGGCCGCGTGAAATCCAAGCGCGGATGACGAAAAGGCACCCACTGGAATCGCGCGTACCAGACGGTTCCGGGATGCGGGGGGCGCGTGTAATCGTACCGCGCCAAGGGGCGAAAACACTCGCGCGTCGTGCCGACGTACCCCAGATTGTCGCGCTCCGACGCATAAAGGGCCAAAAGCCGCTTTTTCAGCGCCTGTTCCTCCGGGGTCAGGGTCAGGGTCGTCTCCGTCCCGTTGATCTCCGGAAAGGTCTGAGCCCCGACACGTCCCCCAGCCCAGTTGTACGCCGCGAACTCCCACACCCGAGGCCCCTGAGAATCCGCCGACGACCACCCGATCGCGTCCATCACAGAGCCGATTCCGTTCGCCATGTCGTGATCGGCATTCCCACCCTCGTAAGCCGGGACCCAGAGGTGCGTGATCGCGTGAGCGTCCAAAGCCGCCCGAACTTCCCGCAGGACCGCCTCCCCCTCGTGCCGCACGCGCCGCGCCGGACGCTGCGTTTCCGCAAGCAGCGTCACGCCCAAAAGTCGCGCGACCTCCTCGGCCTCGCGCTGCCGCCGCACCACGCGGGCCGCGTAGCCCTTCCGCTGCCAAGGCCAGAGGGCCGAACGCTCCGGGCACCCGTGCGTCAGGAACACGACAAAGACTTCGCTCCCCTCGGCCCGCGCTCGCCCGATCGCCGCGCCGTAGGCCACCACCTCGTCATCCGGGTGGGGGGCCAGAACAAGAATCCGTTGAGCCACCATGCGGGCATTTCTCCCTTTCCGCGATTCGCGCAGGACGAGGCACATTACCGCACACGTGATGGGGCGAAAATCGCGTTGCCAACCCTCCGGGCCGGGGGGAGAATAGCCCCGCGCCCGGAAGTTTTCGGATCAAGCCTCTCAAGAAAGGTCCCCCGTGTCCCTTGATCTCTACCCCCTGATCCGCCCCTTTCTGTTCAGGATAGACCCCGAGGCCGCACATCGCTTGGCGATCCGCGTCTTGCGAACGGGCTGTGTGCCCCGCGTTCACCCGTCCTCCGACCCCATCTTGCGTGTTCGGTGCCTCGGGATGGAGTTTCCCCATCCCATCGGCCTGGCGGCGGGGCTCGATAAACAAGCCGAGGCCATGGAAGGCCTCTTTCGCTTTGGTTTTAGCTTTCTGGAATTGGGCGGAGTGACGCCGCGCCCGCAACCCGGCAACCCGCGCCCGCGCCTCTTTCGCATCCCCGAATCCAAGGCACTCATCAACCGCTTTGGCCTCAACAGCGTTGGGCTGGAGGTGTTCACGGCGCGTCTCGCGGCGTGGCGTCGAAACCCGCAGCGAACGCACCTGCCCGTGGGCGTGAATCTCGCGAAGAACAAAGATACGGGGGACGATTCGGCAGATTATGTCGAAGGACTTACCAAGATAGGGGCGCACGCTGATTTCTTCACCATCAACGTCTCTTCACCCAACACGCCGGGACTTCGAGGTCTTCAAGAGCGCGAACGCCTGACACGTCTTTTAGGCCGCGTGATGGAGGCGCGGGAAGCGTACGCCCCTCACGTTCCGGTGCTCGTTAAAATCTCGCCCGATATGACCGAGGCCGAGCTGGACGATCTGGCCGCCACCGCCCTGGCCAGCGGCGTTCAGGGCCTCGTGGTCGCCAACACCACCACCGCCCGCCCGCCCGAGATTCCACCGAGTCTTGCCGCCGAAGCGGGGGGGCTTTCGGGCCCCTGCCTGTTCGCGCCCTCCACCCGTGTGCTGGCCGGAGTCTACACCCGCACAGGCGGCAAGCTTCCTCTGATCGGGTGCGGCGGGGTCAGCACCGGGGCCGAGGCGTACGCCAAAATCCGCGCCGGGGCCTCGCTCGTGCAAATCTACACGTCCTTCATTTTTGAAGGCCCCTGGGTCGTGGAGCGCATCACACGGGAGCTTGCCGCCCTCGCGCACAAGGACGGCCTTTCCAGCGTGGCCGACGCCATCGGCGCGGATCATCGGTAGGGCACACCTCAAACCCATGCGCCTCCCCTGAAACCGTCGTCCCGGCGTAGGCCGGGACCTCGAGCCGCTGAGCAGGGCGTGTGGGTGACTCCTTCGGGATCCCGGCTTTCGCCGGAATGACGGTAGGGGCTGGGCCTAAAAAGAAGTCGTCATGGCCCCTTCACGGTAGGGCCGCGAGGGGACAGGCGGACCACCGAGGGGGACGACACCGGAGGCGGCCCGTGACGCTCCATGCGCGTCGCGACCTGCCCCATCAAGCGACCGACGGCGGTGCGTGTGGCGTCATCGTCGTTCAGCACCAGCCGCACGGCTCCCGACCGCAAAGCCAAAAGCACCACGGGATCGTTTTTATACGCCTGCGCCTGCCGCGCGAGTCCGGCCATCAGGTTGGCCGTTGCCTCCCGCACGGAGGGCTCCGAGGACTGCAAAAGCCGCGCGCGCTGCTCGGCCAGGGCTCGCGCGAAGGGGTTTTTAAGGTCCTTCGGCGATTGTGTAAGAACGTCCCCGTCCATCCGAGACAACACCGTGTTCCATCCCACTTCCGTGGGCGTGGCCCCCGCCCGCAACGACCACCGCCGCAGGTTTTCGAGGCTGGACGGAATCACCGCGCCCGCGAGCCCGCCAAGCGCAATGGCCACACCGATCACAAGCACCGCGCGAACAACCGACCCTCCCCGCCAGGAAGAGGCTGAACGCACATCGTGCACGGACGTTGAAGGGCTTAAAGAACGCGTCACCGGGCCATAGATTCCCATGTCATTTGTTCAGCCACCGAGATTCGCCGCCGCGTCACAGCGTACGAGCTGCCGTCAACGAGAACCTCGGGCACAAGAGGCCGCCCATTGTAGCACGAGGCCATGCCCGCGCCATAGGCCCCCGCCTGCAAAAAGGCCATAAGGTCCCCCGGACGCGGTGAGGGCAGTTCATAGGCCTCCCCGAACAAATCCGCCGTCTCACACACCGGGCCCACAACGTCCACACGCTCCGTCGCACGCGACTCCTCGGCCCCCGTTGAGGGCGGAAGGCGCACGGGCATCAACGTGTGCCGTGCTCCGTACAACGCTGGGCGCATCAAGTCGTTCATCCCCGCGTCCAGAACGACAAACGTCCGCGTCGCCCCGCGCTTCACGCGCACAACGCGAGTCACCAAAATCCCCGCATCGCCCACAAGACGACGCCCAGGCTCGAACGCGATTTTACACCCGAGCGGCGCGATGATCTCCTGCACGAGGTCCACGTAATCGGAAAAAGGCGGCATGGTTTGGCCGTCGTAAGGAATCCCAACGCCACCGCCGAGATCCACGCGGTCAACCGAAAGGCCCGCTTTCTGCAAACGGCGAACGTGGTCGGCAAGGCGCTGGTAGGCCACGCGAAACGGCGAAAAGTCCGTCAGCAACGACCCCACGTGCACCATCAGCCCCTTGAACACCAACCCCGGCAGGGTCCGCGCAAGGTGCACGGCCTCGTCCAGATGCGCTTCTTCGATGCCGAACTTCGTTTCCTTATGCCCCGTGGACAGCTTGGCGTGGGTTTGCGCGTCCACGTCCGGATTCAGACGTACGACGATGGACGCGGGCCGCCCCAGCTCCGCCGCCACCTCGCTCAGCATCGCCATTTCTTCCAGCGATTCGACCGTGATTTGCGCAAGGCCCGCCAGCACCGCCGCCGTCAGCTCGTCGCGCCGCTTGCCCACGCCCGAAAACGTGATGCACCCCGGTGCGACGCCTGCGTGAATGGCACGTTCCAGCTCGCCCGCGCTCGTCACCTCAGCGCCCGCGCCGCAGGCCGCCAGCGTCTGCAAAACCGCCAGGCTGGGGTTGACTTTGTTGGCAAAGAAAATATCCGGCGCAAGGTCCCGAAAGGGTTCCGCGAAAGCGGCATAATTCGCCTCCAGCTGCCGTTTTGAATAGACGTAAACAGGCGTTCCGACGTCCGCCGTCACCTCAGAAAGCGGCAGCTCCTCGGCCCAGAGGACCCCTGAATGATAAGTAAACGCGTTCATGAAGCGGGTTCCTGTGCAGGTGCGTGAGGGGACGTCGAAACACCCGGCGCCCGATTCGTTGGGTCAAGAGCAGGGTCGGGATAGACACGCGGAAACGCGCTCCTCTCGACCCCAACAGGAGGGTCCACCCAGCGCGGAACCTTGCCGCACCCGGCCAGCATTCCTAAAAGGCTCAAGGCGACGATCACCTGTGTCGCGGACGTCATGTGCATCCCTCCGGCAAAGTTCACCCGTTCAGGGTAGCATACTCCCCGAAAGGGAGAAACGCCCTGGGAAGGTCAAACAAGGAAAAATGACGTACTTTTTCAATAATGGGATAATTCCTACAATCGTATTGAGCAACAAAAGCGGGAGACGTGAGGGTGAAAGCAGACGCGGCGAAACACCTCCTCGTCGTCCCGGCGAAGGCCGGGACCTCGAGAGGCTTGGCAGAGCGTTGACGACTCCCTCGGGCCCCCGGCTTTCGCCGGGGTGACGGTGAAAGAAGGGAGAGCAACCCCTAAGCCCTATCGTCGGTCTCGATTTCCTCGGGGACCTCGGAGGGAAGATCACCCTCCTCCCGGTCCCCATCGGCCCCCGCTTTGGTCAACGACAACGGCAGGCGAAAGTGCACGTTTTCCTCAACGCCTGGAAGAACCGAAACCTCCACCGGGCCCAGATCACGCAGACGAGCGATAAGCTCTTGAACCAAGTCCTCGGGCGCGGACGCCCCTGCCGTGATCCCCACCGTTTCCTTGCCCGCAACCCACGCGGGATCCAGATGCGAGGCGTCTTCGATCAGGTAGGCCGGAATGCCCCCTTCCTGGGCGCGTTCGCGCAGACGGTTGGAGTTCGAGCTGTTGTGCGCCCCGATGACGAGCACAACCTCCACCCGTTTGGCCAATTCGCG
Source organism: uncultured Pseudomonadota bacterium (assembly GCA_903869345.1). Classification (GTDB taxonomy): domain Bacteria; phylum Pseudomonadota; class Alphaproteobacteria; order UBA9219; family UBA9219; genus CAIPYM01. Next base: position 69,769 of record CAIPYM010000053.1, read on the forward strand.
CACGGCGGCTTGGCGGTTTTGAGTCGCGTAACAGATGTCCTTGGTCGCCGGACCAATGATGGTGGGAAACCGCGCCTTCACAGCGTCAATGACGCCTTTCGTATCGTCCACGCTGAGGGTCGTTTGCGTGATGTAAGCCAGCATGTCCGGGTTTTTCACCTGCAGCTTGGCCACATCTTCCACCGTGGAAATCAGATGAACAACGCCGGGGATTCGCCCGAGAGTCCCTTCGATTTCCGGATGCCCCTCGTGGCCGATCAGAATGATCTCGCGGCCCTGATGCGCGTACCGCTGCCCCTCGGTATGCACTTTCGAGACCAGCGGACACGTCGCGTCAATGACGCGCAAGCCCCGCTCGTTCGCGTGATTCTCCACCGTCTCGGCCACGCCGTGCGCGCTGAAAATCGTCACGGCCCCTTCGGGCACTTCGTCGGTCTCCTCCACAAATTGCACGCCCTTGGCCGCCAAGCGCTGCACGACGTGCGGGTTGTGGACGATCTCGTGCCGCACGTAGATGGGCGGGCCAAAGCGCTCCAGCGCCTGCTCCACAATCTCAATGGCCCGCTCCACGCCCGCGCAAAAACCCCGAGGCTGCGCCAAAACGACCTTCATCGGTTTGTTCTCCCTGATCGGTTGCCTTCTGCGTCCCCGTTATAGAAAGCCGCCCCGCGCAACGCAACGCACGGACTTATTGATGGGACGAAGCGCCACCACCACCGGGCAAACTGGGACGCCGGAGGCTCCCGAGCAACTGTTCCCAAAACGTCGTGTCGTGGCCATACGTCGGTGTGCTGCGGTCCACGCCTTCAAGCGTCGGACGGTCGGAGGGCGCAAGCGGCGTCACCGCTGCCACGGTCCCCGATTCATCAAAACGAACCTCCAGGCCCGTTTGGTCCTTGACCTCCGGCGTGAAAAACGACGTTTGTTCCGTGTGGCGTCCGATATAATACCAGACCTTCGGATCGAACGCGCCCGTGAAACTGGGCGAGCCGAGGGCTTTCTCCACATCCTCGCGGGTGCTGATCCCCACTTTCACGGCGTCCACGTTGGCCGAGTCCAGGCGATAGCCTCGGTAGGCCGGGACCGACTCGCACGCGGTCAGGCCGAACACCAGCGGCCCCCAAATCAGCATCAAGGAAAAGACAAGTCGGCGCACCCGCAGTCCCCTATCAGAAGGGCATCACGATGTCCAGAATCTGCGTGCCGTAACGCGGCTGCTGGACATCGTTGAGCGTGCCTCGGCCTCCGTAGGCAATGCGCGCCTCGGCAATTTGATCGTAGTTCACGGTGTTGTCCGAGGCAATGTCCTCGGGCCGCACAACGCCCGTCACTTGCAGTTCGCGCATGTCCTGGTTGACGGCCACTTGCTGCCGACCCGCGACCACAAAATTACCGTTCGGCAAAACTTGGGTGATCGTCGCCGCCACGCGCAAATTGATTTTCTCGGAGCGATCAATCGAACCCTTACCGTCGTTGCTGAGCGTGCTTCCCGTCTTCACGAGACTCGTGGGATCAACCGTGTTGGGAAAATAATCCTTGATTTTGTTCTCAAACCCCAAAAGGTTCGTGATCCCGGCAGCTTCCGTGTTATCGCGGGAACGTTTGGTCTCGTTGGCCAACTGCGCTTTTTCATCAATCTGAATGACAACCGTTAGAATATCGCCCACCCGCCCGGCGCGCTGATCCCGGAAAAAGGCGCGGGACCCCGTCTGCCACAGCGAATTCGGCTGCGCCGACCCCACAGAGGGCGGAGGCATGGGCATCCGTACAGGCGTTGGGCCCGCGATGGGGCTGGGATCTTGAACGGTCGCAAGCTTGGGGCCCGTTCCGATGTCGTTAAACCGATTCGCCATGCCCTCCAGCACCCCGCATCCGGGCACAAGGGCCACAAGCCCCAGCAGCGCAACGTTGCGCAAGAAACAAAAAGCGTTCATCAGAGGCGTTCCTTCAACGCGGCCACACGGGTCGTCGTCGGGGCGCCCAGTGGCACGCGCACAACGCCGGGGGATTCCACCAGGCCCTCCACAACTCGCTGGCTTTGCGTGTTGACGACGCGCACCGTCTCACCCTCCCCGCCGTCCTGCAACGCGCGGCCTTTGGAGGTGATTTGCAAGGTCGGCGTGGCGATACGCAGAGTCACCAGCGTCCCACGCGTCACCAGCCGAGGGGGAATCAGGTCCCGGCTTGTCAGGGGACGCCCGGCCACCAGAGAGCGGCGAAGCTCCCGCCCCACCGCACCTTCCAGCGAAAGGATCGTGCCGGGAGTCATGCGCTCTTCCGGGAGGAACATCATGTCCACGTCCGAGGCGCTCAAGACCGCGCCCGCATCCAACGCGCGAGTCAGCACAGGCACTTCTTGTTGCAAATCCAAACGTCCCGTCAGCGTTCGTCCCGCAAGAACGGGTTTTGTGCCCACCTCAAGATCGGCCCGGAATCGCTTGGTCGCCGGGTCATAGTTAGCCTGCGCGACGCGGACAGCCGCGTCCTGGTGACCGGGGAGATCCCAGGCCACCTCCCCCCGGTCGAATGTGAACTCCATCCGGCCTTTGACACCTTGCTCCGCAAAGCGGGACCGCAAGGCCTCGCGTACGGCGTCCACCCCGACGTGGGTCGTGGCCCGCGTGAGAACGCACCGCTCGTCCAGGTTTGCGGGGGCCCACACAAGACGATGACGCACCGCGATTTTCTGCAACGTCGGCGCGTCCAGGACAAACCGTCCTCCGGGCGCGGGGGCACGGGAAATCTCCCGGTCCTGCCCCGGCGCAAGCCCCGTGAACAGATCGCTGAGCCGCACCGTGTCGCGGTCCACCGCCACCTCGCGCCGCACCAAAACGCCCCGCGAGCCCTCCAGCCCTTCGGCAAAGACTTCTTCGCCGTTCGGCACGGATCCCCTGTCGGAATCCAGCAGGGACGCGGAATCGGCCACGTGGGATGACGCGGCTCTGTCCTCGGCCCGCACGTCCCCCGTCCCCACGATTCCCCCCCCCACGAGCAAGGCCAGAACGACGATGGCAGCGCGTATCACCTTTCGCATGGCCTACCCCTTCAGCTGACTGGTGGTCGACAGCATCTCGTCGGCCGTCTTGATGACGCGCGAGTTCATCTCGTAGGCGCGCTGGGCCGTGATGAGCGTCGTGATTTCCGAAACAATGTTGACGTTCGAGCTTTCCAGCGCGTTTTGCAGCACATTGCCAAACCCGGCGGCTTGCGGGTTGCCGACAACGGGCGCACCCGAGGCGTCGGTTTCGACCAGCAGGTTGCTGCCGAGCGCCTCCAGCCCCGCCGGGTTCGCAAACGTCGCGAGCTGAAGTTGCCCCAGAATCTGCGTCTGCGTTTGCCCATCACTCGTGACCGTCACTTGCCCCGACGAGTTGATCGTCACCGACGTGGCGTTTTGCGGCACGTTGATGGAGGGCAACACCGGCATCCCGTCCGCCGTGACCAATTGCCCATCGGCGTTGAGCTGAAACGACCCGTCGCGCGTGTACGCCGTCGTGCCATCCGGCCGTTGAACCTGGAAATACCCTCGCCCGCGAATCGCCAAATCGTAGGGGTTGCTTGTGAGGGTGGGAGCGCCCTGTTCGTTGATGCGGTAGGTGGCCACGGGATTGACGCCGAGGCCCACCTGCAACCCCGACGGCAAAAGCGTGCCCGTGTCCGAGGACGGCGAGCCCACGCGCCGGATGCTGTCGTAAATCAAGTCCTGAAACTCGGCGCGGGAGCGCTTGAACCCGGTCGTTGAAAGGTTCGCGATGTTGTTGGAAATAACATCCACGTTGAGCTGTTGAGCCAACATGCCGGTGGAGGCAATACCAAGCGCACGCATGGGGAAAATCCTTCGCTCTTAGGGTATGTTACACGACGACCTTTAACCCGTTGACTTCGCAAGCCGCGTGATGGCGGTGGTTTGGCGTTGGTGGTCCATCTCCAGCAGATGCGCGGCGGTTTCGTACGCACGTTGCATCTCGATCAGGTCCGTGATTTCCTTCACTGTCTGCACGTTGGCGTTTTCCGTCGCGCCCTGCACAAGGTGACTGTCCGTGACGGGCTGAGGCGTTTGACGGGTGGTGTAAAGCCCGTTGCCCATCTCGCGCAGGTCTTGCTCCCGTTTGAAATTCATGACCCCCATCTTGCCGAGGATGCTGGGCGTCGTGGACCCGCCCGTGCGGGCCGTCAGCGTGCCGTCGGCGGCCAGCGTTAAATCTTCCGCATCGCTGGGCACCGAGAAGGGTTGCTTCCCTTCGTCCAAAAGCGGGTACCCGTTCGCCGTGACAATCTGGCCGTTTTTGCTCAGCTGGAAATTGCCGTGGCGGGTGTACTGAACGCCACTCGGGGTCTGAATCGGAAAATACCCCGGCCCCTGAATGGCGACATCCAGAGGGTTGCCCGTCGGCAAAAGCGACCCCTGCTGCGTGTCCCGGAGCGTCCCCGCATCGAACCCAAACGCCCATGTCTGGCGCGGAGCCGTTTGCGCGAGGTACGTGCTGAACAACACCTCCTTGCGCTTGAAACCAGCCGTCGTGCTGTTGGCAACGTTCTGCGCCACAACGTCCACCGCCCGCCTGAGCGAATCCTGGTAACCCGTAAGGATAAGACTGGGCGCTTGCATGGAAAACAGGAGCTCCTCGGCCTCGTGAGTTCGAACGCAACGCGCAATCCGTCATGCCGAATCCCCGTCGCACAGACCTCCGATGCAGAACCCGTGCCATGTCGTCGAAAAAAAGCACCGTCATCCCGACCCCACCACCGTCATTCCGGCGAAAGCCGGAATCCCGATGGAGTCCTGGGTGCTCCCTCACCCCCTCGGGGTCCCGGCCTCCGCCGGGACGACGACGAGGCCCCCCTTCTCCTTGGATGAAAGTATTAATGCAGGTAGGTTAACCCTTAGAAATTGCTTTCGGGTTGATTTCTTTACCCGAAGGGATTAGAATACGCCTCGATTGTGCGAAAAAATGAGGGAAGAATCCCATGCTTTTCACCCCTGCCCAACTGTCCGCCGCCCGCCACCTGGTCGGTCTTTCGCGTGTCGCGTTCGGTAAGGTAGCCGGGGTTTCCGAAGAGACCATCAAGAACCTGGAGCTCGGCCGCTTCAAGCCTCAGACGGGGACAATCCAAGCGATTTTGCGCGCCATGACCTTGCTCGGCGTTCGTTTTACGGAAGACGAAGGCGTGGCGAAAACACTGAATAAACTCATCACCTTCCGCGATAAGGACGGGTTCACATTCTTCCTCGACCAGCTTTATGCGGCAGCGCAGAACCCCGAAGCACGGGACCGTAAATTCATCTGCGAATACAACGTCAGCCACGAACTGTTCCAAAGGAACATCGGCGACTATCTCAAGTTCCATTCCGAACGGATGCTCAAGCTGAAAGATGTTAAGATTAGGATTCTTTCCCCCGTGTGCAGCAAAAACAAGGCCCCTTCCCTGCCGTATCATGACGTTCGTTACCTCACCGATGATACGCCGAGCGATGTCGCCTTTTGCGTGTACGAAGATACCCTCGTGCTGATTGATGTCAGCGGGAAAGAGACGGAATTCGTCATGATCGCCTCGCCCGCAGCGGCCAGGGCCTACCGGCACCAGTTCAATTTTATGTGGACGGTGTTTGGTGAAAATAAAAAAACCCGCTAGTGTGCATGGAACCGCGCTTAGGATAAGCGCCTTTTGAGGATGTGATGAACGATCGGAAAGCAATGAAGGTTGTTGTAACGGGCACTGGCCATGTGATCACTCACATGGTTGCTTCCTTTGTGCGCAACGGCCCTAGTTCGGGACAAAAGGTGATTCTCACCATAATAGGCCGCAGGCCAGGTGCAGCTGCCCATCTGATCAGCGAATTGCAGGGATCCTTAGCCTCTCGCCCCCCCACTTCTGGAATCATCCAGCTCGAGGGAACACATATTGGCGATTTCGATGCATGTAAGAAGGCCTTTGGAGAGGCACACTTCATCGCTTTCGGACACGGGGAAAGACTTACACCGACGATCGCTGACCACCTGGAAACGACGCACAACGCTAAGGGACGTCTCGCACATGCCATTGTCAATGCACAAGGAACATACGCTTACGGACAAGTGATAGCTGATAACACCGACACAAACACCCCTGTTGTTGTTGCCACCAACCTGTCTGATTTCTTAGCATATAATCTCGGGCGTTCGGGTGGACCCCTGGGTGCTTTCCCCTTCGTTCATAGCATTGGTGTTGATATTGATACGTTGCGCTTGCGAGCTTTACTGGGAGCAAGCTTGAATAAGCCCAATGAGCCCGCCACCGAAGATGATCAAGAACGTCTGTTGGATAGAAGAGTTGCCATCAACAAGACATGGATATTGGGCGCACATTTACCGGAAAGCATGTATCTTGTCCCTGTTGCTGAACAAGTTTCTCAAAAATTAGGGCTTGTTGCAGAAAATGTCCAATTGCTTGTTGAACGAGTGCGTGAGTATGGAGATGACCTGGTCCGAGATCGCATCGCAAACGGAAACGGGGTTAGCATGACCCCGTTTGTGGAAGCGGGAGAGCGAATTGCAGCTCTAGCCGGGGCTTGGCTTGGATTTGGAAAACCTCTTCTGTCGTACCCCTTGGGTATACGCTTGCCCCCAGATGCAGCAACATTCTACGGGGTTGGAAGCTTGCGCGGGGCTTTCTTGGGCGTCCCCCTTAATATTACCCAGGGGCGCATTGAGATTGAGCTTCTTGATGAGGCCGCCACACCAGAAACACGCGCGGTTTTATTGGCGACGGGTCAAAATACTCAAACCATAGGAAGACATCTTTGGACCCTTGGAATGGAACACGATTGGAGAACTGTTGCGAGGGAGCTTGAGGCAAGAGGCAGTGCCACCGACGAGGCAGGAGGAGGGCCACATCCTGTCTCGGTGGTACGACGCCCAGGGGGGGGAGGCGGCGGCCTACAGGCCGTCGCCGCCTAGCCCTTAACTGTTTGGTCCCAATAAGTAGTGGAGAGGGTTTGAGTGAAAAAGGTGTGGGTGATCTCGCCACTCTGAGAGGATTTTCTCATAGGGTGAGAGGAACTTCAAGGCCTTAAGCTCGC
>CAIPYM010000054.1 GCA_903869345.1 uncultured Pseudomonadota bacterium
GAAGGTAAAAAGGAAGGGCAAGTTTGATCGAAGACTGCGAACAGCGCTGCGCAGCGTGCGGTGTTTGAATTGACCGAGCTCGTTGCGCTCTTTCAGAAAATCGGCGTAGCGATCCAGCAGATTTTGCAGGCGTGACGTGAACTCGGCTTCAGACAGATCCTTCATCGTGTCGGCCAGGCGTTTGGTCTCGATACCGCAATGAGTCTTGGGGCGACACGTCAAATAGCGACGAACAATCTGCTGCTGATGAAAGATGCACATCTGAATCGGCACGTTCGGAAACATCGTTTTGATGAGCGTTACCGCGCCTTTCCGGCCATCGATCGTGACGCTGGAGAACCTCCAGCCCTGCGCCTGCAGATGCTCGAGTCCGGCACGCATGTCGGCGAGGCGTTCGCTTTTGATCTCGCTCCCGTGGATGTTTTTCCCCAGAGCGCGGTAAACTATCAGGCCGTAACCGCGCCCAAAAAACGTCGCGTCAAACGTCAGCGCCACAGGGAAGGACGGCACCTCACGCGGGACGATGGGCGGTTCATACCTGTCAAAGTGACGCCGCAACGTGCGCTCTGAACACGCCGTGCGTTTGCTTAAATCCGCAAGCGTTTGTCGTCCCGCCGCATACTGTCGATACGCCTCCGGCACCGACTTTTGAGATCGCTTTCCTGCACGCCAAACGTGCTCACACACCTTGCATCGGTACCGTTGTCGCCCTCGGCTTACCCCCTACCTTTTGAGGACTTGCGAACCGCAATCGGGACACTTTTTTTGGCATTCATCTCAAAAACCCCCCTTTTTGTCATGCACATCAAGGGGTTGTCCTAAAATTAGCGACCCATTTTGTCCATTATGCCACAAACGTTTCGTTGGAGAGGGGTCAGGGAGGCGAAGACGACAGATTGGTCCCTCTTGAGCCGCCGGGTTCTGCCTGCTAGGGGTGCGGGGCCTTGGGCGCGGATCCCGGATCCCTGCCCTTGGCCCTCTAATCCCTGATCCCTGTTTTCTGTCGTCTGAACCGTATGCTCCGCTCCCTCGCTGCCCGCGCCCCTGAACCACCTCTGCCTCTGGCTGTGCAGGAGGCCAAGCTTGCAACCGCCTTGTCCGAGCGGTACCTGGCCTATGCGCTGTCCACCATCACGGCCCGGTCGCTGCCCGATGTGCGCGATGGGCTGAAGCCCGTGCATCGGCGGCTGTTGTTCGCTATGCGGGCGCTGGGGCTGAAACCCGCGCAGATGCCGAAAAAGTCTGCTCGCGTCGTGGGCGACGTCATCGGCAAGTTCCACCCGCACGGCGACACGGCGGTTTACGAAGCCCTCGTGCGTCTCGCGCAAGACTTTGCCCAGCGTTACCCGCTCGTGGAAGGCCAGGGCAATTTCGGTAACATTGACGGCGATAACCCCGCCGCGATGCGGTACACCGAAGCTAAGCTGACGGACGTGGCCGAGCTTTTGTTGGACGGGCTTGACGAGGATTCCGTCGCGTTCCGCCCGACCTACGACGGCTCAGGCGACGAGCCCCTGGTTCTGCCCTCCGCGTTCCCAAATCTTTTGGCTAACGGCGCATCGGGCATTGCCGTCGGCATGGCAACCTCGATTCCGCCGCACAACATCGCCGAGCTCTGCGACGCGCTGCGCCTGCTGATCCAGCGCCCCGACGCGTCCATCACGGACCTGTTGCGCCTTTTGCCAGCGCCCGATTTCCCGACGGGCGGCGTGCTGATTGAGCCGCCCGATTCCATCCACGAGGCTTACACCACAGGCCGAGGCGGTTTCCGCCTTCGTGCCGCGTGGATCAAGGAAGAGCTCCGCCAAGGCGCGTGGCAAATCATCGTCACGGAAATGCCCTACCAGGTGCCCAAGGCCCGTCTGATTGCACAAATCGCGGACCTCCTGATGGCCCGCAAGATCCCTTTGCTGGATGACATTCGGGACGAATCCACCGATGATGTGCGCCTGGTTCTTGTACCCAAGAGCCGCAACGTGGACCCGGCCGTTCTGATGGAATCGCTCTTCCGCCAGAGCGAGCTTGAGGTGCGTTTTCCGCTCAACCTCAACGTGCTGGATAAGGACGGCGTGCCGCGCGTGATGAACCTGCGCGAGGCGTTGCAGGCCTGGCTGGATCATCGGCAGGATGTGCTCTTGCGGTGTTCGCGTCACCGTTTGGGGATGATCGAATCCCGCCTGGAGATTCTCTCGGGTTTGCGGATCGCGTACCTAAACCTCGACGAGGTGATCCGCATCATCCGCACGGAGGACGAGCCCAAGCCCGTCCTGATGCAGACGTTTAGCCTCACGGACACGCAAACCGAGGCGATCCTCAACATGCGCCTGCGCTCCCTCCGCAAGTTGGAGGAGATGGAGATCAAGCGCGAGCAAAAAACCCTCGCCCAGGAACAGGCGGAGCTGAAACGCCTGCTCAGCAGCGAAGCCGCCAGGTGGCAGCGCGTGGATGCGGACATTGCCGCCTTGCGCGAATCCATGGGGCCCACGACGCGGCTTGGCGCCCGCCGCACGCTCTTGGCTGCCGCGCCTTCCGTGGCGCTTGTGGACATGCCGCCGGAGGCCACCGCGCCGCGCGAGGACGTGACCGTCCTCTGTTCCGCGAAGGGCTGGATCCGGGCCCTGCGCGGGCACGGGCTCGATCTGACACAGGTCAAGCACAAGGAGGGCGACGAGGGTCTCTTTGCGCTGGAGACCACCACGCTGGACAAGGCCCTTCTGTTCGCTAGCAACGGGCGGTTTTACACCCTGAACGTGGACAAGCTCCCCGGAGGGCGCGGGTTTGGGGAGCCCGTGCGACTTCTGGTGGACTTGCCGAACGAGGCCGACATTCTGACCCTTCTGCCCTACCAACCGGGGCAAAAGTTTCTGCTCGCCTCGCGCCAGGGACGAGGGTTTGTGGTGAAGGCGGAGGACATTCTGGCCCAGACCAAAGCCGGGAAACAGGTGCTGGTCGTGGATGCGCCCGACCGTGCGGCGGCTCTTGCGCTTGTACAGGGCGACCACGTGGGCGTGATTGGCACAAACCGCAAGATCTTACTTTTCCCGTTGGATCAGGTGCCCGAAATGGTCAAGGGGCGCGGCGTCATCCTGCAGCGCTACAAGGACGGTGAATTGTCCGACGTCATGACCCTGAAATTGGCCGAGGGGCTCCAGTGGCAAAGCGGCGAGCGCGTCCGCACGGAGCCCGATGCCCGTCCCTGGCTGGGGGACCGCGCCCAGTCTGGCCGCCTCGCCCCCTCCGGTTTCACGCGGTCGAACAGATTCAGTTCGTAGGACGTTGGCTGGGTTCCGTTGCCGTTTCCGAATCCCTCCGTTAGCCTACGCGCCGCAACACCCACCCGCCCCGTGCGAGGGAGAGACGGATTGATCGACGGGTTCGGTGTTTGTCCCGCCCTCTCCCCCTCTCGTCATCAATCCCGGCGAAAGCTTGGATTCCGGGTTCAGCCGCCCCCGAAAAACGGCTCTGGGTCCAGACGTTCGTCGGGAGGGGCCGCTGCGTCCGCTTCAAAGATGATCGTGCTTGGATAGGGGGCGTTGAAAAGCCCTGAGAGGGGAGCCCTGTCAGTTTTCTGTCCTCCGTCGTTTGTCGTCTGGTTCCTACCTCGCCGCATGCGCAAAGAGGCCGAGGACTTCGTTGATGCGAGTCTGCCAGCCGGGGCCTTTGGCTTTGAAAAACGCCAACGTCTCGGGATCAAGGCGGAGCGTGACCTGGGCCTTCGTCGGCGTTTTTTGTTTACCGCGCTGACCTCGGTACCTCAGAGTCCCGGCTTTGTAAGCTGCAACAAGCGTCGGGTCCACCTCCCGCGCGGGGCGAAAGAGCGCTATGTCGGAGGCTGTGAGCGTCCGGATATCACCGGCCTTATTCGTCAAGGGCTTGTGTAATTTGCTCATGGATTCGCTCCTCCCGTGCATTCGCTTTGCGCAAACTGATGATCCGACGCGCTTCCCCGCGCAAGGTAAAGGCGCACACGTGCAGCCGATCCTCGAGGAACCCAAACGCGACAATTCGTTCCTCGCCGTAATCGCGTCGTGTGTCGGGCGCAAGTACCGCCCCTTCCCAATCAAACGCATCAACGGAATCGAAGCCGATTCCGTGCTTGCGCCGGTTGGCGGCGTCTTTCGCGTCGTCTCCCTCAAACCCCATGCTTTCTTTTTGCCCGATCATCGAAGGGGTTGCAATTTAATTGTGGTTACAAAATCGGGGGACCAAATTTCGTTAAGGCGATGGGGCGTTGGTGATCCACATCAGCGTGGCGATCCAACCGACGTGGCGAGGGGAGGGGGCCTCGGGCCCGAGGCGTTCCATCGTCAGGCGAGTCAAGGTGACGCGCCCTGGAAGGCGGGACAGGGCGTCCGACAGAAACGCAACCGCCATACCGTCGTGGGGGGCTTGGCCCGTCAACGTGACGCGGTAGGGGACAAGGCCGGGCAACAGAGGTTCCGCGTCCGACGGGGACAGGCGTTCGGCAGTCGCGGAAAAGCCGTACATCCGGGCCGCCGCTGCTTCGGCCTCCAACCAAGCAAGGACTCGGCGCGTGTTTGTTGGACGGAGCGCCGAATCGATCTCTGCAGGGGATAGGCGACGGGCAAGGTCTTCCGCACTTGCGGCGTCACGGGCACGGCGTTGGTCCGCGTTCGCCCTTTCCGTCCAACGCGCTTCAAGCTGGATATGCCGCGCGGTCGCTTGATCCTTGAGAACGTTCAGGAATCCGCCGCCACCGATCAACATTCCAAGCCCCAGAATCAGGGCTGTGATCCATCTGCGGTGCGAGGAGTAGAGGGGAGGTGGGCATGACTCAGGAACCTCCTTCCCGAAGAATCCACGTGCGGTCGTCCGGGGTGTCGGACGTCGGCGGAGTCTGCAGCCGCATCAGCGGCCTTGTCGTGGCCAAGGCGCGGAGGAACGTCGCGCGGCCTTGGGCAAGGGCCTCAGGCGCGGTGTCCTCGGGAAACGTCAGGGTGAGAGTCCCAAAGGTGGGAGTCGTTCCCGGCGACGCTTCGTAGAGGCACTGACGGGGATGCATCTCGGCGGAAGCCAGCGCCTCGGCCACGGGAGTCAGGACGCCTTGCACGGGAAGCAAGGGGGGGGGAGCTTGGAAAAACGTCTTTCGTTCAAACGCGGCTTGGAGGCGATCCAGGCCCGTGAGGGATTCTGGCGCAAAGGGAATGCGCGTGCGAGCCATCAGAGCGGATTCCAGCCGCGTGTTCGCGCGGATTTGCAAAAGGGTCTGCGTTCCCAGAACGCCGAGGACCAGCAGGGCCACAAGCCCCACGACCCACGCTGCAATCCGACCTCGCGCCCCGATCCGCGCCGCGCGTTCCCGCCGTGCCGTCGCGGGATGTTGCAGGGGCAAGATCACGCGATGCGCGCGCCGTACCGCGAGAGCGTGCAGTGTGTCGCCCCACGGATCATCGGGCCGTGGCGCATAGGCGAACCCCAGCCGCCGCGCGGCCTCGTGCGGGGAGAGCGTGACAAGTCGCTTTGCAGGAACGTCAAGGTTCCCAAGAATCGCGTGCTCCGATTCCGGTGCGAGAATCAGAATCGAAACCTCGCGGGGGTCGGCGATGTTCTTCCGCGCGAGATGCTCAAGCGTCGCGCGAAGGTCGATCGTCAGCGCCGCCGCGCCAAACGCGACGCTCCCTTCCACGGGCCAGGAGGGTAACAGGCGCGTGAGGATCAGCTCGCCCGCGTAGGTGAGGATTTGGCGAACGCCCCCGACGCGCTCCCGCGAAACCCAAAGTCCCCAGCCCTTCCGCGCCTCGGGCAACAGTTGCGGCACAAGGGACGCGCTTTCAAGCGGCGCAAGGGCTACCGTGCCCGAGGGGTTGGGCAGCGTTTCCAACCGCGTGAGCCACGATTCCAGAACGCCTCCCCGTTCGTGCCCCACCAAAAGGGCACGGCGGGGACGTTGTCCCGCCAGCACGCGAACGCCGCCGAGATCGTCGTGGGGGAACGCTGCACGCAGCCGCCGCTGCAAAAGCTTGCGCCGATCTCCCAGGCCAAGACCGGGCGGAAGAGTCGTCAGGCTGTAGTCTTGGGCCAACGTGTCGGCCAGCAGAAGGATCGGCACGCGCGGATGCGCACGGAGAAGGTTGAGGAAGGGAGCAACGCTGGAGTCGTTATCCGGATTTCCTGGCACAAACAGGGGCGCGGGCTCGGCGGCCAATCCGTCGGGAGGAACCAGCAACGCGCCTTCCTCCCCAACCACCAACACAAAAGAACGCGAGGGTTTGAGGATCATGGCGAGGCCAAAATGCTGAAAGGAACAAAATGCATGATACCCATTTGTCACACAATTTGTCGGCTTTGAAAGCCAGCATCGTTTTTAGATTGATCCCGTCGGCGAGGCTACGGTGTCGACCTCGATTTTGTGGAATGGGAATAACGAATCTTACTGGGGAGCGCTAGCCTCGTTCCCAGAGCTTATGATAAAGGGTCTGCATGAAAGAACCCTCACCCTCTCTGCCGCCCGCGTCCGGGGTCAACCCGATGTGGGGAGGGCATTACAGCGCGGGCCCCGCCGAGGCGCTCGCCCGAATCAACGTCTGCCTGGACGCCGAGCGGCCCCTGATCGCCGAGGATATCGAAGCTTCGCTGGCGCACGCCGCTATGCTGGCCGTACAGGGGATCATCACCCCCGAGGACGGTGAGGCTCTTCGGGGTGGCCTTCTCGCGATACGCCAAGAAGTCCGCGATGGGCAGTTTGTCCTCACGCCTGATCTTGAAGACGTTCACATGAACATCGAATCGCGTCTTGCATCCCTCATCGGGGAGGCCGGGGGACGGCTGCACACCGCGCGGTCGCGCAATGACCAGGTGGCCACGGATTTTCGGCTCTGGGTTCGCCGTGCGATGGACCGTGCTGTGGCAGGGCTGCAAGCGTTCCAACGGGCGCTCGTGGACCAAGCCGAACGCTATGCCGCCACGGTCATGCCGGGATTCACGCACCTTCAACCGGCCCAGCCGATCACGTTCGGGCATCATCTGCTCGCGTACGCGGAAATGGCCGAGCGCGACATCAGCCGGTTTCGTGACGCCCGCGCCCGGATGAACGAATGTCCGCTGGGGGCTGCTGCGCTCGCCGGGACCTCGTTCCCGATTGACCGCGAACGAACGGCCAAGGACCTCGGGTTTGCGGGCCCCTCGCACAATTCGCTTGATGCCGTTTCCGACCGGGATTTTGCATTGGACTACCTGGCCGCCGCGAGCATCGCGGGCGTGCATCTCTCGCGCCTGGCCGAGGAAGTTATCCTGTGGTCCACCCCGGCGTTTGGGTTCGTGAAGTTGCCGCAAACGTTCACGACCGGCAGTTCGATCATGCCGCAAAAGCGCAACCCCGACGCCGCCGAGCTCGTCCGCGCGACATCGGCCTCGCCCATCGGGGCGCTGATGCAGCTTTTGACGGTGATGAAGGGCCAGCCGCTGGCCTACAACAAAGACCTGCACACGACCAAGCTCCCCGTTTTCCGGGCGGCCGATGACCTGGAGATCATGGCCGCCGCCATGACCGGGCTCGTGGCCGCGATGGAGCCCGACCTGAAGGCGATGCGGGCCGCCGCAACGCGGGGTTATGTGACGGCGACGGATCTCGCGGATTGGCTGGTGCAAACCCTGAACTTGCCTTTCCGCCGAGCGCATCACGTGACGGGCCGGATTGTTGTTCTGGCCGAGACGAAGGGGTGCCGCTTGGATGAGTTGCCCCTTGCCGACATGCAGGCGATTGAGCCGCGCCTAACCGCCGACGTGTTCACGGTCCTGGATGTTGAGCGCGCCGTTCTCCGTCGTACGAGTTTTGGCGGCACTGCGCCTGAACGCGTCCGGGCCGAGGTCGCGCGGTGGCGCGAACGTTTTGCGCAAGCCGAAGAATCTCTCCCGCCATTGCGAGCGTAGCGAAACGACCCCTCTTCCAGCCTTGCAACGCTCTCCTGCAACACGGCACAGAATGTGCCGTCGTATAAAAGAGGCGCAAGCCTTAAACTCACCTTCCCACTTTCATGCAGCGAGAGCACTTCCGATGAACCTGAAAGACCACATCCGCACCCTGCCCGACTTCCCAAAGCCGGGGATTCTTTTCTACGACATCGGGACGCTGCTTGCGCACGGGCCCGCGTGGAAGACAACCGTGGAGCGTCTGGCCGCTGATCTGTCTCCGGAAAAGCCCGAGGTGTTGCTGGGCATTGAATCCCGTGGGTTTCTGGTGGCGGCTCCTTTGGCAGCGGCTTTGGGAATCGGGTTTGTCATGGTGCGCAAAAAGGGCAAGTTGCCGGGCGCAACCGTGTCTCACAGCTACGCCCTCGAATACGGCACGGACACGCTTGAGATTCAGGAAGGTTTCCTCCGTCCGGGCCAACGCGTCGTGGTCGTGGATGACCTTTTGGCCACGGGCGGCACGGCAGCCGCGACCGTGGCCCTGGCCCGCCGTTTTCAGGCCGAGGTCATTCGCGCGGCGTTTGTCATCGAACTCGCTAGCCTCGGCGGTCGAGCCCGATTGGACGTCCCCGTGACAAGCCTCGTGACGTACGAATCTTAGGGAAAGAATCCCAACGGCCCTCAGCCCCAACGTTATCTTGGAGCGTTGGAAAGCCTTGAAGCCGTGCCGTGATTCTCAACGGCCCTCGGCTTGCTCCAGACGCCACGCGGCAGGATCCGAGAACAGCGTGCGCAAAAGCTGGTTGTTGAGGGCGTGGCCCGATCCGTTGCCCCGGAAGTGGCCGAGCACGGTGGCTCCGGCCAACGCCATATCGCCCACGGCGTCGAGCAACTTGTGACGCACGAATTCGTCTTTGTAGCGCAGGCCGCCTTCGTTCATCACCGCGCCGTCCTTGATGACAATGGCGTTATCCAGCGATCCGCCCAGCGCAAGACCCTTTTGGCGCAACTGGTCGACTTCTTCCCAGAAACCGAATGTCCGTGCGCGGCCCACTTCATGGCGGAACAGCGCCGGGGTGAGCGCCAACGATTCGAGACGCTGCGTCCCAATCACCGGCGTTTTGGGAAAAGCGATTTCCAACGTCCAGAGCGGGGTGGGGGAGGGCACCAGTTCGGCCACGCGGGTTCCCTCACCCACGCGCACCGTCTTCAGGACCCGCAAAACCCGCCGGGGAGTCGTTTGGTCAACAAGACCCACCTCGTCGATCAACGTCGAGAACGCCTCGGCGCTACCGTCCATCACGGGCACTTCGGGACCGTCCAGCTCAACCCGCGCGTTGTCCACGCCCGCCGCGTGAAGCGCTGCCATCAGGTGCTCCACCGTCGCCACAAGTCCGCCATGCCCGTTGCCGAGCACTGTGCACAGGCGCGTATCCACAACATGATCCCACCGTGCGGGAATCACGCGCGCGCCGTTCACCAAGTCGGTGCGCACAAACACAATGCCCGTGTCGGGTTCCGCCGGATTCAAGGTCATACGGGCGGTTCGCCCCGCATGCACGCCGATTCCCTCGCAGGCCACTGCGCGAGCCAGCGTTTTTTGGCGTGTCCCCGGCAGGGAGAGAGTTGATTCCATCGTCCGCGAGCCCTTGGCGGGCCGTCGGACCCGCGCGGAGGCTATTCTAGGAAAGAGGAACCGGGCCCCCAAATCACCTGGCGTTACGATGTATGACGTTCTGGAATCGTTCCTTAAGGCCGTGCCGCGCAAGGATCAGCGAGCGGCTTCGGCAATGGCCCAGAACGAATCCGCGTCCAAGCTTGCTCCGCCGACCAACACGCCGTCCACCTCGGGCTCGTGCAGCAGGGCGAGGGCGTTGGCCGCCGTGACCGAGCCTCCGTAAAGAACGGGGGTTGTTTCGCCGCAAGGACCCAGGGCCTTTCGAATCGCACGATGGATCGTCCGGATGTCGCGGACCTTCGGTTGCCGCCCGGTCCCGATGGCCCACAGGGGTTCGTAGGCCACGAGCAAATGGGTGGCAGCGACATTCGGGGGGAGGGAGGCCAGCAACTGGTCCACCACAACGGCGATGGCTTCGTCCTCACCTTGATCACGTTGGTCCTGGCTCTCGCCGACACAAACGATCGTTTGAAGTCCGGCCTTTTGAGCCGCCGCCATTTTCGCGGCCACCGTAGCGCTGGTCTCTTGGTGCGCGGTGCGGCGCTCGGAGTGGCCAAGAATCACGTACCGGCATCCCAGGTCCGCGAGCAAGACCGGACTCACGTCGCCTGTGTAAGAGCCCTGCAGATCCGTATGAGCATCCTGACCGCCGACATGGAGGGGCGAGCCTGTCAGCGATTCGAGCACGGGCACGATCAACGGAAAGGGAGGGCAGATGACCACATCAAACGGCAGCGGCTTTTGCGCGTTGGCGCGCTGCGCCAGATCGTCCGCAAGCCGCCGCGCCGAAACGGAAGATCCGTTCATTTTCCAGTTGCCAACAATGACGTGACGACGTTGAGCCATGCTGGAAAACTCCTGGATTCTGGTGCAACACGCCGATGTCGTTAACCGAAGGACTCAACGGGGTCGGACGGGATTCTACTCAAGAAGCCTGCCCAACAACAGAGGGGTTGAACAGGCCTCTTGCTTTTTGGCGTGGCTTTTCCTAGAAGGGCGGGAGGTAGGGGGGGCTCGGAAGGGCTCGGGACCCTAGGGATGTCTTTTGTCCGAAGCAACACACAAGGCGGTAGGTACGATGAAGCCCGAGATTCACCCTGATTATCATGCCATCACCGTTGTGATGACGGATGGAACCGAGTTCACGACTCGCAGCACCTGGGGCAAGACGGGCGACCGTTTGAGCCTCGATGTGGATCCCAAGACCCATCCGGCATGGACAGGTCTTCACCGCGCGGTGGACCGTGGCACGCAGCTTGCCAAGTTCAACAAGCGTTTCGGGGGCCTGACGGCTAAGAAGGAACCGGAGGCTGCAGAAGCTTCGGCGGCTCTTGAGGCGAAGAGCGGCGAGAAGATCAAGCTCACAACGACCGTTGCCAAGCCAGCGAAGGCCAAGAAAAAGGCCTAAACGCTGGGTCTGCCAGAAAAGGGCCCCGTGCCGCTTGAGGGGCGCTTGCGCACGTATGTCCGCGAGTCTCCATGTCTGCGTTTCGCCCCCTGATTCCTCCCGCGTTTGCGGCGCTGATTGACCCGGCTGATCCGCACGACCCCATCGCGGCGCAGGTTCTGCCATCGGCGGAAGAAGATGATGCCTACGCGGACGAACGCATAGACCCGATTGGGGACGATGTGCATACGCCCGTGCGGGGACTTGTGTGTCGCTACCCGGATCGGGTGCTCTTCAAAGTCACCTCAGCGTGCTCTGTGCACTGCCGATTCTGTTTCCGGCAAGGGCTGTTGGAGGGGGAGCGTTCGCTCACCCTCGCCGCGATCAACGCGGCGCTGGCCTGGATTGCCGAGCATACAGCCATCCGGGAGGTGATTCTCTCCGGTGGCGACCCCTTAACGCTCTCGGCCCGACGGCTTGGCGCGATTGTGCGCCGTTTGCAGGTCCTCCCGCATGTGCGCGTCGTACGTTTTCACACCCGCGTTCCGGTGGCCGACCCGTCAAGGGTTACGTCCAGCTTGGCGCGGGCGCTGCGTGGCGCGGGGCTCAAGCCCGTTTACGGTGTCCTCCATTGCAACCACGCCCGCGAGATGACGGACGAGGCGCGGGCGGCTTGCGGTCGTCTGATGCGAGCGGGGATCTCGTTGTTCGCGCAAAGCGTCCTCTTGCGCGGGGTGAACGACACGCCCGAGTCGCTGGAGGCGTTGCTGCGAACGCTCTTTGAAAACGGCATCAAGCCAGCTTACCTGCACATTTTGGACCGTGCTCCGGGAACCGCGCATTTCCGCGTTCCCCTGCGGCGGGCCCAGGACTTGATGCGGAGTGTGCGCGGCCGTGTCTCGGGGCTGGCACAACCAACGTTGGTCTTGGATATCCCCGGCGGTTTTGGCAAAGTCCCCGTGGGTCCCACCTACGCCACCGCCTCCACGCTCCCATGCTGGACCGTGGAAGACCCTTGGGGAGAGCGACACGTTTATTCCGATTTGCCGGGTCCGGAATCCGCGTGACTTGACGGCAAAAGGGCGCGTAGGATGAGGACCCTCGGGCCCGTTTCCGCCTCCACCAAGGACGTAGCTATGCTCTACCATTTGCTGACACCGTTCGCGTCGGATGTCACATTTTTCAACGTGTTTCGCTATTTGACGTTTCGGACGGGTGGGGCGCTGCTGACGGCGTTGGTCGTGAGTTTCTGGATCGGTCCACCGCTGATTCGTTGGTTGAAGGCGCGGCAAGGCGAGGGGCAACCCATCCGTTCGGACGGGCCAGAGACTCATCTGAAAAAGCAGGGCACGCCCACCATGGGCGGGCTCATGATTTTGGTCTCGGTTACCCTCAGCACGCTGCTCTGGGTGGACCTTGGGAGCCGGTACGCGTGGATTGTCTTGGCGGTCACGGTGGGGTTTGGCCTTATTGGATTCGCGGACGATTACCGGAAGCTTGTTCGGCGGCATACGGCGGGGCTTTCGGCGCGGCTGCGACTCGCTCTGCAGGGCCTGATCGCGGTCGGCGGAGTTTTGGCCGTTCTGAACGTGGCAGGCGACGGGCCGAACACGACCGCGCTGGCGGTGCCGTTCTTCAAAGACGTGATGATCCCCCTAGGCTTTTTGGGATTCCTGGCGTTTTCGGCGTTTGTTATTGTGGGCGCGAGCAACGCGGTGAACCTGACGGACGGGCTCGATGGTCTGGCCTCGGTGCCGGTCATGATTGTCGCGCTATCCTTTGGGCTGATCGCGTACCTCGCGGGCAACCTGGTGTTTGCGAATTACCTGCAAATCCACCACGTTCCCGGCGCGGGGGAATTGGCCGTTTTCTGCGGAGCCTTGGCGGGCGCGTGCCTCGGGTTCCTCTGGTACAACGCGCCGCCCGCACAGGTGTTCATGGGCGACACGGGCTCGTTGGCCCTCGGCTCGGCCCTTGGGATGATCGCCGTCATCATCAAGCACGAAATTGTTTTGGCGGTCGTCGGCGGGTTGTTTGTGGCCGAGACCGTATCGGTCATTCTCCAGGTGGCCTCGTTCAAGCTCACGGGCAAACGCATTTTCCGCATGGCCCCTTTGCATCACCATTTTGAAAAACTGGGATGGTCGGAGACAACCGTGGTCATCCGGTTTTGGATCATCGCGTGCGTTCTCGGCCTGATCGGGCTCGCGACGCTGAAAGTGCGGTAGGGCGGATCACTCCTCGTGGCCGAGGCGGTCCTTTTTGGTCGCGATGTACGTCGCGTTGTGCGGGTTCAGGGCGGTCCAGAGGGCGACGCGCTCGGTGACGTGAATCCCTCCCGCTTCCAAGGGTTCGATTTTGGCGGGGTTGTTGGTGAGCAGGCGCACGTGCGTTACCCCAAAATATCGGAAGATTTCAACGGCAGGGGCGTAGTCGCGGGCGTCTTCCGGAAACCCCAGATGCACATTGGCGTCCACGGTGTCCATGCCTTGTTCTTGCAAGGCGTAGGCTTTGATTTTGTTCGCGAGGCCTATGCCGCGTCCTTCATGCCCACGCAGGTAGAGAAAAAGGCCCCCGCCCGAGGCACCGATTTGCCGAAGGGACGATTCGAGCTGATCCCGGCAATCGCACCGGAGCGAGCCCAGAATATCGCCCGTCGCGCATTCCGAATGGACCCGCGCGAGGCATCCGTCGTGCGGTGTCCCCGCGACAAGGGCCATGTGCTCAATCCCCGAGGGATGCTCCACGAACGCATGCACCTGAAAGTCGCCAAAACGCGTCGGCAGGTGCGCTTCGGATTCGTGGGAAAGAGATGATGTCACGTTTCTTGGGGGAGAAGATTCGCCCATGTCCATTCTCTTTCCTGAAAAGGCGGAGGCCGGAGGGGGTTCCATCGAACCTCCCACCTATCCGTGCCGGAGGGTTTTGCATGGACGACGGCGTCCATCGTCCAAAGGCCCCTGGCTAAAACAGCCTCTGAAAGCGTAGGCCCTGCTTCAACGAGAACGCTCCGTACGCCTCGCCCAGCGAGGTCGCTCAGCGCATCCTCTATAGCATCGTGCCGGAGAGGGGTGAAGCCACGTGCGCGAAAGGCCTCCAACTGCGCCTCGGGAACGCGCCGCCGTCGGTCCAACACCACAAGAAAGCGCGTTTTTCCGGGATAGTCGGGCACATGCCGAACGGTGAAGAGCGGCGAATCGGCCAGTAACGTGCCGCTGCCCGTCAGCACGGCGTCCGCACCTTTGCGCAACAAGTGGGCGCGGCGCAGGGATTCGGGACTGGTGAAGGTCGTGGTGCCCTTGGGGGGAATCATGCTCCCCGTCGTGTCCAACGCGCGTTTGATCGTGACCCAAGGGAGCCCAGTTTGCACGCTGTAAAGAAACGCATGGGCGGTTTGGCGGCACAGGTTTTCCTCGACCCCGAGTGTCACCTCCACCCTCTCGGCTTGCAGGCGTTCGAGGCCCTTGCCCGGCACAGCGGGGTTGGGGTCGCGCGTGCCGATGGCAATATGCGGGATCTCGGCGGCTAAAAGTGCGTCCACGCACGGGGGCGTCCGGCCCTGGTGGGCGCAGGGTTCGAGCGTGACGACCAACGTGTGAAGGCGCGTCAGGGTTCCGGCGCGGCGACAAAGATCCAACACAAGCGTTTCAGCATGAGCGGTTCCGGCGCGTTCATGCGCAGCTCGAGCCAGTTCGCGGCCCTCGGCGTCCAGCGCCAGGGCTCCAACGGGGGGGTTCGGCGAGGTCGCGCCCATGAATCGCCGTGCCTCGGCGCACGCTTGGCGCATGGCGTTTTCGAGAATGGGGGGTGCGAGAGGGGGGATCATGATGCGAACCGACGGCGGAGGACGATGGCACCTTCTGTCCCGCGAACAGGTCCCTTGCTGGGGCGGCAACAGCTTATCCTTAGGTGTTTGGTCCCAATAAGTAGTGGAGAGGGTTTGAGTGAAAAGGGTGTGGGTGATCTCGCCAC
>CAIPYM010000055.1 GCA_903869345.1 uncultured Pseudomonadota bacterium
GATCGCTTCGCTCCGCTCGCGATGACGGCGGAGGGGGCTGGGAGGCCTTCATGAAAGAAATCAATTTTAATGCTTGAAAAACCATCCCTCAAAACCACCATCCGGGATCCCGGCTTTCGCCGGGATGACGACGCTAAGAATCGTGCCGTGAACTCGTCGCGCCTCGTGGAGCCCACCCCCGAAGCCCTGGCCGAGGCGGGGGCGAGGGTCCGTCGGGGCGGGCTTGTCGCCTTTCCGACGGAGACCGTTTACGGCCTCGGGGCGGATGCGACGCAGGGTCTTGCCGTGGCAGCGATTTACAGTGCCAAGGGAAGACCGAGCTTTAACCCCTTGATCATCCACGTGGAATCCGCGCTCAACGCCGCGCAGCTGGTGACGTTCACCCCCCTCGCGGAACGCCTGGCGGAGGCGTTTTGGCCGGGGCCGTTGACGCTTGTTTTGCCGAGGACCCTCGCGTGCCCGGTCGCGGACCTGGCCGGGGCGGGGCTTGCGACGTTGGCCGTGCGCGTGCCCGCGCATCCGGTCGCCCTCGCGTTTTTGCGAGCCGCCGCGCGTCCCGTCGCCGCGCCCAGCGCAAACCCCTCGGGTACCCTCAGCCCCACGCGGGCCGAGCACGTGATGGCCGCGTTTGATGAATCCGTTGTGCCGTTCGTGCTGGAGGGAGGCCCCGGAGCCGTGGGCCTCGAGTCCACCGTCGTGGACCTGACCGAGGACACACCGACGATCCTCCGACCCGGCGGTGTGACGCGCGAGGCGCTGGAGAGGATCGTGGGCGGGCGTGTCCGTGTCGCGCACGAGGACCCGACCGCGCCGCGCAGTCCCGGCATGCTGGCGCGTCACTACGCGCCGGGGAAACCGGTGCGTCTCAACGCGCGGGCCGTCGAACCCGACGAAGCTCTTTTGGCCTTTGGGCCTGATGCTGCAATTCCCGGCGGCGTTGCGCGGGTAAACCTCAGCCCGCGTGGTGACTTGGTCGAAGCGGCGGCCCATCTGTTTTCGATGATGCGAACGTTGGAACAAACGCCGTGCCGTCGGATGGCGGTCATGCCGATTCCGGACGAAGGTTTAGGGCTTGCCATCAACGACCGCCTTCGCCGCGCCGCACATCCGGCGACCGAGGGGACGGACGAGGGCGGGACCTGAGGACAAAAAAACAGCCGCTCCGGTATGAATCCGAAGCGGCTGTCTTGAAACATCCATCGTGGGACAGAGGTTATTCCGCCGACGTTGCAGCAGGGGCCTTCTTGACCTTCTTATGAGATGTCTTCTTGGCATGCGTCTTTTTCGCATGGGTCTTCTTGGCGTGATGCGCTGACTTGGCAGCGGGCTGGGCAGCGGCGGGTTGCGCGGGGCTAGCCGAGGACTCGACACCGACGGGGGCTGTCACATCTTCTTCCTGAGCCAGAACGGGGCCTACCGCGAAAGACGCAATGACGGCCAGCGCGGCGAGAACTTTCCACGAACGCATGGGGAGGTATCCTTTCGTAAACGACGATGAAAACGCAGCGGTCCGAACGGGCCGCCATGGGGACCATTGAGCCTCTTAAATAGGGCAACATCGTGGCAAACGGGGCTCGCGGAGCCTGACTCTTTTTCGCTAGGCTCTCCCTTATGGACTGGAGCGATGACGCCATTGTGCTGGGGGCCCGTGTGCACGGCGAGGAATCGGCCGTGGTGTCGGTCCTGACCTTGGCCCGTGGGCGGCATGTGGGATTGGTCCGGGGAGGGCAGGGCCCGAGGGTTCGCGCCGCGCTGGAGCCCGGAACGCGGGCGCGGGTCCGCTGGCGGGCGCGGCTTGCCGAGCACCTGGGGAGCTTTGTCGTGGAGCCCCTTGAATCGCCCGTGGCCGCTTGGCTCGACCACCCACGCGTCCTGGCGCTCATGGCGAGTGCGTGTGCCGTGGCCGAGGCGGTTCTGCCCGAACGTCAGCCGATGGAGGGCGCGTACAGGGGCCTTGGGGCGCTCTTGATGCTACGGGACGCCCGCGCCTGGCCGCCCGCGTATGTGCGGTGGGAGCTGAACCTGCTTCGCGTTTTGGGCTACGGTTTCGACTGGAGACACTGCGCCCTGACGGGGGATGCCGAGGGCTTGGCCTTTGTCAGCCCCAAGACGGGCCGGGCTGTCACGACCGAGGCGGCGGGGTCGTGGCGGGACCGCCTGTTGCCCCTTCCCGGATTCTTGCGCGACCCCGCGTGCCCCTGCGAGGAGGCCGACATCGGCGCGGGTCTGGCCCTGACGGGGCATTTCCTGGCCCTTCACGCCCTGCCCGCACGGGGCGGAAGCCGACAAGCCCCGGTCCTTCCGGCGGCACGCGAGCGCCTGGAGGCGATGTTCAAGGGGGAAGGCTTGGGTTCCTTAACGAAACCCGCTTGATCACCTTGCCAGCGCCGAGGTTCTCGGGTACCAAAAACGGCGGGGCGGTGAGCCCCCTGTTTTCTTAAATCCTGAGGATCTTGTTATGGCTGCTCCGACCACGCCCCGTGCCTCGTCCGGTCCTTCGGCGAACGAGGGCGAAAAGCAAAAGGCGCTTTCGGCCGCGCTCGCGCAAATTGAACGCGCGTTCGGGAAGGGCTCGGTCATGAAACTGGGCGCCCACGAGGGTGTGATGGAGACCGAGGCGCTCTCCACGGGGTCCCTCGGCCTGGATATCGCGCTCGGGATCGGCGGGTTGCCGCGCGGTCGCGTGATTGAGATTTACGGCCCCGAAAGCTCGGGCAAGACGACGCTCGCTTTGCATGTCATTGCCGAGGCCCAGCGTCAGGGGGGCACGTGCGCGTTTGTGGACGCCGAGCATGCGCTGGACCCGGCCTATGCCCGCAAGCTGGGGGTGAACGTTGACGAGCTTTTGATCTCGCAACCCGACGCGGGCGAGCAGGCGCTGGAAATCGCCGATACCCTCGTGCGGTCCGGCGCGGTGGAGGTTTTGGTCGTGGATTCCGTCGCCGCACTGGTGCCTCGGGCGGAGCTTGAGGGTGAGATGGGCGATAGCCACGTGGGGCTTCACGCTCGCCTGATGAGCCAAGCGCTCCGCAAGCTGACAGGGTCCATCGCGCGGTCGCGCTGCATGGTGATTTTCATCAACCAAATTCGCCTGAAGATCGGCGTGATGTTCGGCAACCCTGAGACAACCACGGGCGGCAACGCGCTGAAGTTTTATGCGTCGGTGCGGCTCGACATTCGGCGCATCGGGGCCATCAAGGACCGCGACATCGTCGTTGGCAATCAGACGCGCGTGAAAGTTGTGAAAAACAAAATGGCCCCGCCCTTCCGCGTGGTGGAGTTTGACATCATGTACGGGGAGGGGATCTCCAAAGTCGGGGAGCTGCTCGACCTCGGTTCGCAAGCCAACGTCGTGGAAAAATCCGGCGCGTGGTTTGCCTACGATGGCCAGCGTATCGGCCAAGGGCGCGAAAACGCCAAGCAGTTTTTGCGCGAACATCCCGAGGTGGCCCAAGCCATTGAATCCAAGATTCGCGCTAACGCGGGGTTGGTGGTGGAAGCCATGCTGAGCGCACCCTCTGGCGGTGGACCGGATGCGCCTCCGGCCGAGGATTCGGCGGACTGACCCCCCAAGGCCCCCTCCCCAAGGCCCCAGGGGTTTCAAGAACGTTTTTGGGTGCGATTTTTCTTGACTCGTCGGGGCCAAAAGGGGTATTGACAACCCCATGGCGACCTGTACCCGCGTTTCGGCCGAATCGCGGGTTTTTTTGTGCCCTGAAGGGTGGTCCTGCCCGCGCTCTCCCTCAGGTATCCTATCGGTGAAAGCCGAAATCAGTGATTGTTTTCTGGTATGAAACAAAACACCCCCGGATTCTGCGGGGGGTGTCGGTCCCCTTTCGCCTCAAAGCCTGAAACGGTTTGAACCCCTACGCTTCTATCCTGCGGCATGGCATGGATTCTCTTGTCGGCGCATCTCCTCCTCGTCACCCCGGCTAAAGCCGGGGTCCAGGGTTCAGCCGTCACGGAAAACGGCTCTGGATCCCGGCTTTCGCCGGGATGACGGGGAGATCAGAGGACAGAAGACAGATAAAAAGAGCCGTCCTTGCGAGGCCCGTAGGGCCGAAGCAATCCAGGGCCGCTTGTCCCAAGTCCCCTGGATCGCTTCGCTCCGCTCGCGATTGTCTGTTGAAAAAGAGGTAACGTGGGGATGTCGAGAGACCACTCCGGAGGGCGCATGCCCTCCGGAGCGTAGAAAACGAGCAGGCGATCGTCTCGCGATAGGTTCCGACGACCGTCGTCATCCAGATCCCTGCTCGCCCTGCTTACGCCGCTTGAAGAGTGGAATGGGCTCACACACCCGCAGACAATTCGAAGCGACGGAGGCACCCGCTGGCTCATCAACCCCTCGGAGGCCCTCATCATGAAACACCCTCTTGCTTCCCCCGTCTACCTCGGCGTCGACATGGGCGCAGCGACCTTCGTCGCGGCCCAGCACGGACGCTCGGGGACCGCAACCTACACCAACGATGCCGCGGGAATCCGCGCTTACCTGAAGGCCATCACGTCTTGGGGAACCGTCGCGTTGGTCGTTGTCGAAAGCACCGGCGGGTATGAAAACCTGCTGGTGGCGGCGTTGCTGAGCGCGGACATTCCCGTTCACCGGGCCGACCCTCGCCGCGCGTCGCTGTTCCTGCGTTCGCTCCGCCGCGAGAAAACCGATGCGCTGGATGCCGTGGGCTTGGCGCGCTACGGTGCCGAGCGTGACACGGACCTGCGCCGCACGCGGCGGGTGTCCGCGGGCCAGGAGCAGCTGAAAGCCTTGATGCGCCGCTACCAGGACCTGACCGACCTGCATGCGCACGAGCTGACGCGCCGCCAGGCTCCGAGCCTGGGGGACATGCCCGACACGTTCACGCCGATTTTGCAGGTTCTGAAGGAGCAGATTGCGGTGATCGAACGGGCGATGGATGCGTTGATCGCGCAGGCTCCCGAGCTGACGGCGCGGTTCGAGGCGTTGATGGCCCAATCGGGCATTGGTGCGAAAACGGCGCGGGCGTTGGTGGCCTTGTTGCCCGAGCTCGGCACGCTGACACGTCGCCAAGCTGCTGCCCTGACGGGCCTTGCGCCGCTGGCGCGTGACAGCGGCAAGGCCCACGGCTACCGCGCGACCAAGGGAGGGCGACGCGACGTCCGTTCAGCCCTCTTCATGGCCAC
>CAIPYM010000056.1 GCA_903869345.1 uncultured Pseudomonadota bacterium
CGGAGGCGGGCGTGGGGGTGCGTAAGGGCCGTTGCCCTCCTCCCGCCGCGTTGGAAACTTCGGCAAGAGTCGCGGTCAACAGATTATCAGGAGCTTCGTCGGGACCGAACACATCGGCTAAACGCAAAATCGTGGCCCACGGGAGTTGTTGCCGCACGGCTTCCTCCCCCCACATGCGACTCTCCCCGTAGGGATTTGTAGGAGTCATCGGTGCGTGGGGAACACACGCCCCCGGTGCGTCTTCCGCAAACACCTCCACGCTGGAGAGGTGAATAAGCTCCACATCCCGGCACGCGCACCAGGCGGCCAACGACACCACAGCATCAAAGTGCAGAGCCCGCGCACGGTCGATGTCACACGCCGCCTCATCCACGCTGAGAGGCGCGGCGGCATTCAGGATCAGGTGCGGCGAGGTTTCTTCCAAAATTCCACGCCCAACGTCCTCCTCCAACGTCCCGGAGAGAGCCGCGTCGCTGAAAACCTCCCACGTTGACGGATGCGGCGTCCTCAAAAAAGCCTTACCGACTTGGCTCGTCGCCCCGAGCAAAAGAACGCGGAAAGCGTGGGTCACCGAAAATTCCTTTCAAGTACGTGTTACACGGGCGATTCCCTTTCCCCGTCCCCATCATTTTTTACCCCCTCACGGTCACCTTCGGGAGCACGAGTTTCAGGGGAATGCGAGTCCCGTCCGGTCCGCGTAGGCGCGGCGGGGGGAGCGTAAACTCTCCGGGCAAAGTAGCGCGAAGAAGAATCACGACACGCCACGTACCCCCGCCGGGCTTCAGCGTTCCGCCAAAGGCCGTTGGGGTGATCACAACTTCGCTCCACGGTGTCAGGGCCTTGGGCAGACCCGGCGCGAACTCGGCAAGTGCGGAAGATTCCAGGCGGCTTGTGTCCACGGGCTCAAGCCCGCCGCTGGTCGGGTAGACAAGCTGAAACGCCTCTCCCGCCTTGCCGGGCGAGGGACCGCTGAGAACCAACGCCATGACCTCGCCTCGTTGCAGGGGGGTGTTGGACGCCAGAGGCGACCCATCCAACCGCAGAAGAGCAACCTTCACGTCCAGGGTCGGCCCCTCGTCCGAGGGCGCTTGTCGGGAGGACGCCAGAACACTCAACCCACCGGCAGGGCCCTCCGCGCGAAGGCTTGTTGTCGACCCAGGTGTCAAAGCCAACGCAGGCCCTTGGGGGGTGCGTTGGGTGCCGTTGACCATCACGCTCCATGAATCCCCGCCCCGACGAGCCGCAAACGCAGCGAGGGCGCGGAGACGCGCGAAGGTCCCCGCCAAACCGCCCTTCCCTCCCCGCACCAAGGACATCTTGCTCATCACCCCTCCCAAGTCCTCTGGCGCGAGACTGGGCGCTGCGGCTAGCAAAGCCGCTGCATGCCAAAACGCGAAACCACCGTCCGACAGTGTGGTCTGTTCGTCGGCAAGCGCCTTCAGCGCGCTTTGCACCCGAGCCTTCGCGAGCGCGTCCTCGCCAACATTCCCCAGAGCCGATGCCAACGCCGCTTGTGCGACGGCGTGCAATTTTTTCGTACCTTCATTCGCCGCGTTGAGGTAGGTCAACGCGGACTTATCGGCCTGGCCTCGGGCCGCCAGAGCAGCAAAGGCGAGGGCACGAGGTTCGTGATCCTCCTCACTGAACCAAGCGTTCTCAAGCCGCGCTCGCAACCAGGCAACAGCCCGCGCGGCGGATTCCGAGTCCTCCTCCCCCAAAGCCTCAAGAGCAAACGCGGTCGCCACCAGGTCACCCGGTGAATCGGGCGCCAACGCGCCAAAGCTTCCGTCGAGGTTTTGGCGCTGAAGGAGGGAAATCCGCCGCGTGTCGGTCAGAAACGCCCACGCCGAAAGTGGCAAAATCCCCGATTCCACCAACGGCCCTTTCCAGAGGCGTAAGGCCACGAGATGCCCCGCCACCTCAGCCGTGGTCAACGGCTCGGCCTCGCTCAGAGTTCGCAGGTCGTCCAGGGTGGAAGGCAACAAGGCAGGGCCGACCAGAACAGGCCGCCTCGGGCCAGATTTGAGGAAAGGAAGAGTCACGGGCGTGTCCGGCGCGAGAGCTGTCAGCTCCCCGCCCCAGGGACTCGCTGTCCCCCGCGCAGGAAGGACCTCCACAGGCCACACACGAATACGCGGAGGAGCCTCGCGGGAACGAAGGCCACCGCCTGACGCAGGCGGCACCCCCTGTCCCCGCAATGTGCCCGTAACCTCCCCCCATCCGGGGGAACGAGCTTCCAGCGTCGCTCGTCGTGTCGGCGGCACGGGGGACGGAGAACTCAACATCAAGCCAGAAGAGACCGTAAGTGTGGGGATTACACCGCCGCGCACCGCTGTCCCTCGTGCCAGCGGCCCTTCCCCCGTCACGGTCACAACCACGCGGTCGCCTTCCCGCAAGCGTGTGAGAACCTCCGCTCGCATGTCACGCGGGGGACGCGCGGAAAACGTCCCAACAACCGGAACCCCGCGCGTTCCCGATTCCGCCCAAAGGGCAAGGTGAACCCGCCTTGCCTCCACGGGAACTGGAAACGTCAGCGTCGCGGACTCGGCACCCTTCAGGGCCAAGGGAGTTAGAAGAACAGGTGAAAGAGTTGTCTGTCTTGCGTCATCGGACTCGAAGCTCACAAGCCCCGTGATCGACAGCCGCGTCGCTTTTTTCAAGCCACGAAGGGTCAGGGGGACACGCGCCTCCTCCCCCGCAACGAGCGCATCTTGCGGCATCACCGGAGTGACCGTGAGGCCCGGCCCCGCAAGGGGGGTGTCAAACGTGGTCGCCGCCTGAACCGTGGAACCATCTTGGAAAAGCGCGTGGGCCCGGACAACGGCGCGACGCTCCTCCGTAACCTGAAACGTCAAGGGAATCACACTCGCGCCCGCCGGAAGAATTTGGCGTTCAACCTGCCGCGTTTTTTCACCGTCCATCACCCAGAGCGCAACGCGCGCGGGAGCCTTGAGCCGAAGGGCCAAGGCCCCGTTCGGAGAACCCTTCGCGTTCACTGCATGGGGGGCCACAAACGCCACGCTCATCCCATGCGGATTCTCAGAGGGAAACACATCACGGTGGCGCTCGGTGGAAAAACCCTTTCGAGCCAACACATGCCCCGCCTTGTCAGCGACTTCCAGAACATAGCGCCCCGTCGCGAGGGGAACCTGCAGACGTACGCTCCCTTCCACCGGAACATCGAACGGAATCCCCATGACACGCCGACGTTGCGGCAAAAGATGATACGCCCAACGACCCTCGTGGATGTACCACGCGAAGTTCCGACCTTCCTCGTAGAGGTGAAGCCAGAGGTTCGAGGCCGCGTGGGACTGGCCCTCGTCATCCACCAGCGCGATATCCACGGGAACCGTCGTTTCCTCGGGTGCACCAAACGGCAACGTCAAACGGCCCTTAGGCCCTGAGGTCCGCGCAGCGACCGTGATCACCTCGCCATCGTCCTGCGATTCGAGCTGCGCCTTCAGGGAGAGCGCTTGAATCGGGGGGGCGTTCTCTTCGGAATCCTCGTCCGTTTCCGTCCACCGTGGCCAAGGAAGTTTCAGCTTGGCCTCACCGTTCGCGTCTGTCAGAAACGAGGCCAAAGGTCGAAACGCCGCACCGGATTCCTCGCCTTCGTCCGTTGGAGACGGCGCGGAGCGGGCGAACACACGGCCCGTTTTCCAAGCTACAGGGCGAGCGTCTAGCCCCTTCGTCGCACGCACCGTTAGCGTTAAACCGTCCTCGGGATTCGCAGGCGAGGTCGCCGTAAAATGCGTGCGAACAGAGCCTGATTTTGGAACCACGGCAAGGGACGCACGGGCTTGTTCATGCCCTGTGTCATCGTTCACCCTCAGCGACCACGTCCCACCTTTGGCGAAAAGGGGGACGGTCAGCGTCCCCCTCCAGGGCATCGCAGCGGTTGCAACCACGTCACGCTCTTGCAACACCGCCCCGTTTGGATGCGCGAGTTTCAAGGTGCCGTGCCACGGTGCGGGCCGTCCCTCCTTCCCACGGGCAACCACCATCACCCCCACGCGTCCGCCTGGCTGCGTTTCGGAAGCGGACACCAACAACCGCGCGGTGATGCCAGCGGAAACGTTTCCGGAAGGCCGATCATCAACAAGGTCCCGCACATCCCACGAGCCATCCGACGCGATTCCGACAATCCGACGGGCCTCCCCTCGGTGGTCGGGCGACACTTTCAACATCCCGCGCCCCAAGGCGTCGGTCACATCGTCCGCCAACGTTTTTCCGGAATCGTCCACGAGAACCAACCGAACACCAGGAGTAACACCCGTGTCCGTGTTAGCCCTCCCGTCCGTTGTTGGCTCGGCCAGGACGCTCCACCCTTCCGGACTTTCCATAACCGTCAAGCGGAACGTGGAGACCAGCAGCCACTGCCCCGCCATGAGGGGCAACGTCAGCGGTTGGTCGGTATCCTGATCGTCGGAACGCGCGGCCAAGAAATAGAAGCCGGGTTGGACTTGGCCCTTCGCCGTCGGCCACGCCACGGAAACTTTCTGGAGCGCATCAAGCTGTGGAGCAAACACAACTTCGCTTTGGCCTTCCGGGTGACCACGCTCCCGTGAAAAAACAAGGCTTTCCGAGGGGGCACGGTACGCCAAGGCCGCTTGTCGCGCGATGTCGGAAATCGCCTTCACATCTTCAAACCGAAAGACCTCGAGCCGCGCGGTGCCCACGTTCACGGCCTCCAACGTTAACGCTGTAAAGGCCGAAGCCGGAGTCACCCGAGTCCACAACGCTCCGGCAGGTTGCGACGTCCCAAACGCCAGGGATGTTGGTTTTGCGGGCGTCGTGAACGTTTGCGTGAAGGGCGCGATCTCCATGCGTCCCGATGAGCCTCGCACACCTTTCAGACTAAGACGGTAGCGCTGACGCGGCTCCAGGCCAAGCACGCACACACTTTCGGGCGTGATGTCGAGGGTAGCCTCGTCCAACGGAACGGAAGCGCCCTTGTCGTCCACCAGGTGCACAGACCGCGCAAGATTTCCACGTATTTGGGGAGGGATCGGAGGATGGAACGCCCAGCACGCCTCCGCCCCCTGCTCAGACGAACGAAGGGAAAAGCTCACCTCCCGTGAATCTGACACGTCGTTGTTTTTGGAATCGGTCTTTGGGGCGTCGGTCTCGGTCTCAGCCTTCGTGACTGAAACCTCCGTCGTCGCCCCCGCGTCGGTACGGTCGGCG
Source organism: uncultured Pseudomonadota bacterium (assembly GCA_903869345.1). Taxonomy (GTDB): domain Bacteria; phylum Pseudomonadota; class Alphaproteobacteria; order UBA9219; family UBA9219; genus CAIPYM01. Next base: position 5,188 of record CAIPYM010000056.1, read on the forward strand.
GGTGTGTCGTACGCCCAAAGGCGTCCCCCGTTCCCCTGCGTTCCAAAGCCCCCAAGCCCTAGGCCAAGAGCAACCAAGACCCCCAGCGTCCTCAAGCGTCCCCGTGTCACGCTTTCGCCTCCCCCAGCAAAAACGGACCACCGGACAGGCGCGGCGCAAGGTGCGTCACGTGCCCCATTTTTCGACCCGCACGGACGTCGGTTTTGCCGTACAGGTGGAGACACGCCGAAGGGTCTTGCAGAAGGGTCGCCCAACCGTTGGCGTCTTCACCCAGGAGGTTCTCCATCACAGCATCGTGATGCGGAACCGTCTCGCCGAGGGGCAGACCGCAGACCGCACGAACAAGTTGCTCGAACTGGCTGCACGCGCAGGCGTCGATCGTCCAATGCCCGGAGTTGTGCGGACGCGGCGCGATCTCGTTCATCCGCACGCGCCGCCCTTCGGAATCGGGAGCTTTGAGGACAAACATCTCCACGGCCAAAAGACCCACAACGTCCAGCCGTTCGGCGAGCCGCCGCGCCACGGCATCCGCCTCGGCCTCCACCTCGGGCGGCAACCCCGAGGGCACGTGCGTCGTCGCCAAAATGTGATTCCGGTGGATGTTCCGCACGGGCGGATAAGCGGCCATCACGCCGTCCTCGCGTCGCGCGACGATCACCGAGACTTCGCACGCAAAATCCACAAACGCTTCCAGAATCCCCTCCGAACTTCCAAGCGCTTGCCAAGCCTCCTCCGCCGCCTTCGTGGGGCCGATGAAAACCTGGCCCTTACCGTCATACCCCAGACGCGGAGTCTTGAGCACGGCAGGCCGTCCCAAACGCACAAGCGCCGCGTCCAGTTCCTGCGCGTTGTTCACCGATTCCCAATCCGTCGTCGGCACGCCGCACGACGCGGCAAACGTTTTTTCCTCGCGCCGATCCTGCGCCACGCGGAGGACGGACGCGCCGGGACGCACCGGGACGCGCTCGGCCAAAAACGCGAGGCTATCCGTCGGGACGTTCTCCCATTCCAACGTCACAACATCCACGGCCTCGGCAAATCGCGCGAGAGCTTCGCGATCCTCAAACGCAGCGCAGGTCAAAGCGTTGGTCACCTGCGCGGCAGGAGCCTCCGCGCTCGTGCCAAACACATGCGTCCGGTACCCCAGCCGCGCCGCAGCTAAAGCCGTCATGCGCCCCAACTGCCCATCACCCAGAATCCCCAGCACCGAGCCGGGGGGAAAGAGAAGGAAACTTTGGGGTGATTTTGACAAGGTGGAGGTCCTTACCGACTGCAGCACACGGCAATAGGCGGCGAAGAGCTAAACCCTCGCGCTTTCCGAGATATTTGAACACAAATCGGGGCGGCACAAGCGAGGAACGCGTAAAAAGATTCGGTTGCACAGCCAGGAACGGCAATCGATACCGTCAATCCCAACAAAAAACAGACATGCCTTCACCGTCGCCCCTCAAAACAAACGCCTGAAAATGTCACCGACTCTCATGCCCCGCGCCATGAAGGTCCACGCGGAAAGAGGCTTCGGTCTTGGCGCGGATTTCGTTCAAGCTCACATCGGGTGCGAGCGCAACCAACGTCAGGCCCTCGGGAAGAAACTCAAACTCACCGAGGTCTGTGATGACTTTGCTCACAACACCCCGCCCCGTCAGGGGAAGCGTACATTGCTTCACGAGCTTGGATTTGTCGCCCGCCGTGTGCTCCATCAGGACCACGACGCGCTTAACCCCGGCCACGAGGTCCATCGCGCCGCCCATACCTTTCAGCGTCTTACCGGGCACGGTCCAATTCGCAATGTCCCCCGTCTCCGACACTTGCATGGCCCCCAGAATGGCCAAATCGATGTGCCCACCGCGCACAAGACCGAAAGAGGTTGCGCTGTCCACATAACTCGTCAGGGGCAATTCCGTGACGGTCTGCTTGCTGGCGTTCACGATGTCGGCGTCGACCTCGTGCTCCAGCGGAAAGGGACCCGTGCCGATGAGCCCGTTTTCACCGTGCAAGACGATGTGCATACCGGACGGGACGTAATTCGCAACCAGAGTCGGAATACCGATCCCGAGGTTCACGTAAAAGCCGTCGTTCAGTTCTTGAGCCGCTACAGCGGCCATTTGTTCACGAGTCCAGGCCATAAAGAGCGCCTCCGTTAAGCCGTGCGCGTTGTGCGCCGTTCGATGGGTTTCTTGAAGTTCAGGCCCTTAAAGACCCGTTGCACAACCAGCCCCGGCGTGTGCACCAGGTCGGGATCCAACTGACCGTTGGGGACCAGGTGTTCAACCTCGGCCACGGTTAGCCGCGCCGCAACCGCCGCGACAGGGTTTAGGTTCCTTGCCGCCTTACGGTACACAAGGTTACCTTCCTCGTCGGCTTTCCAGGCCTTCACAAGGGCGAGGTCGCAGAAAATCCCACGCTCCATCAGGTAATCCCGCCCGTCGAACGTGCGAGTCTCCTTGCCCTCGGCCACAATCGTCCCCACGCCTGTCTTGGTGTAAAAAGCCGGGATTCCAAAACCCCCGGCGCGAAGGCGTTCGGCGAGTGTGCCCTGCGGACAAAACTCGATCTCCAGCTCTTTTTTCGTGAATTGGTCCATCAACACGTTGTTCTCGCCCACGTACGAGGCGATGAGCTTTTTCACCTGGTGGCCCTGCAACAGGACCCCAACGCCTGCGTCATCCGTCCCCCCCGTGATGGACACGATCGTCAGATTCTTGACGCCGGATTGCCGAACAGCCTCAAGGCCGTGCTCGGGGATTCCGCACAAACCAAAACCGCCCACGGCGATGGTCAAACCGTCGCGCAAAACGCCTTTCAGAGCTGCCTCGGCACCTTCGTAGATTTTGCCCATCCAAAAGACCCCTTCCCTCTGTGCCAAGGCGATCAAGGCCCAACGAACCTCGCGCCTGAGTCGCGACGCGGTGGAGTGTTTCGGAGCCCTGTTGGGAAGTCAAGGACACCCCCAGCAACGACTCCCCCAGCGCGAACGTGTCAACACTCACCACCAGGCTATTCTGGCCGTAGCGTGGGGAACGCGATCACTTCGCGGATGGAGGTGCTGTCCGTCAGCAGAATGGCCAGACGGTCAATCCCAATCCCAAGGCCCGCCATGGGCGGCATCCCAAACGCCAACGCGCTGAGGAAACTTTCGTCCACCGGATGCGGCGGCTCATCGGGGCCGCGACGCTCGTTGGCTTGCGCCTCGAACCGCGCCCGCTGCTCGCGTGGGTCGTTGAGTTCACTGTAAGCGTTCGCGATTTCCCACCCGTTGATGTACGTCTCGAACCGTTGAGCCACCTCGGGACGGTCGGGCCACGCTTTCGCAAGCGGTGAGAGGCTCTTGGGCAGGTCCACGACATGCACCGGCTGAATGAGCCGGTCCTCCACCTTGGCCGCGAAAACCGCCTCCACCGTACGGCCCCAATCGAAGCTCGGGTCCACATGGACGCCCAAGGAAGCCGCCGCGCCCCGCGCTTCGTCGGCATCGGGCAGAGCGGCAAAGTCAAACCCTGTGTGCTCCCGGATCAGCTCCGTCATGCTCTTGCGCGGCCAAGGAGGTGTGAAGTCCAAAACGTCCCCGTCGAACGTCACGCGCGGTGTGCCGTGCAGCGCCATCGCGGCCTCGTACACCAGCGTTTCCGTCAGGTCCAGCATCGTCCGAAAATCGGCGTAGGCTTGATAAATTTCCACCGACGTGAACTCGGGATTATGGCGGGGGCTGAGGCCCTCGTTGCGAAAACAGCGGTTGATCTCAAACACTTTCTCGGCCAGGCCGCCGATCACCAGCCGCTTCAGATGCAGCTCCGGCGCAACGCGCAGGTAAAGCGGCATGTCAAGTGCGTTGTGGTGCGTCACGAAAGGCCGCGCGAGCGCCCCCCCCGCGACGGTGTGGAGCATGGGCGTTTCCACTTCCAGAAAATCCCGCGACTCGAGGGTCCGCCGCAGCGTGGCGATCATCGTGAACCGCGCCCGCAGCGTCTGGCGCGAGCGTGGGTTGGCCACCAAGTCTTGCTCCCGCCGCCGGAACCGCGTGTCCGTGTCCTTCAGGCCGTGGAACGTTGAGGGCGGCGGCTCCAGAGCCTTGCTCAGCACCTGGCCTTCCGTCGCGTCCACCGTGAGCTCCCCGCGCGGCGTGCGCCGCACCGTGCCCGCGACGCCCACAATGTCGCCCAGGTCCAAAAGCTCCAGCCACGCCTTGCGCTCGGGCGACAGATTCTTCAGGTCATGAAACACCTGCACCCGGTCGGTATCGTCCAAAACGTCCAGAAACATCCCGCCGTTGCGCAGAGCCATGATGCGCCCGGCCACGGAAACGGGCGTGTCCGTTCTGTCGCCCGCCGCAAGAGAAACAAACTGCGCCTTCAACGCCGCCGCACTGTGCGTTTTGGCAAACCGTGTCACAAGGAACGGGTCGCCGAACGCAGCGGTCAGGGTTTCAAGCCGCGCCTGCCGCCGCGCTTTCTCGTCCTCCAAACCCGAGGATGCCGGGGGAACCGAAAGGGTCACCATCGTCGCCGAACCTCCATCACACACCGATAAAACGCCATCGGGGTTTAGGGTTTTCGCGCCGTTTGCACAAGGCGGGGGCGGAAAAACACCGTCGTCCCGGCGAAGGCCGGGACCTCGAGACGCTGGGGAGAGCGGTTAAGAATCCCTCGGGATCCCGGCTTGCGCCGGGATGACGGTACCTGTTGAAACGTCGTTTCCGTTCCACGCCTCCC
>CAIPYM010000057.1 GCA_903869345.1 uncultured Pseudomonadota bacterium
CCCTGCTCCGAAAGGCCGCCGCCCGCACCGTCGAGGCCCTTTGGAACGCCATCGCCTCGACTCTCGACGCCTTCACCCCCGACGAATGCGCCGCCTACCTCAAACATTCAGGCTATTCTACCTCATCGGAAAATGCTCTAGCCTGCGGGGTTTGAGCGCAGATGCTTTCAATGGTCAGCCGTTTGAGGACGCGTCCGCATTCCGTGAGGCCGTCGCCCGAGGCGGATTCCTTGGCGTTCACGCGGAAAATGCCATGCCGGTCCGAGTAAAACGCCAACGGCACGCCGTGCGTTTGCACGTGCATCCGCAACGCTCGCAGGTACGCCCGCGTCGTCTCGGACGGCGCGAACAAAAGCGCCGTCAGTTTGTTCGTCGCGTCATCGATGAACACGATCAGCGTGCAACGAGGACCTCGTCCCTCGAACCAAGCATGCGGACTTCCGTCGATCTGAACGAGCTCGCCGAACCTCGGGCGCCGCTCACGATTTTGGAAAACGCGCTGGACCCGCCGCGTTTTCGGACGATGCAATCCCAGCCGGATTTGCGTCTGCCGAAGGGTCTCGCGCGAGACGTTGAGGCCTTCCAACGCCGCCACCTTTTCCGCCGCCAACGTCGCCCCAAAATCCGGGTATTTCTCCCGCAAAAGATTCTCCAGACGGAGCCGCTCGGCCTCGGGCATCCGGTGGTTCGAGGCCCGCCCGCGCTGCCGCGACACCTGGCCCCCGTCGCCTTCCCGCCGCCATCGTCCCGCAAGCCGTCTCACCTGCCGAGGGCCGATCCCCAGCCGCTCCGCCGCCTCCCTTTGCCTCAGCCGCCCCTCCACAACCTGCCGGATCACGACAAGCCGCTCCCGCTCCTTCGCGCTCATCACAAGCTCCCCTTCCTGCATCTCCGTCCCCCTCAAAAAAAGGACATTCTAACTTTGCAGAAAGCGGACATTCCTATTTTGCGCTAACACCTTCATCCTCCCCGTTTTCTTTTTTCTTTTTTCTGTTACAATAGGTTTCGGTTTTCTTCCGCCTTGCGCCCCCTTTCCGAGGATTGCGCCGTGATGAAGTCCTTGGGTCGCCTCCTTTCCTTCACCCTCGCTCTTGGGGTTACCCTTGCCGGGAACGGTGGGGTGCACGCGGAGGATCTCGGCATTTCCCAGATTCCCTCGGGTGCCGTGTTCACGGGCGGCCAGGATCCCGTGTTGGAAACGAGCGGTACCCGTTCCACGGCGGATTACCAAAAGGCTGTTCTGTCCGACCCCCACCTCAGTGAGCTGGCGCGAGCCAACGCTGCCACCCAATCATCCCCTCCCGCTCCGTCTTCAACGGGCGGCAACCAAGCGGTGATTCGGCAGGAAGGGACGTCCAACGTTTCGTCCGTCACCCAGGAAGGCTCCAACAACAAGGCCCTTCAGACGCAGAAAGGTCGCTTCAATGACCTTGCCGTCCGCCAGGCCGGGACCGACAACGTGTCCGTCGAAAAGCAAGTGGGGGACTATAACCACAAGGTGAAGACGCAAAACGGTGTCACGACCGAGGAGTTTTCCGGCGACGGGGACGAGCTTGGGGACAACGGAACGGCTAACGAATCGTCCTCCCGTGGAGGGGGGGCTCCCTTCTAACGAGGAAGGATGTATCCTCCAACAAACCATGAGGTGGACCTATGAATCGTTCAGTGATCAAGGGAGTTCTCGGGGCCGTCGTGCTGGCCGGGATGATGGGGGCGAGCCTCGGCATGGCCCTCGCGAGCAATCTTGAGTTTCGCGGCCAGAATGTCGCCCTTTTTCCATCGGCCAACGCCTCGTCGTTGTCGGGGATGATGAACAGCGTGCATCGTCCGACGGCAAGCACAACCTCTTTAGGACTCACGCCCGCGTCCCTGATTGTGCAGGCTCTGGAAAGCCAGATTAGCACGCGAATCTACAACGACATGTTCAACGGCACAGCCACCGCCGGTACCTACAACCTCGGGGGCGGAAACCTGATCAGCTACACCAAAGGCGGTGGGCTCATCACCATCACGATTACGGATCCGGTTAACGGAACAACGGTGATCTCGGTTCCTTCGGCTTGATTCGTGCGCGTTTATTCTTCTTTGGTTCCTCTGATGTGGAGTTGACCCCATGCGTTCCTTCCGTTTGTTCGCTTGTTTGGCCGCTTTGATCTCCCTTTCCGGGTGTACGGGATTCTTGTTTGACAACCCCGTCGTCTCGGAAGCGCGCGTCACGGATCAGACTCGTGCAGGAAGGATTCTGGAATCCCTTCCCCCGCCCGAGGAGCCCATCGCCGTTGTCGTCTACGACTTCGCGGACCAGACCGGCCAGTTCCGTAACAACGGATCGTACACCGATTACTCCAGCGCCGTGACAAAGGGCGGCCTTTCCATTCTCGTGAAAGCCCTTGTGGAAACCGGCAACCATCAGTGGTTCCGTGTCGCCGAGCGCGGCGGACTCAAGGACCTCCTCCAAGAACGGCAAATCATCAAGGCGATGCGCGGGCAGTACCTGGGCCCCGCCAAGGAGCAACTTCCCCTTTTGCCGCCCATGCTGTACGGCGGCCTTTTGATCGAAGGGGGCATCACCTCGTACGACTCCAATATCGTCACGGGGGGCGCAGGGGCCATGTACCTGGGAATCGGTGGGTCGGCGCAGTACCGACGTGACATCGTGGGGGTCTACCTCCGGGCCATCAACGTCCAAACCGGTGAGGTCCTGGTGGCCGTCAACAGTTCCAAGACGATTTACTCGGCGTCGTTGGACCTGAACGCCCTCAAATACCTGACGGTGGACAACCTGCTGCAAACCGAAGTGGGCTTCACAATCAACGAGCCCACTCAGTTCGGTGTTCGGCAAGCCATTGAGACGGGGCTTTACTCCCTGATCATGGAGGGCGCGATCAAGGGAATCTGGAACTTTAAGGATCCCAATGCGGGATACCAGGCGATCGACGCCTATCTGAATCGGCGCGACACCCCGCCGAAGACGGTGGACAAGAAGACCACGCCCGAGGTCGTCGTCACCCCGATCCCCGCAACGGCGGAAGGTCTGGCTGAAAAGCCCGCCGCGCCTGCCGGACACGCCCCCAAGAAGTAAGTAAGGGGCGTGTTGGGGGGGGGGCATCACCCCAGGATCAGCGGCTAGCGTTGGGCGATAACGGCGGTGTTGCCGCTGCCCGTCTGGGTGATCGTCGCGAGGTTTGCTGCACCTTGCTGGGTGATGCTGGCAAAGTCGGCGCTCCCGGTTTGAAGGATCGTCGCTTGGTTTTCGGTGCCGATCTGACTAATCAGCGCCACGTCACCACTTCCACTCTGGGTGATCATCGCTACGTTGGAGATCCCCATCTGAGTGATCTGCGCAAGGTCGTCCGCCCCGCTCTGAATCACCGTTGCCAGAGATCCTTGTGCGCCGCTCAACGGGGAGATCAGCAAGATGTCGCCCAATCCCCACGGATCTTGGAGATCCGCGAGAGGTCCGGCCTGCGTCCGGGTCCCGTTTTGCACGATGCTTACGTGATGGGTCAGCGGGTCGCCGACTTGCTGGATGTACAAGCTTGGTTCATCCGCCCGCGCGGCTTGAAGGCCGACGCCAAGCGCAAGAACCGACACCAGGAGGATTTTGGTGTGTGCCATGATGGAGACCCCTTTCATTGTGTTTGGGTTTTCTCTGTTCATGGTCGTTTTATAGCATTCATAGATTAACTTACTCTGATGGCTTTCTTATCTTTCTATGAACAATCGATTGCTTTTAAAATAGTTTGTGTCCTTTCATGAAGAGCCCCCTTTTAAGGCCCCGAAAACCTTCTTCTTCCTGAAAACGTGACTATTCCGGGCCGCGCGAATCCGATCCAAAAAAGCAGCGAGATTCCCTCGCTTTCGAGCGGAAAAAGGGTTTTGCGGAAAGATTCAGGGGGAAAAACCCGTCCTTCCCCTGTTGAAAAAGGGGACAGGAAGACGTGCTCAGGCCAACTCGACGTTGGCCAGGCCCTTGAGCTTGAGCGCCGCGAACGCGGGGGTTCCGAGCAAACTGGGCTCGCGGTGACGAGGGAACGGAATCGTCATCACCTCGCGCACACGTGTCGGCTTGGCGGTCAAAAAGATAACCTCGTCGCCCAGGTAGAGGGCTTCTTCGAGGTCATGGCTGATGAACAGCGTCGTGAGGTTGAAATCCCGCGCCACGGTCATGATCAGTTGCCGGTACGCCAACGTCCGTCCGTAATCGAGGGCCGAAAACGGCTCGTCCAGAATCAAAAGCCGTGGCTCGATGATCAGCGCGCGCATGAGGCCAATCATTTGCGCCTGCCCACCGGAGAGCGTGTAGATGCGCTGATGCAAATCAAAATCCGGATTCATCTTCGCAACCAGGCGATCAAGCCGTCGGATCTGCTCGCGCCTGTCCATCCCGCGTAAACGCAAGGGCAAGAGGATATTCTCGCGCCCACTCCGCCACGGCAAAAGCGTCCGCCGGTAATCCTGAAACACAAACCCGATGTGCCCGCGCACACTCTCGGCTCCGTGAAGGGTGCCCCCGCTGGGCGTGTCAACGCCCGTCAGGATGTTCATGAGCGTCGTCTTGCCGCATCCGTTGGGGCCGAACAGCGTGATGAACCGGCCTTCCTCGACCGCGAACGACACGTCGTCCAAGATGACGGTCTCACCGTGCACGCGCCGCACGCGATCCAGGGTCAACAGCGCGGTCATGCTTTTCCTGCCCAATCCACAACGCGATGTTCAATCGCCATGCTGATTTTGTTGAGCGCGTACCCCAGCCCACCCAGCACCAACAGCAACGCGTAAAGCGTCGTCACGGAATTGGTCAGGTACGAATCGTAAATCCGTTGCCCAAGCCCCGTGTCGGTTCCGATGAACATCTCCGCCACCACAGCGACCACCAACGACAGCGAAAGCGCCAGCCGCAGGCCGATGAAAATCTGCGGCAAGGCCTCGAAAAAAACCACATGGCGGAAGATCTGCCAACGCGTGGCCCCAAAGATTCGCATCGCACGGCGACGCTCCGGGCTCGCGTGCAGAACGCCGTAACTGGCGTTGATCAGCATCAGAAGAAACGTCGGCAAAAACGCCATCGCGATTTTGCTTTCGTCGCCGATGCCGAACATCAACAGAAACAACGGGAAAATCGCGGTCACGGGCATGGCGCGAAAGAACTCAATCACCCCTTCCGCGAACGCATAGACACGGGGAAAGACCCCGAGCACGAGCCCCGCCAAGGTTCCCGCGACGACGCCCAGCGTAAAGCCCTGCACCCAACGCCCCAACGTCGCCAACGTGTTTTGAGCCAGCTCTCCCGACAGCACCAACTGTCCCAGGCGTTCCAGCACACTGCCCAGGGGAGGCACCAGCAAGGGACTGACCCACTGCCCGATGTCCACAACGATGATCCAGAACGCCAAAAGCACGCCGAATCCTACGACGAACCGATAGCGCTCCCAGGGGTTAGGTTTGTTGGAGGGGCTCACCAGAGGGCCCTTTCCGTTAGACCGAAAGGGTGTGAGATGGATCGCTTCGCTCCGCTCGCGATGACGGTGAAGAAAGAGATTCTCACGGCCACTTCACCCTTTCCGGAGCAACCTCGCGGAGGAACGTGGGGTCAATGTAGCGCCGAAAGTCCGGGATCGCCTTACCCGCGAAATTAGGATCGTCGCGGATGACGTACCGCGCGTCCTCACGCATCGTGCTCAGGGCGTCGTCGTCCAACTTAATCGTGAAGTCGTAGTCTTTCCAGTTTTTCCGCAGAATCGCCTCGTCCAGTTTGAGGACTTTTGACATCAGGCGTAGGGTCTCTTCGGGGTGCGCCTTGATAAACGCCTCGGCCTTGAGAAAAGCTCGCAGCAATGCCCTGACCTGCTCTGGTTTGCGCACGGCAAAATCTTGCCTAACGACGAAGACAATTTTGTACGCGTACACGTCCGAGGCGCGAAAGGTTACGGCGTTCTCCCCCAGCGCCTTGACAGCTTGATCAACCCACGGCTCCCACATCACGAAGGCGTCCAACGCACCTCCCTGAAGAGCTTGCGGCATCGCGGGAGGCTGCAGGGCAACGGGAGTCACGTCGCGCAGTGTAAGCCCCGTTCTATCCAACAAGCGCACCAAAAACATGTAAGAGGCCGTGCCCGGCAAATACCCGACGCGCTTGCCGCGCAGATCGCTCGGTGACGCAATACCCGAATCGCGACGCGCAACAACGGTCATCTCGGGGTGACTCCCTCCCTGCGCAAGGATTCGCAGCGAGTCATCACCGCTGAAGCTAAAATAAACAAGAGAAGAATCTGTCAAAACCGTAGCGACGGCACGTCCGGCAACCAAGGCATCCGCAGCTATCTTCGCGTTTATCGTCTTTTCAAACTGGATGTTGAGATGCTCGTCCCGAAAATACCCCTCGTGGTCAGCGACAAACGCGTGTGTCGCCATCATCCCGTAGGGACGGGCAAACACTATGAAATCATCGGCCTTAACGATCGCCGTGGCACCACCAAGCGCCAACAGAGTGACGCTCAACAGGAAACAAAAAAGCGTTTTTCTCACGACAACCTCACCCTTTCTGGCACAACCTCGCGGAGGAACTTCGGTTCGATGGAACGGTTGAAATCAGGAATCTCTCTGAACCCGCGAAACGAGGGGCATCGCAGATGACGTACCGTGCGTTTTCGCACAGGACAGGCAGGATGCGGTCATCCCAAGCCGACGGTCAAGTCATCTGATCTTCCGGCTCCCCCAGCCCCAAGTCCGTCTCGCACGGTTCTTGATGCTCACAATCCAGCGTTCCCACGCGGGTCTCAATCGCGGAATCATGCGATGAAGCGTTCCCGGATCAACCCCTGTCAACGAACGAAAAGAACGCTTGCCCAGAAGCCCTGTCGCACAAAACACTGCAAACCTGTCTTCGCCCTTGTGCGCGGTTCCCAAGCTATCCAACGAATGGAAGAGGGAGAGTTCTGACCTCTGGTGAGGGCTCAGTCCTAATCCGGCTGAGGATCGCTCACGCCTTCTTCGTGCCTTCAGGCCTCACGTGCACCACGCTGAGTGAGCTTGGGAAAGAAGCCTCACACTCGGCCCCCCTCAAGCAGGCCGAATGCTGCAGAAACGTCTTGAGCTGTTGATCGTTCGTGTCCACACGCTTTGGCAGGCAAAGAACCCTCCGGAGGGCCCTTCCTTTCCCTCCATCAGGATATCCCGACGGGGATCGCGTGTGTGCCAAGCCAGGGTTTTGCGTACCGCCGAGTGTCCTCGCTGTCGGTAAGCACACGGTAAGCACGGGGGGGTTGAGATCGCGCGGAACCCTATAAAGCGGCGGTTTACCGCGAAATGTTGGTAGCAGCGGAGGGATTTGAACCCCCGACCAAGGGATTATGATTCCCCTGCTCTACCGCTGAGCTACGCTGCCACCAGTCTCTTTCACCCCAATAGGCCGAGGCTGGAGAGGAAGTCAAGAAACTGCAGGGCAAACTCAGGGCTTTTCAACGCTAGGCACTGTTAGCAAAGGTGGAGAAGGATGGTGGCGAGGGTGATGAAGCCGAGGAAAGCGTTGTCTGTCAAACAGCTGAGAGGGCTTGTCGTGAGGCTTTGCCGTGCGGACTCGTATGTCAGGCAAAGACATGGGGGGCTCCCGCCAAGGACCCCCAAGAGGACCCCCAACTTTCCCGGATGTCGATAAACCCCTTCGGAAGGGGATGGATTAAAAAAAGGGCTTTTTTCCTTGGTTATCCAACCTTTTTTGGAGGTTGCTGGATCCCATCGGAAAAGCCCTTGGAGGCACGGGCCGGAATCGAACCGGCATACACGGATTTGCAGTCCGCTGCATAGCCATTCTGCCACCGCGCCGAAGGGTGTTCACACTAAGGCGACCACTGTGAACAGGTCAAGCACTCACCTGTTTTGATTACACAGAGGAACAATCATTGTTCCCCTAAGAAAGTATTTTGAGGACGCTTTTTTTTAGGCTAGAATCCGTCCTCATATCGTTCCAGGCGATCAAAGTCTTTGAATTCACGTGTAAGGAAGATTCGATGGGACGAGCTCACGAACTTTTTGTGTGGGACACTTGGCGTCGTGTGCGGGGTGCGGGATGCGGGAATCATCCCCATGTTGTTGATCTTAGTTCGTGCCCTCTTACGACCGCACAAACAACCCTCATCCTTGAAAATCCGTGCTCTATCAAGCATGGAGCCCTGCGGGCCCGGAATCTTGATCTACGGATGCCGTCATTAAGGAGAGGCAATGAACTCCATTTGCCCCCGACCGTTTGCCAAACCCTCAACCTTCCCCCAAATCAGCGATGGTCCCTTCGGATCGCTTCAAACAGTGAGATCGAGCGTCTTACCGCACCATCATCAGGCTTTTCGTCTCCACGCCCCCTCGTTGTCTTTCAAGGTAGTGCCCAGGTTCAACAGCTGACTATGACGGGACGCATGTTTTTCTGCAAAGATCAATTAGCAGTCGGTCAGGCCTCATTTTTTGATACCTCGTGTATCATCTGGAATCTGCATTTTAAAGCAAGCGTCCTGTATGCGGGAAGCACCCGTTTTGCGTTGCATAAACTGTCCGGGTCCGGAGTCCTTACATTAAGTGATTCTGCCCATGGACATGTGAACGTTTTGGCTCACACCGGCAACAATTGTGAGATTTTTGTCCGGGATGCCGCTGCTCTCATTTTTAAGCCTCACACCATCGTTCCTTGCTCAGCTCTTGCCAACACGCAGGAGCACCATGGAACCAGAGTCGTGAACAGAAGAGGTGTCCCTGCTGGTAGAACATTTTCTGGTGGCGTTAAGTGCTTTGAGGACGTACATAGAATCGTCGGGCCTCAATACGACCTCTAGTCAATCCATGTTGGAGTCAGACGGCGAGGCTCCTTTTCCCTGCTCCATTCCCTCCGCCGTCATTCCGGCGAAGGCCGGGGGCCTGAGGGTGAGTGGGAACCGTCATTCCGGCGAAGGCCGGAATCCCGAGGGAGTCATCCGCGCGCGCTCTTAACGGCCCGAGGTCCCGGCCTTCGCCGGGACGACGCCGTGAGACCCGTTCTGCCTCCCCTCCCCCCTGCCCTGGTTTGTGCTACATCCAGGGGGTCTCGGTGACCCAGGAAGGGTCCTTTCCCAAAACCCCGTCATGCGAGAAGGCGGGGGACCGAAGGGCCAACGCCAACGAAGCCGTCCATCTCCGGCTCTTTCCGTTAGCCCGAAAGGTTGTGAGATGGATCGCTTCGCTACGCTCGCGACGGTTGATAAAAGTGATCCGGTCCGCCATGCCCCCTCTTCCCGATCTTTTCCTGTTTGAGCGCTACGCCTTTGATCCCGCAAGCGGGGCGTTGGAGCTTGCCTACCGCTACGATGGCGGTGGTCCCGCGTTCACCGAACGCCTCCGATTCCCGCCCCTGACGCGTCCCCTCAGCGATCCCGAACGGGCCGCGCTGGAAACTGCCCTGCGGCTCTTGTTTCTTCTAGCGGGCGTCAGTTACGCCAAAGCGTTTATGCCCCGGACTTTGGCCTGTCCTGCCTTTCCGCTCGACCCCGTGACGGCAGCGTTTGTGGAGGACGTTTACCGCCAAGGCCTTGCGGAATGCGCCTACCGGAACGGCGTGGACCTGGACGGGCGGCTCGTGTTTCAGGCCGATGCGTTGGCGGCTCCTCCTGTGGGCACGCCCCTTCCCCACCTTTCCCGCGCCCTGGTTCCCGTCGGCGGGGGCAAGGATTCCACCGTCACGCTGGAGGCCTTGCGCGGCGCGGGCGAGGACATCACGCTCTTTGCCTTAGGCGGTCCGAACGGGCCCGCCGCGCCCATTCGCGCAACGTGCGAGGTCGCGGGCCTGCCCCTGCTGAGCGTCCAGCGGGTTCTCTCCCCCAACCTGGCCGAGGTGAACCACCAGGAGGGCGCGATCAACGGACACATCCCCATCACGGCCATTGTCAGCGGTGCGGCGTTGATCACGGCGCTTGTGCAGGGGTTTGCGAACGTGGTCCTGTCCAACGAGCGCTCGGCCAGCGCCCCCAACGTGATCCAGGGCGGCCACGCCGTGAATCACCAATTCAGCAAATCCTTCGCGTTCGAATCCGCCTTGAACGCGTACGTCACACGGCACATCTCGCCGAACCTCTTGTATTTCTCGCTGCTCCGCCCCCTTTCCGAGGCCGCGATTGCCAAGCGTTTTGCCGCCCTGTCCCGCTACCACGACGTTTTTCGCAGCTGCAACACGGCGTTTCGGCAAAACGAATCGAAGCGCGCCTCATCGTGGTGCGGAGCGTGCCCCAAGTGCCGATTCGTCTTCCTCGCCCTCGCGCCGTTCATGGACAAAGACCGTTTGATCCGCATCTTCGGCGCAAATCTTTTAGATGATCCCGCGCAGACGGCGGGATTCGCCGCCCTTGGAGGCTTGGACACGCACAAGCCGTTTGAGTGCGTCGGAGAGGAAGACGAAAGCCGTCTCCTTTTAGCTCACCTCGCTCGCCATCCCGCGTGGCGCGATTCCTCGGTCGTGCACGCCCTTGCGCCCCGCTTGACGTTCGGCGGAGAAGAAGCGTTTGCTGAACGCTTCCAAGCGCTTTTCACCCCCTCGTGGTCCGAATCCCTTGTTCCCGAACGCTACAGGAGTCTTTTTTAATGCGCGTCCGCGACCTTCACGGCAAAAACGTTTTCATCTGGGGCACCAAGCGCGAGGGCCTCGCAGCCGCCGCTTTGGTCCACAAGGCCAACCCTGACGTTCCCCTGGTGTTGGGCGAAGATGCCACCGAAGGCCCCACGACGCTGCCCAACCTCCCAAGTCCCCACCGCGTTGTGCGCGGCCCCGCTTTGGCCGCCGCGTTGGACCAAGCCGATGTGGTGATCAAATCCCCCGGCGTAAGCCTCTACCAACCTCTCCTCGATTCCTTCCGCGCCCGCGGAGGGGTCATCACGTCGGTCCTGAACCTCTGGCTTGCCGAACCGCGAACAGCGCAGGTGGTGGGCATCACCGGCACCAAAGGCAAAAGCACAACGTCCGCTCTGTTGGCCCACACGCTCGCGGGCCTGGGGGTTGAGGCCGCCGCGCTTGGCAACATCGGCGTGCCGCTTTCCGAAGAAGCCACGCACGGCAAACAGGTTGTGATTGCGGAAGTGTCCAGCTACCAGGCTGCGTTGATCGAGGACCCCGTGCCCGTCGGAGCGCTGACCTCGCTTTACCCGTGCCATCTGGATTGGCACCGTTCACTTGGAGGCTACTACCGCGACAAGATGAACCTCCTCGCGCACAGCCGCGTCAAAGTCGTCAACGCGCTCGCACGTCCGACGCTGGCCGAGCACGGCCTTGTTCCCGAGGGCGCAACCTGGTTCAACGCCCCCGAGGGGATTCACGTGCGGGAGGGCCTTCTGTGGGACGCCGACCGACGCCTCGGAACGCTGGAAAACCGACACCTCGCCAAGCCGCACAACCTGGCAAACATCGCAGGGATTCTCACGATTCTGAAAGTGCTGGGGCACGATCCGGTCCGGGCGTTGCCCGAGATGGAATCCTACCAAGGCCTTCCGCACCGGCAGTTTGAACTCGGCGAACGCGACGGCATGCTGTGGGTGGACGACAGCATCGCCTCCACCCCCCCCGCCACGTTAGCCGCGCTGGAGGCCTACCGAGGCCGACCCCTCACCCTGATCGTGGGGGGGATCGACGTTGGAATCTCGCCCGCGCCGCTCGTGGATTACGTCGCCCGAACGGGAATCCCGGAAACGGTCATCTGCCTGGGAACCTCTTACGGGCGCGTTTTGGAACACGCCCTCCGGGATTCGAACACCCCGCCACGCACCCTTTTGGCCGCCTCCGACATGCACAAGGCCGTGGCCCTGGCGCACCAACACACACCTGCAGGCGGCGCGGTTTTGCTCTCGCCCGGTGCCGCGAGTTTCGACCTCTTCACAAATTTTGTTGAACGTGGCCACGCCTTTGCTCGTGAGGCCGGATTCGCCCTTTCTCCGGCCCGGTAAGCCCCGTCGGGGCATAAAAAAACCCGCGCCTTCAGCCTGAAGCGCGGGTACAGCTCGCCATGGGTTTGTCAATACGCCTTTGAACCCGCCGAGTCAAGAAAAATCGCACACGTTCAGCGCTTGCGTGGGGCACGAAACCTGGGTAGTTTTTGCCTTAATTTTAGGCATATGCTTTCCCACGCCTTTTTGCGAGCCTGTCGTATGACCCTGGAAACTGACGCGCCCTCCCCCGCTGGTCTGGCCGCGTCGGTCGAACGGCACCTCAAGGCCTACTTCGCCGCGCACGGCGAGGGAATGCCCACCTCCGGCCTTTACGTCCGCGTCTTGCGCGAGGTGGAGCGTCCGCTTCTGCGCCTGTCCCTGGCCGCCTGCGCCGGGAACAAAGTTCGCGCGGCCGCGCTCTTGGGCCTCAACCGCAACACGCTGCATAAAAAACTCAAAGACCTGAACCTCCTCGCGTCCCCCGGACGGCGGGTGCGTCGGCGCGCATCGACGGCGAGTGTCCGGGGATGACCCCTCGCCCTCCCTGCACGGCAACGTCCTGGCGCACATGGCGCCTCAACGCGCGAGGCGGGTTTTCGTTTTGGTCCGCATGGGCTCTCGGCGGGGCGGCCCTCGCGTCCAACTTGGCCACCTACGCCGCTTTGATGGAAACGCCCTTTTTCGGCAACGACCGCCCCACCATCATGGGGCTTTTGACGCTGGACCTTGTGCTGCTTGTGCTGCTCGGAACGCTTGTGGTGCGGCGGCTGTGGGCGTTCCGGCAAACCGCACGTCACCACCCGGCGGGCTCGCGCCTCCATCGGCGCGTGGTCGGGGTGTTCGTCTGGCTGGCCGCTGCCCCCTCGCTGATGGTGGTCACGTTCGCGGCCATCATTTTCTCGGTCGGAGTCGAGACGTGGTTTTCGGACCGCGTGCAAACGGCCCTGAACGAATCCCAAACCGTGGCCGAGGCCTACCTGAAGGAACACCAACAGGTCCTCCGGGCGGACGTGCTTGCCATGGCCAGCGACCTGAATCGGCAAGCCGATCTCTTGGCCCGCGACCCCGTGCGGTTTGCGCAAATCGTCTCGGCCCAATCGTACCTGCGTTCGTTGACCGAGGTGCTGGTGTTCGACGGGACCGGGAAGATCATGGCCCGGACGGGGCTCACGTTCGCGCTGGCGTTTGAACCCATCACCGACACGATGCGCGAGGGCGCTCGTCACGGCGACGTCGTCTTGTGGATCAGCGACAAGAAGGACCGCGTCCGCGCGTTCATGCAGCTGGATGGATTTGCGGACACTTACCTGCTGGTGGGCCGTCCCGTGGAGCCGCGCGTCCTGGAGCATATGAAAGCCACGCAAGACGCCGTGACCGAGTACCGCGACCTCAAACGACACCGCGTGGGCCTCCGCAACACGCTTGTGCTGATCTTCGGCGCAGTGGCCGCGCTCGTCCTCCTCACCGCCGTGTGGTTCGGTCTGAACTTCGCGTCACGCCTCGTGCGACCCATCGGCGACCTGATGAATGCCACGGACCGCGTCCGGCAGGGCGATCTGACCGCTCGCGTTCCCGAGAAAAGCCCGGACCACGCGGGCGACGAGCTGGATCGCCTCGGCGCGGCCTTTAACCGCATGACCGAGCAGCTTCACACCCAACGCGCCGACCTGGTGGACGCGAATCGCCAAATTGACGAACGGCGACGGTTTATCGAAACGGTGCTGTCGGGCGTTTCGGCGGGCGTCTTGGGGATGGATTCCGCGCGGCGAATTCATGTGATGAATCCCTCGGCGGCGGCGTTCTTTAACGTGGACCCCTTGGAGGCGACATCGCCCCTGGACCTGGAGACCCTCGCGCCCGCGATGGCCGCATGGCTCGCCACCGTCCCGCCGGGAACACGTTTCCAGGAAGGGGAAATCGAGATCCCGCGCACGGGCCAAGCGTCGCGCCGGTTGCTGGTGCGCTTGGACGCGGACACGCAGGGCGACGCTCCCCGAGGGTACGTCCTGACGTTCGACGACATTTCCGATCTTGTGGCCGCGCAACGCAAGGCTGCGTGGGCCGACGTCGCTCGACGTTTGGCGCACGAGATCAAAAACCCGCTGACGCCCATTCAGCTCTCTGCCGAACGCTTGCAGCGAAAATACGGTCCCGAGGTCCAAACAGACCCGGAGGTTTTTCAGACCTGCATCGCGACCATCGTGCGGCACGTCGAGGACATCGGGCGCATGGTGGACGAGTTCTCCTCGTTCGCGCGCATGCCGCGCCCCGTCATTCGCGTGTGCGACGTGCGGGACGTGTGCCGCCAGACTCTGTTTTTGCACGCCACGGGACGCAGTGACATCGCGTACACGTCCACATGGCCCGAAGGACCGTGCCGCGTGGCTTGCGACGCGCGGCAAATCTCCCAAGCGCTGACGAACCTTCTGAAGAACGCCGCCGAAGCGATCGAGGCCCGTCCCCCGCGCGCCGAAGGCGAATCCCCTTGGCCTCCGGGCCAAATCCACGTGACGCTGGGCGTCCACGGAGACGATGTATCCCTGACCGTGGAGGACAACGGCAAGGGCCTTCCCGTCCAAGGCCGGGAACGCCTGACCGAGCCCTACATGACAACCCGCGCCAAGGGCACCGGACTCGGCCTGGCCATCGTGCGCAAGATCATGGAAGACCATCATGGGACCCTCACCCTGACGGATCGTCCAGGTGGCGGAGCCCGCATCGGCCTTATCTGGCCGCGCACGGTGGAGGGGACGGACGGGGCTTCTGCCGCCCTCCCCCGTGAACACATCTGACAAGCGAACGTCACCCCGGCTTTCGTCGGGACGACGGGAGGGGGACTCCCAATCTCTGCCCTCACTCCGCTTTCAACAGAATGGCTGCACGCCTCAGGCGTCCTCCAGCGTCTCCAAAAGGGGCCAAAGGGCCTCGGGCGTTGGGCAGACGTTGACACGGGCGCGGAACTCGGCGGCGTGGGGGAGGCCCTTGCTGTACCATCCCAGGTGCTTGCGGGCGATGCCAAGGCCTGGGGTGGTCCCGTAGTGCCTCAGCATGGCCTCCACATGCTCCCGGACGACCTCGCGCAGGGCGGCGCCGTGGGGGATCTCGGCGGAGGAAATGTCCCCCCCGGTCAGGGTGGCCATGATCATGTGCAAGAGCCACGGACGTCCGTAGGTTCCGCGACCCACCATCACGCCGTCCGCGCCAGACAAGGCCAGGGCTTCGGCGGCGTCCTCCGGCGTGCGGATGTCGCCGTTCACAAGAACAGGGAGGCGCGTGGATTCCTTCACCCGCCGCACGGCGGTCCAGTCGGCGGTCCCGTGA
The DNA here is from genome assembly GCA_903869345.1 of uncultured Pseudomonadota bacterium. Taxonomy (GTDB): domain Bacteria; phylum Pseudomonadota; class Alphaproteobacteria; order UBA9219; family UBA9219; genus CAIPYM01. Next base: position 15,253 of record CAIPYM010000057.1, read on the forward strand.
TAGAATTGGCACCGCGTGCGCCCGTGCACGGCGATCATCCGCACGCCCGACTCTTCGGCCAATCGCGCAAGGCGCGGAGCATTCAGGGTTTCGTGGTCCCACCCCAGGCGCATCTTGACGGTGACGGGGACGCGGACGGCGCGAACGACGGTCTCCAGGATTTTGGCAGCAAGGGCCTCGTCGCGCATCAGCGCTGATCCGGCCAAGCCCTTGACGACCTTTTTCGCGGGACACCCAAAGTTCAGGTCCACCCAGTCCGCCCCGGTGTCTTCGGCCAAACGCGCGGCCTCGGCCATCGCGGTCGGCTCCCGCCCCGCGATTTGAACACCCACAAGGCCTTTTTCCTCAGGGTGCCGTGCACGAGGACGGGTTTTGGCGTTGCCACGGACCAGAGCCTCGCTCGCGATCATCTCGGAGACCACCGCGCCCGCGCCAAATCGCGTGACAAGTTGGCGAAACGGCAAATCCGTCACGCCCGCCATCGGCGCAAGGAGCACCGGCACAGCGATCCGCACCTTCCCCAGAATCAGGGGCCGCAAGGGGGTGGGCGGTACGGACGGGGGGAGAGAGATCATCGGGACAGCACGGTCACGCATACGTCGGGGAGCCAACACCGTGTACCGAAAGCCGGGGGCGGGGAACAGTGAGCCGCCGAAAGACTTCACGGCAATCAGGACGCCGCCCAGGGCCATCATCATGCCGCATTGACCAGGAAATGCCCCAGAATGCGACACTCCTGGAAAAGCGGTTGGGTGAGGAGCTCATGGCAAAAGAATTTCCGTCGTTGACCTCGGGCCTGTCGGGGTGGACGTTGGGGCCACCCATGCTCCGACCGGGTTTACGGTGTCCAGGGAAGTGTGTTGAGGCCCAACGTTTCGGGCCACCCCAAGGCGGCGTTCATGTTCTGAACCGCTTGGCCCGAGGCCCCTTTCACAAGGTTATCAATCGCCGAAAACACCAGGGCATGCCCTGGCAGGCGGTCCGCAACAACGGCCATGTGGCACATGTTGGTCCCGCGCACGTTGCGCGTCGCGGGCAGCTGACCCGAGGGCAAAAGCCGCACAAAGGGCTCGTCGTGGTAGGCGGCGTTCAACGCCGTGCGGAGGTCCTCCACCGTCGCGCCCGGCGCAAGGCGAACATGGATGGTCGCCAGAATGCCTCGGCTCATGGGCGCGAGGTGAGGTGTGAAGCTGACAGTGATGGGCTGACCAGCCGCTTCGGTTAGGCCCTGATCCATTTCCGGCGCATGGCGGTGCGTGGCCACACCGTAGGCTCTGAAGTCTTCCGCGACTTCGGCATACAGGCTCGCGAGCTTTGTTTCGCGCCCCGCGCCCGTGACGCCCGAGGCCGCGTCAACCAGAAGGGAATCGGTCTGCACAAGCCCCGCCTTCACCAACGGAATGAGGGGCAGTTGAACGGCGGTCGGGTAGCACCCAGGGTTGGCGATGAGCCGCGCCCCCGGCAAAGCTGCGCGGGCCACTTCCGTGAGGCCATACACGGCGGAGGACTGCAGATGAACAGCGCGGTGCGGCTTGCCGTACCATGTCTGGTACACGGCGGAGTCCCGAAACCGGAAATCCGCCGAAAGATCAATGACCCGCACGGTGCTCGGCAACGCGGCCACAACCTCGTGCGTTGTCCCGTGCGGCAAGGCGCAGAACACAAGGTCCACCGCCCCAAAATCCACTTCGTTGATGCGAACAAGGTCGGGGAGCGCGGCGTCCCTCAGGTGCGGCCAGAGATCCGCAACGGGGCGGCCCGCGTTCTTTTCCGCCGTCAGAGTCGTCACACGGACCGACGGATGCGGAAGGAGGAGCCGCAACAGCTCAGCCCCGGTGTACCCACTCGCCCCGAGCAGGGCGACGCGTAACGTGGAGGGGGACGGCATGGGCAATGTTCCGAACGGCAGGGGAAAAATTGGTCGGAGCAGCGGGATTTGAACCCACGACCCCCAGTCCCCCAGACTGATGCGCTACCGGGCTGCGCTATGCTCCGACCGACCGCCGAGGCGGTTCCTCCGGCCTGTATAATCCGCTTTTTCCCCGAAGAGCAACCGAATTCCTGAAAGGATCACAAAGTTTAACGAAACGAAGCCCTCTCCCGCTCCCACAGCGTGGCGTCGCCGTAGGAATAAAACCGATACCCTTGCTCCAGGGCATGGGCGTAGGCGCGGCGCATCGGCTCAAGCCCCGCAAACGCCGCAACGAGCATCAACAGCGTTGAGCGTGGCAGGTGGAAATTCGTCATCAACACCTCGGCGGTTTTGATCCGCGCTCCGGGGGTGAGGAACAGGCGCGTGAGCCCCGCAAAGGGCCGGATCGTCCCGTCATCATCGGCCGCCGTTTCCAGAACGCGGAGTGAGGTCGTCCCCACGGCCACAAGCCGCCCACCCGCGCGTCGCGTCGCGTTCAGGGCCTCGGCGGATTCGGGGGACAGGATCCCCTCCTCCGCGTGCATGATGTGCTCGGCCACGCGTTCGACCCGCACGGGCAAAAACGTTCCCGCTCCGACATGCAGGGTCAGGGTCGTGATTGCGATCTCCCGCGCGGCCAGGGCGTCGAACAAGGCCGGGGTCAGGTGCAGCCCCGCCGTCGGCGCGGCCACCGCCCCAGGATTCACGGCGTAAAGAGTCTGGTAGGCCGCACGGTCAGCCTCGGTCGGTCCCTCGGGCCGAACGAGGTAAGGCGGCAAAGGAATCTGCCCCTCGCGTTCGACCCGCGCCAACGTTTCCGCCGGGGAGAAAGGAAAGCGGAGCAGCACCTCCCCACCCGCGCGGGGCTCCAGAACCTCAGCCTCAAAATCGGGGGCAAAGAGGACCCTCGCCGCGCGGCGAAACCGCTTGGCCGGACGAGCAAGCGCGGACCACAGCGTCACATCGGGGTCGGGCGATTCCTCGCGCCGATTCAGCAAAACCTCGACGCGCCCTTCGCCGATGACACCGAAAAGACGCGCCGGGATCACACGCGTATCGTTCACCACAAGCCGATCCCCGGACCGGAGGAGCCTGGGCAAATCCCGCACCCTGTTGTCCGTCAGCGTCCCGCCGCGCACCTGCAAAAGCCGCGCATCCTCGCGGGGGCAGGCGGGCTCCGACGCGATGCGCTCCGGAGGGAGCTCAAAATCGAAATCCGCCGTCAGGCCCCGGTAAGGCGCGGCCGGGGCCAAAGAACCGAGAGGGGGCGGATCACCCATGGGGCACCTCGGTCCCGCCGCAGTCACGTTCAAGCGGCGCGTAGCCCAGGGCTTCCAGAAACACCCGCAAATCCACCGCGCGGATCGTCGTGGAGGCGTCGTTCCGCAAGGGATGAAAGGCGAGGTGCGGGCTTTGCATCATGCTGCGGTCCACGACGACGTTCACGCAGCGCTCGGTATCGTTCATCAGCGCAAACGGCGAAACGGAACCGGGCGTAACGCCCAGCACCTCCGCCAACAACGCAGGTGCGGCGAACGACAGACGAGTCGCCTTCAAAAGGCCCGACAGACGTGCGAGGTCGGCACGCAGGTCGCCCGGCATCACGATCAGCCACAAAAGACCGCGCTTGTCCTTGAGGAAAAGGTTTTTGCAATGCAGTCCAGGGATGGAGGCGTGCAGATCGCGCCCTTCCTCCACCGTGAACAGGGGCCGATGCTCCACCGTCGTGTGGACGATGCCCAGGCTGTCCAGAAACGCGCCCAACCGCTCGGAAGGGGATGGCCCCATGTGCGTCCTCGCCCTTCTTGAACTTTCCGGTTCTCGCTGGTCGGGGCGGCGGGATTCGAACCCGCGGCCTCAAGTTCCCAAAACTTGCGCGCTACCAGACTGCGCCACGCCCCGCCCAAGCCTTGAAGGGATAACGAAAGCCCGTGGCCAGAGCAACCCTCGAAAATGCACGGGGGGGGACATGCTCGAGCGGCCTCTCGGAACATCGGGCCCCAAACACGTACGGGCCGACGTTCCCCGCCCTCACGCCCGCGTACCGACGCTAGGGCTTGCGCAAACGCCCCGGCCTCTGGCAAAGCCGTGGGCATGATGGAAACCCTTGCTTCCCCTCCCGAGGAGGTTCTCACGCCGCGCCACGTCCTGATCAAGACGTGGGGGTGCCAGATGAACGTCTACGATTCGGGGCGGATTCTCGGCCTCTTGCGTCCGCTGGGGTACCGTCCGACCGAGGACGTCACAGAGGCCGACTTGGTCGTCTTCAACACCTGCCACATCCGCGAAAAGGCTTCGGAAAAGCTTTTCACCGAACTCGGACGCCTGAAGCCCCTGCAACGCGCACGGGCCGCCGAGGGAAAACGGCTCCTGATTGCCGTCGGCGGATGCGTAGCCCAAGCCGAGGGCGACGAGATCCTCCGCCGCGCGCCGTTCGTGGACCTCGTCTTTGGGCCGCAGACCTACCATCGGCTTCCGCACCTGCTGGCCGAGGCCGTCCGCACCGAGGGAGGGGGCCGCGTTTTGGACATCGCCTTTCCGCCCGAACCCAAGTTTGATTCCCTGCCCGCCCTCACGGGCCCCGGAAGCGTCAGCGCCTTTTTGACGATTCAAGAGGGGTGCGACAAGTTTTGCGCCTTTTGCGTCGTGCCCTACACACGCGGGGCCGAGACGGGACGGCCTCGGGACGCCATTGTGGACGAAGCGCGGAACCTGATCGCGCGAGGCGCGCGGGAGATCACCCTTCTGGGCCAAAACGTAAACGCGTGGCGCGATCCGCCCTCCGGCGAGGGGCTGGGGGCGCTCATCCGCCACCTGGCGGACCTGCCCGACCTCAAGCGCCTGCGGTACACGACCTCCCACCCCCGCGACATGGATGCCGACCTGATCGCGGCGCACCGCGACGTGCCGACCCTCATGCCCTTTGTTCACCTGCCCGTTCAGAGCGGCTCGGACCGCGTGCTCGCGGCCATGAACCGGCGGCACACGGCGGATGATTACCGGCGTCGGGTGGAGCGTTTGCGCGAGGCATGCCCATCCCTTGCGCTCTCCACGGACCTGATCGTGGGATTTCCGGGTGAGACGGAAGACGACTTTGCCGCCACGCTGCGGCTTGTCGAACAGGTGACGTTCGCCCAGGCCTACGCTTTCGCTTACAGCCCGCGCCCCGGAACGCCCGCCGCGACTCTGAACGACCCCGTGCCCGAGGACGTGAAAGCCGAACGCCTCACGCGCCTTCTCGCCCTCCTGCGCGTGCAACAGGGCGCGTTTAACAGCGCCCTTGTCGGCAAGGCCACGTCCATTCTGTTTGAGGACACGGGACGCACCCCCGGAACCCTGTTTGGTCGCACGCCTTGGATGCAGCCCACACAAGTCCCCGCATCCCCCGATTGGCTGGGCCGCGAGGCACGTGTGGAGATTGTGGACTCCAGCCCCAACACCCTGAAAGGGCGGTTGTTACAGGACGTTAGCGAAAGGGGCTCCCATGAAGGTTGATCTGCCTCCGGCCTCGCGTGTCGTTGTCGCCATGTCCGGCGGCGTGGACAGTTCCGCAACAGCAGCCTGGCTAGCCGATCAGGGGCACGAGGTCATCGGAATCACGCTGCGTCTGTTCGACCCAGAAGACCCTTTGGGAACGCGCCGCCGGGCCAACCCGGAAAACCCACCCTGCAACGAATCTTCCGCCGTTCGGGATGCGCGTCGCGTCGCGGACCATCTGGGAATCCGGCACGAGGTTCTTGACCTGACCGACGCTTTTTACACCCAGGTCATCGCTCCGTTTGCCGCGAGTTACACGCGGGGCGAGACCCCTCTGCCCTGCGCCCTCTGCAACCGGCACATCAAGTTCGCGCACATGATCGCCTGGGCGCGCGAGCTTGGCGCTTCGGCCCTGGCCACGGGGCATTACGCCCGCCGCCTCACGGGGTCCTTCGGCCCGACGCTGCAGGCGGCAACCGACCCCCGGCGGGACCAGAGTTATTTCCTCTTCGCCACGCCACGCGAACACCTTGGGTTTTTGCATTTTCCCCTTGGGGACCAGCCCAGCAAAACGGCCACGCGGGATCTCGCCGCCGCTTACGGCCTCCCCGTGGCCGCGAAACCCGACAGCCAAGACATTTGTTTTGTCCCGGACGGGGACCACCTCGCGGCGCTTCGCGCCCTGGACCCCGCAGGGTCGTCCATCCCCGGCCCCATCGTGGATGGCTCGGGACATGTTGTGGGACACCACGAGGGAATCACGCGGTTCACGGTCGGACAGCGAAAGGGCCTGAACCTCAGCGCCCGCGTCGGAGAGGCCAACGAGCCCCTTTACGTCACCCACATTGAGCCCGAAGGGCAGCGCGTCGTCGTCGGCCCCCGCGCGGCCCTCGCCCGAAGCACGGTCGTTTTGCGGGACATCAATTGGCTCGGAGAGGACGTTCCCCCCGAGGGCCTGCGCGTTCGCGCTCGGCTCCGTTCGGCGCAAGCGCCCGTCCCCGCCACGTTCGCGCTCACGAGCGACGGGGGCGGAATCCTCACCCTGGACGCGCCCGTGTTCGGCATCGCTCCCGGCCAAGCGGGAGTCCTCTACGACAACGACCGCGTTCTCGGCGGTGGCTGGATCAGTAGCGCGACGTAGGGGGGGGTGAATCTGATTGGTCTTGGGAGTTTTTTTCTGAGTTTCGTCAACAAGACAGATGCGCGGAAGGTTCTGGCTCTTCCCCCTCCACCGTCGTCCCGGCGAAGGCCGGGACCCCGAGCCGTCAAAAGAGAGCGTGTGGGGGTCTCCCTCGAGATCCCGACTTTCACCATAGTGACGACAAAAGAACGCAAAAAAGCCCAAGCAGCCATCAAGGTCGCTTAGGCCAAAAAAGATATTTTGAGGGATGGAACAAGGGAAGATGGTTTGTGGCTTACCGCGACTCTGCCGAGAAGACCTGGCAGCGACCTACTCTCCCGTGCCTTAAGACACAGTACCATTGGCGCGGAGGGTTTTCACGTCCGAGTTCGGGATGGGATCGGGTGCAGGCCCCTCGCTGTAACCACCAGGTCATCTCGGCAGAATCGTCGGTTAAGTGTGAAGGAAAGAACGGTCACATTTTCGCTTCTGATAAGGATCAAGCCAATCGAGCTATTAGGACCGGTTAGCTTCAAGCGTCGCCGCTCGTCCACACCCGGCCTATCAACGTGGTGGTCTACCACGGCTCTCAGGGAATGCTCGTTTTAAGGTAAGTTTCACGCTTAGATGCTTTCAGCGTTTATCTCGTCCGCACATAGCTACCCGGCGGTGCCGCTGGCGCGACAACCGGTACACCAGAGGTGCGTCCATCCCGGTCCTCTCGTACTAGGGACAGGTCCTTTCAACATTCCTACACCCACGGCAGATAGGGACCAAACTGTCTCACGACGTTTTGAACCCAGCTCACGTACCACTTTAATTGGCGAACAGCCAAACCCTTGGGACCTTCTCCAGCCCCAGGATGTGATGAGCCGACATCGAGGTGC
>CAIPYM010000058.1 GCA_903869345.1 uncultured Pseudomonadota bacterium
GGGATGAGCTGTTTGGGGGCAAGGGGGGGGGCGCAAAAGCAGCATATCCTGCTCTGATTTTTTGAATCAGGTCAACAACGGCAGCTTCTTGTGAAGAATTAACCCGAAAACGGGGAATGTCTGCCAGGTCTCGCTGTCGTTGAGCCACAAGCTCCCTCACTGCGGCCTCGTCTGCCGTATAGCCAGGAAAGCCCCTCTCTGTCGCACCGATCAGTAACAACGCATCCGCGACCAACGCTGTTGTGACTACAGAAGGAGAAACCGGAGACGTAGGGCTCTCGTGCTGTTGCTTCAACAACATTTCATCTCTACTTCTTTTTGATCTCAGGCCCACGTTTGCGGCAGCTGTGTCCACATCCGGAGAATCGCCAGCTGGTACAGGGACCCCTAGAGCGTTTAAGATTCCGACGGAAAACAATGTGATGTCCGCGGAATATGCAGCGAGAACCTGCCTAACTGAGCTCATAAGGTGATATGCGTCCGAATCACCTGCTGCAGAGGGCGGCAACGAAAAATCTCTTACGTCCATCCTTCGTACATATTCGAACCAACCTGTTGGGGGGGCACGTTCGCTCATGGATTCCTCCAGGTGGGTTTCTTTCTTCTCGCGTTCTTCTTCGTCCGAGGAAGAACGATAGGTCAACACTATCACGAAAACATGAAAGTCAAGTTAAAATCCGAGCGGTCTGGAATCACCTTGTAGGGGCGAGGGGGCACCGACGTGACCGCGAAATGCACGCGAGCATGAAAAGTTTTTCAATACCCCTTGACCCGGAGGGAGAAACCTCTTAAACATCCTTCCGCCTTTTCGGAGCTGGTGGTGGAGGGCAGGTGCGACGTTCGCGGTGTCGTGGGCGTCGGGTTCTTCCAAACACAGATTCGGCCAGGGTGCGCAAGAAACAAGCCTAAGGGTCCGCGGATTCTTCTGCTGACGTGTTGCGGGCAGAGGAAGGCGCGGACGCGTGGTCGTTTGGGGTCGTCCTTGACCCTTCCCGTCCTTTCGGGTACGGGGGGCGGTGGGGAGTTGGCCTGGAAAGGCCACAACAGATTTGGGGAGATGGTAAGAAGCGATGCCAACGATCAACCAACTGGTGCACAAAAAGCGCCAACCGACCAAGAGCCGCAACAAGGTTCCCGCCTTGCAGGCGTGCCCGCAGCGGCGTGGGGTGTGTACCCGCGTGTACACGACGACGCCGAAGAAGCCGAACTCGGCTTTGCGGAAGGTCGCTCGCGTGCGCTTGACAAACGGTCAGGAAGTCATCTGCTACATCCCCGGTGAGGGGCACAACTTGCAAGAGCACTCGGTGGTCATGATTCGCGGGGGCCGCGTGAAGGACTTGCCCGGTGTGCGTTACCACATTTTGCGCGGCGTTCTCGATACCCAGGGGATCAAGGACCGTCGCAAGCGGCGCTCGCTGTATGGCGCCAAGCGGCCGAAGTAACGGATTCGAAGGACACACATCATGGCACGTCGTCGTCGCGCAACGAAAAGGGAAATTCTCCCGGACCCCAAGTTCGGGAACCTTCTCGTGAGCAAGTTCATCAACTTCCTGATGGAACAGGGCAAGAAGTCCGTCGCGGAGAGGATTCTCTACGACGCTCTTGCCGAGGTTCAACGGCGGGCCAAGACCGGCGCGCTCGAGGTTTTCAACGCGGCGATCGAAAAAGTTTCGCCCCGCATTGAAGTGCGCTCACGCCGCGTCGGTGGGGCCACGTACCAAGTTCCCGTCGAAGTGCGTCCGGCGCGTGCGGTGGCCTTGGCCATTCGCTGGCTGATTGACGCCTCGCGCAAACGTTCGGAAATGACGATGCAAAAGCGTCTGGCGGCCGAGATTGTGGCGGCGGCGGGGGACACGGGCGCAGCCGTGAAAAAGCGTGAAGACACGCACCGGATGGCGGAAGCTAACCGGGCTTTTGCTCACTACCGTTGGTAAAGGCAGGGTTTTTCCCATGGCGCGCAAGCATCCCATCGAACGGTACCGCAACATCGGAATCATGGCGCACATTGACGCCGGGAAGACGACGACCACCGAACGCATCCTCTATTACACCGGCAAGTCCTACAAAATCGGCGAAGTGCACGAAGGCACGGCGACGATGGACTGGATGGAACAGGAACAAGAGCGCGGAATCACGATCACCTCGGCGGCGACGACGACGTTTTGGCGCGATCACCGGGTGAACATCATTGACACGCCGGGACACGTGGACTTCACCATTGAGGTGGAGCGTTCCTTGCGTGTGCTCGACGGCGCGATTTGCGTGCTGGACGCGGTGGCCGGGGTGGAGCCACAGACCGAGACGGTGTGGCGTCAGGGCGACAAGTACAACGTCCCCCGGATCGTTTTTGTCAACAAAATGGACCGCATTGGCGCGAACTTCTTCCGGTGCGTTGAGATGCTGGTGGACCGTCTGGGGGCCAAGCCCCTGGTGATCCAGATGCCTGTCGGGGTGGAAGCGGATTTCCGGGGCGTGGTTGACCTGCGGCGCATGAAGGCTGTTGTCTGGGACGACGAAAACCTCGGTGCCGAGTTCCACGATGAAGAAATCCCCGAGGCGCTGCGTGAAAAGGCCGCCGAATTGCGCCACCAGCTGATTGAGACGGCGGTGGAGCAAGACAACGAGGCCATGGAAGCCTACCTCAACGGGACCGAACCCTCGGTGGAGGTGCTCGACCGTTGCATCCGTAAGGGCGTGATGGTGCAAGCGTTTGTGCCTGTGTTCTGCGGCTCGGCCTTTAAAAACAAGGGCGTGCAGTTGCTGCTGGACGCCGTTGTGGACTATCTGCCTTCCCCGGCGGATGTGGGGGCCGTGAAGGGCTTCCATCCGGATACTCGGGAAGTTGACGAACGTCTTCCCTCGGACGACGCGCCGCTCTCGGCGTTGGCGTTCAAGATCATGACGGACCCCTTCGTGGGCTCGCTGACGTTCACGCGCATTTATTCAGGCTCGATACAGGCGGGCAGCTACGTTCAGAACACGTCCAAGGGCTCACGCGAGCGCATCGGGCGCATGCTTCTCATGCATGCCAACACGCGGGAAGAAATCAAAGAAGCGCATGCGGGCGATATTGTGGCGCTAGCGGCTCTCAAGGACACCAAGACGGGCGACACGCTCTGTGATTCCGACAAGCCCATCGTTTTGGAGCGGATGGAATTCCCGGATCCCGTCATCGAGATGGCGATTGAGCCCAAGTCGAAGACGGACCAGGACAAAATGACGAACGCTCTCTTGCGCTTGGCGCAGGAGGACCCCTCGTTCCGTTTGGCCGTCAATGCCGAGACGGGGCAGACGACGATCAAGGGCATGGGCGAGCTTCACCTCGACATCAAGGTGGACATTCTTCGCCGTGCGCCCTACCACGTGGATGTGGTCGTCGGTGATCCGCAGGTGGCGTACCGTGAGACCATTACGCGCAAGGCCGTCATTGACTACACGCACAAAAAGCAAAGCGGTGGTGCGGGCCAGTTCGCGCGTGTGATCATTGAGTTTGAGCCGCTTAAACCCGGCGAAGGCTATGAATTTGAAAGCAAGATCGTCGGGGGATCCGTTCCCAAGGAATTCATCCCCGGCGTTGAAAAGGGCCTGGCGTCCGTTCTGCCGACGGGTGTTCTGGCGGGCTTTCCGACCATTGATTTTAAGGCGACCCTGACCGATGGCGCGTACCACGACGTTGACTCGTCGGTTCTCGCGTTTGAAATCGCGGCGCGTGCGGCGTTCCGCGAGGGCATGCAGAAGGCGGGGCCCGTCCTTCTGGAGCCGATCATGAAGGTGGAGGTTGTTACACCCGAGGCGTCCATGGGCGACGTCATCGGGGATCTCAACAGCCGCCGGGGACAGATCATGGGTATGGGGCAACGCGGGAATGCCAGCGTCGTTGACGCGATGGTGCCCCTTGCGCGGATGTTTGGGTACGTGAATCGCTTGCGCTCGATGACACAAGGGCGCGCGCTGTTCACGATGGAGTTTCATCATTACGAACAAGTGCCAGCAGCCGTGGCGGCTGAGGTGAAGGCCAAACTGGCCGGATAAGATCAACCCACACGAGTCAACACAACCCCTTACGGGATCAACGGAGGAGATCATGGCGAAAGAAAAGTTCCAACGCACCAAGCCCCACGTGAACGTCGGCACCATTGGCCACGTTGACCACGGCAAAACGACGTTGACGGCGGCGATCACGAAAGTGCAGGCCGAGAGCGGTTGGGCCTCGTTTGTGGATTACGCGAACATTGACAAGGCTCCGGAAGAGCGGGCGCGCGGGATCACGATCTCCACGGCGCACGTCGAGTACGAGACGGCCAACCGCCATTACGCGCACGTTGACTGTCCCGGACACGCGGACTACGTCAAGAACATGATCACGGGTGCGGCGCAGATGGACGGCGCGATCCTGGTTGTGTCGGCGGCCGACGGCCCCATGCCACAAACCCGCGAGCACATTCTGCTTGCGCGTCAGGTTGGCGTCCCGGCGATCGTCGTCTTCATGAACAAGATGGACATGGCCGATCCCGAGCTGGCGGATCTGGTGGAGATGGAAATCCGTGACTTGCTCACGAAGTACCAATTCCCCGGCGACAAGACTCCGGTTATTCGCGGGTCCGCGCTTTGCGCCTTGGAAGGGAAAAACCCCGAGCTTGGCAAAGACGCGATCAAGAAGTTGCTGGAAGCGGTGGACACCTTTATCCCGCAGCCGGACCGTCCGAAGGACAAGGCGTTCTTGATGCCGATTGAAGATGTGTTCTCGATCTCTGGACGGGGCACCGTGGTCACGGGCCGTGTGGAGCGTGGCATCATCAAGGTTGGCGAAGAAATTGAAATCGTCGGCATTAAGCCCACGCAGAAGACGACGGTGACGGGCGTTGAGATGTTCCGCAAATTGCTCGATCAGGGCGAGGCGGGTGATAACATCGGGGCGCTCCTCCGTGGAACGAAGCGCGAGGATGTTGAGCGCGGCCAGGTTTTAGCCAAGCCCGGCACGATCACGCCGCACACCACGTTTAAGGCCGAATGCTACATTCTCACCAAGGAAGAGGGTGGTCGGCACACGCCGTTCCTCAACAACTACCGTCCGCAGTTCTACTTCCGGACGACCGACGTGACGGGCGAAGTCATTCTCCCCGAGGGAACGGAAATGGTGATGCCGGGCGACACGGTGTCCGTGAATGTGAAGTTGATTGCGCCCATCGCCATGGAAGAAGGTCTTCGGTTCGCGATTCGCGAAGGTGGAAGAACCGTGGGCGCGGGTGTTGTCGCCAAGGTGATTGAATAAGCGGGTACGTTTGGGGGGCTTGGCGCACGAGCGCCAAGCCTTGTCCGAGGTGAGGGTGAGGGGATTATGAACGCACAGACGATTCGCATCAGGCTTCGCGCCTTTGACCATCGCACGCTCGACGTGTCCGTTGGAGAGATCATCGCCACGGCCAAGCGTACGGGTGCGCGGGTCCAAGGGCCGATTCCTCTCCCGACGTGGATGGAGAAGTTTACGGTGAACCGGGGGCCGCACGTCGACAAAAAGTCGCGCGACCAGTTCGAAATTCGCACACACCGTCGTTTGCTGGACATTGTGGACCCGACGCCGCAGACGATCGACGCGTTGTCGAAGATTGATCTTCCAGCCGGGGTGGATGTGGAGATTCGCGTGGCCTCGTAAGGGAGGTTCCACGCACGACGGTAGGTGAAGGACGACCCTAGGGCAAAGGATTGAGGACGACATCATGGGCAACACGGTTCAACGCATGGGCGCTCTGGCGCGGAAAATCGGGATGACGCGAGTCTTCTCCGAGGCGGGGGAACACATTCCCGTCACCGTCCTGGAGATGGACCGGTGCCAGGTCGTCGCGCTGCGCACGGCGGACAAGGACGGCTACAATGCGGTGCAGCTCGGGGCGGGGTCCGTGAAAGTGAAGAACGTTTCCAAGGCTTTGCGCGGGCATTACGCCAAGGCGAAGGTGGAGCCTCGCCGGAAGCTCACGGAGTTCCGCGTGAGCGCCGATGCCCTTCCGACGCTTGGCGCTGAGCTGGGAGCCGATCATTTTGTTCCGGGCCAGTTCGTGGACGTGACGGGGCAGAGCATCGGTAAGGGCTTTGCGGGCGTCATGAAACGCTACAACTTTGGTGGACTTCGCGCTTCGCACGGTGTGTCGGTTTCGCACCGCAGCCATGGGTCGACGGGGAACCGTCAGGATCCCGGTCGCGTGTTCAAAGGCAAGAAAATGGCGGGGCACATGGGCGACGTGCGCGTCACGACCCTCAACCTTCAGGTTGTGGAAGTGGACGCGGAACGTGATCTCGTGCTCGTGAAGGGGGCCGTACCGGGCGCGAAGGGCTCGTGGGTCCGTATTCGCGATGCGGTGAAGCGTGCTTTGCCAAAAGAGGCTCCACGGCCCGCCGGTGTGAAAGTTGGACCTGCGGGCTCCGAAGGGGCCGCAGCGTAACGGATAAGCAGCGAACAGAAACAGGATTCGAGACGATCATGCAGACAACGATTCGCAATTGGGAGGGCCAGGAGGTCGGCACGCTCGATTTAATTGAGCAGGTGTTCGGACTCACGCCGCGTCGGGACATCCTCACGCGGATGGTGAACTGGCAGCTCGCCAAGCGCCGGGCGGGAACCCATGCCAGCCGTGGGATCAGCCAGGTTTCCGGCACGACGAAAAAGCCCTGGGCGCAAAAGGGTTCGGGGCGCGCCCGTCAAGGTAGCTTGCGCTCGCCGCAGTTCCGCAAGGGTGGCGTGATTTTTGGGCCCCTCGTTCGGGACCACGCGCACGACCTGCCCAAGAAAGTGCGTAAATTGGCGCTCTGCATGGCGCTGTCCAGCAAGCAAAAAGAAGGCAAGCTGGTGGTGGTGGACGCCGCGCGTTTGGACGAAGGCAAAACCAAGCTCCTCGTTGGTAAGCTCGCGCAATTGGGACTTTCATCGGTCCTGATCGTGGACGGGGCGAACTTGGACGTTGGTTTCGTGCGGGCTGCTCGCAACATTCCTCATGTAGATGTTCTGCCGGAAGTGGGCGCGAACGTGTACGACATTTTACGGCGCGACACGTTGGTGTTGACGAAGGCCGCCGTTGAACAACTCCAGACGAGGTTGGCATGAGCGCGACCGAGACGACTCCGAAAACCGCCCCGGCGCGGCTTTTGCCCAAGCACTACACGACGATTCTCTCGCCGGTCATCAGCGAGAAGACGAGTCTGATTTCGGGCTTTCGGCAGTTTGTGTTCCGCGTGGCACCGGATTCGACCAAGCCCCAGATTCGCGAGGCCGTCGAGCAGCTGTTCAAGGTGAACGTGACGGCGGTGAACACGCACAACCGTAAAGGGAAGGCGACACGCTTCAAGGGCCGCAAGGGTCGCCGAAGCGATGTGAAATTCGCCATTGTGACTTTGGCCGAAGGCCAGAGCATTGACGTTCAGACGGGTCTCTAAGGGGGAGGCGGCGCTATGGCACTTAAAACCTACCGACCGGTAACCCCGGGTCTTCGCCAAGTGGTCCAAGTGGATCGCTCGGGCCTCTGGAAGGGCAAGCCCGTCAAGAGCTTGACCGAGGGGCTGCACAAGACCGGCGGACGCAACAACAAGGGTCGCATCACGACGCGCCATATCGGCGGCGGGCATGCGCGGCGATACCGTCTTGTGGATTTCAAGCGGAAGATCCGTGATGTTCCGGGCGTTGTGGAGCGTCTGGAGTACGATCCCAACCGCACGGCGTTCCTCGCCCTGGTGCGGTACCCGGACGGCACGCTCGCGTACATCCTCGCGCCGCAGCGCCTCAAGGCGGGCGATACGGTGGTGGCGGGTGAGCGCGTGGACGTGAAGCCCGGTAACGCGATGCCGATGAAGAACATTCCCGTGGGCTCCATCGTTCACAAC
The DNA here is from genome assembly GCA_903869345.1 of uncultured Pseudomonadota bacterium. Lineage (GTDB taxonomy): Bacteria > Pseudomonadota > Alphaproteobacteria > UBA9219 > UBA9219 > CAIPYM01. The sequence goes on from CAIPYM010000058.1 coordinate 7,870, forward strand.
ATCGAAATGCGTCCCGGCAAGGGCGGCCAGATTGCGCGTTCGGCTGGAACGTACGCGCAAATCGTGAGCCGCGACGCGGGATACGCTCAGCTGAAGCTCAGCTCGGGCGAGCAACGCCTGGTTGCGCAAGAGTGCATGGCGACCCTGGGCGCGGTGTCCAACCCTGACCACGTGAACGTTTCTTACGGTAAGGCGGGACGTCGGCGTTGGCTCGGCGTTCGTCCCACCGTGCGCGGTGTGGCGATGAACCCCGTGGATCACCCGCATGGTGGTGGCGAAGGCCGCACCTCGGGCGGACGTCACCCCGTGACGCCGTGGGGCAAGGGCACCAAGGGAACCAAGACCCGCAGCAACAAGCGGACGGATCGTTTCATCGTTCGGCGCGCCAACAAGCGGCGTGACCGGCAGACAGGCTAAGGGGATCGCGGTATGACACGCTCGGTATGGAAAGGTCCGTTTGTGGACGGGTACATGCTTCGGAAGGCCGAGAAAGCTCGGGCTTCGGGGCGGAACGACATCATCAAGACATGGTCGCGCCGTTCGACGATTCTGCCTCAGTTCGTGGGTTTGACGTTCGGTGTTCACAACGGCAACAAGTTTTTGCCCGTTGCGGTGACCGAGAACATGATTGGGCACAAGTTCGGGGAGTTTGCGCCCACGCGCCTTTTCCGGGGCCACACGGCCGCGAGCAAGAAGGTTGAGAAGAAGTAAGGGACAGGGGTTCGAGATCATCACGCGCGGGGCGCGAAGGGAAAGAGACGACGATGAGCACGCACGATAAGACCAAGACGACTCACGGGGAGGGGACCCGCGTTTACGCGAGAGCTCCGGGGATTCGCAGCAGTGCCCGCAAGTTGAATCTTGTGGCGGCGAGCATTCGCGGCAAGGGTGCGGCGGTGGCGATGAACCAACTCGCGTTTGAAAAGCGCCGTGTCGCTCAGGAAGTCCGCAAGGTTCTTCAAGCGGCCATTGCGAACGCCGAAAACAATGATGGGCTGAACGTTGACCGTTTGTTCGTGGTGGAAGCGTGGGTCGGACGGACGATGGTGGTTCGGCGGATGCATCCCCGTGCGCGGGGTCGCAGTGCGGCGATTGAAAAGCCTTTCAGTAACTTGACCATCGTCGTCCAAGAACGGATCGACACGTCAGAAAAAGAGACGGCGCGTCAGGACGGTGCTCGTCCGAAGCCCTCTCCATCCACGACCAAGGGCCAAGGTTCCAAGAGCCGCACAAGCGGGCCTTCGACCGACGCCGCCACGGGAGCTTAACTCATGGGTCACAAAGTCAACCCGATTAGCATTCGTCTGGGCGTCAACCGGACCTGGGATAGCCGTTGGTTCGTCGCGAAGGGCTATGGCGACGCGCTGCACGAGGACCTTCGTTTGCGGAAGTTCCTGACCAAGAAGCTGGGGCCGCAGGCGGGCGTTGCGAAGATCATTATCGAGCGTCCGGCGGGTAAGGCACGGATCACGCTGCATTCCGCGCGGCCCGGTGTCATCATCGGCAAGAAGGGCGCGGACATTGAAAAGCTCCGTACGGACCTCGGGCGCATGACCAAGGCCGAGGTGAGCCTGAACATCGTTGAAATTCGCAAGCCCGAGGTTGACGCGCAGCTGGTGGCCGACAACATCGCGGGCCAGCTGGAACGGCGCGTGATGTTCCGCCGCGCCATGAAGCGGGCTGTTCAATCGGCCATGCGTCTCGGGGCGCTCGGCATTCGCATCAATTGCGGCGGGCGTCTGGGTGGGGCGGAAATTGCCCGCATGGAATGGTACCGCGAGGGGCGCGTTCCCTTGCACACCCTTCGGGCCGATGTGGATTACGGCACAGCGACGGCGTTCACGACAATGGGAACGTGTGGCGTGAAGGTGTGGATTTTCAAGAGCGAAATTCTTGAACATGATCCGATGGCCCATGAAACACGGGCTCTCGAACATGCGCAAGTTCGGTCGTAGAAGGCGGGGCGACGATGCTACAACCTAAACGCACAACCTACCGCAAGGCGCACAAGGGCCGTATTCACGGCGTCGCGCGGAGCGGTGCTCGCCTGAGTTTCGGCGCTTTTGGCCTCAAGGCCATGGAGCCGGAGCGTGTGACCGCGCGTCAGATTGAAGCCGCGCGTCGTGCGATCAGTCGGGCCATGAAGCGCCAGGGGCGCTTATGGATTCGGATTTTCCCGGACGTTCCGGTGTCTAAGAAGCCAGCGGAAGTCCGCATGGGTTCCGGAAAGGGTGCGCCCGAGTTTTGGGTGTGCCGTGTACATCCGGGGCGCATTTTGTTCGAGGTGGACGGCGTTCCGGCTCCCTTGGCGCGGCAGGCGTTCACGCTGGCGGCGGCCAAGCTGCCCATCAAGACCCGGTTTGTTGAACGCGAAATCCAGGGAGGCCGCTAGGCGACGGAATCATGAGCAAGAACACCGTTCACGCGGCCGACCTGAGGCCGCAAACCGACAAAGAGCTGGAGGATCGCGTGTTGAATCTGCGTAAGAAGCAGTTCAACCTGCGCTTCCAACGTGCGAATGGCCAACTGCAGAACACCGCGGAGCTTCGCTCGGCGCGTCGAGAGATTGCCCGTGTTCTGACGGTCGTGGCTCAACGTCAACGCAAAGTCGCCTCCGAAGCGGCTCCAACCACGAAAACGAAGAAGTAGAGGACGAACGATGCCGCGCCGCGTGTTGCAAGGAACGATTGTCAGCGATAAGGGCGACAAGACGGTCACGATCTTGGTCGAGCGCCGGGTGATGCACCCTGTGTACAAAAAGTACATTCGGCTCTCCAAGAAGTATGCCGCGCACGACCCCACGAATCGCTACAAGGGCAAGGTGGGGACGGCGATCTCCATCATCGAGTGCAGCCCGATCAGTCGGCGCAAGCGCTGGATTGTCCTGGAGGAGCAGCCGACGGCGGCGGGAGCGACCAAGACCGCGTCGGGTGCGTGAAAGCGGGCTGACGCGACAAGAAGATGAGACGACGACGCAGGTTTTCTGCGTGACGCAAGGATGATGAGGGACGTGCGATGATACAAATGGAAACCGTCCTGGACGTGGCGGACAACAGCGGGGCCAAGGCCGTCGCGTGCATCAAGGTGCTGGGCGGCTCGAAGCGGCGCGTGGCGGGCGTGGGGGACATCATTAAGGTGTCCATCAAGGATGCCATTCCGCGTGGGCGCGTCAAAAAGGGCGACGTTCACGATGCGGTGATTGTGCGCCAGAAGTTTCCGATTCGGCGGGCGGACGGCAGCGTCATTCGCTTTGACCGAAATGCGGCGGTGTTGATCAACAAGGACAAAGAGCCGATTGGGACTCGTATCTTTGGGCCCGTGACGCGTGAGCTGCGCGTTCTGGGGTTCATGAAGATCATCTCATTGGCCGAGGAGGTGCTCTGATGCCCATTAAGATGAAGATCAAAAAGAACGACACGGTGGTGGCCATCACGGGACGTGACAAGGGCAAAACGGGCGTTGTTCAGGCGGTGTACCCCAAGGAAAGCCGTGTGCTCGTTCTGGGGATCAACCGCGTGACGCGGCATGTCAAGCCCTCGCAGAAAGATCCGGAAGGCGGGCGCAAGCTTGTGGAGCGCACCCTGCACATTTCCAACGTGGCGCTTGTGGATCCGAAGGACAACAAGCCAACGCGCGTGGGATTCAGGACGGATGACAAAGGCGTCAAAGTCCGATTTGCCAAGCGCTCCGGCGAGGCCGTGGGCTAAAGGACGAGCGGAAAAGACACGCAACGACGCACACAGTGACAAACGACAAAGGCGAACAGATCATGGCAACACGGACCAAGAAACCCTCTGACCCCGAGACGGCGGCGGCCAAAAAGACCGCTCCGGCGAAGGCTCCTGACGTGAAGGCAGCGCCTGCGGCATCGGCGGGCGATTCCACGGAAGGCGTTCTGACGCCCCGGCTTCAGAAGTACTACGACGAAGTGATCGTGCCCGCGCTCATGGCGCAGTTTGGGTACACCAATCGTTTGGCGGTGCCCCGTGTGGACAAGATCGTGCTCAACATGGGCGTCGGCGAGGCCGTGAGCGACAGCAAGAAGACCAAGGCCGCAGCGGACCAGTTGGCGTTGATCGCGGGGCAAAAGCCCGTCATCACCAAGGCGCGCAAGGCGATTGCGACGTTCAAGCTCCGCGAAGGGCTGGGAATCGGGTGCAAGGTCACGCTGCGCCGGGTGAGGATGTACGAATTTTTGGACCGCTTGATCACGGTGGCTCTGCCGCGCGTGCGCGACTTCCGGGGCGTTTCGCCGCGCAGTTTCGACGGGCGGGGGAATTACGCGCTGGGCCTCAAGGAACAGCTCGTGTTTCCCGAAATTGACTACGACCAAATCGACGAGATTCGGGGGCTCGACGTGGTGATTTGCACGACGGCGCGCACCGATGAGGAAGGCAGAGCCCTTTTGAAGGCATTCAACATGCCGTTTCAGGGCTAACGAAGGAAGGAACGATCGGCAATGGCCAAGAAGTCTATGATTGAAAAGAATGAGTTTCGGAAGAGGTTTGTCGCCCGCAAGAAAGCGTCGCGCCAAGCTCTGAAGGACGTCATTCACGACAAGGAGACTCCGATGGAGGAGCGGTTTGCGGCGGTGTTGAAGCTTGCGCAGATTCCTCGTAACTCGAGTCCTGTACGTGTGCGCAACCGCTGTGTCCTCACGGGCCGGCCTCGCGGGACGTACCGCAAGTTCAAACTCTCGCGCATTGCTTTGCGTGAGTTAGCGTCGTCGGGGCAACTCCCCGGCATGATCAAGTCGAGCTGGTAAGGAGGAAGACGGCATGGCCTTGTCCGATCCCCTGGGAGATATGTTGACACGCATCCGCAATGGGCAGCGGGCGCATCTCGATTCCGTGGAATGTCCCTCGTCCGGTCCGCGTAAAAGCGTGCTTGGCGTGATGGAACGCGCGGGGTACATTCGCGGTTTCAGCGAGACTCAGCTGCAGGGCCACCAGGCCACGCTGCGAATCGAGCTGAAATACCACGATGGCGAGGGTGTGATCCGCACCCTGGATCGGGTGTCCAAGCCAGGACGACGTGTGTACGCGGGCATTTCCGATCTGGGGCGTGTCTCCAGCGGTCTCGGGATGTACATCATCTCGACCTCGCACGGTGTGCTGTCGGACCAGGAGGCCCGCACCCAGAATGTTGGGGGCGAGATCCTATGTCGGCTCTTTTAAGGTTAACGGGTTCATTCAGGCGGGGTTTGTGCCATGTCACGCGTCGGTAAGCATCCTGTTTCGTTGCCGCAAGGCGTCACCGCAGAGGTCAAAGGCCAAGCGGTCACGGTCAAGGGCAAACTGGGGACGTTGGCGTTCACCTGCCCGCCCGAGGTTGAACCCTCGTTGACGGAGAACACGATCGTCATGACTCCTCGCCATGCGACTCTGGAATCGCGGCGGCTGTGGGGCACGGCCCGGAACATCGTCGCGAACAACGTGAAAGGGGTCCACCAGGGCTTCACACGGGGGCTCGAGATCGAAGGCGTCGGCTTTAAAGCCGCTGTCCAGGGGAAGGACCTTGTGTTGAACCTGGGTTTCAGCCATGAAGTCCGGTACCCCATCCCCGAAGGGGTGAGCATCAAGGCGGAAAAGCCGACGGTGCTGGTCATCTCGGGGTTTGAGATTCAACGCGTCGGCCAGGTCGCCGCTGAGATTAGGGCCTTGAAGCCGCCCGAGCCCTACAAGGGCAAGGGGATCCGGTACGCCGGGGAGCGTGTCCGTCGCAAGGAAGGCAAGAAGAAGTAACGAGGGAAAGGGTTGAAGGTCATGGCCAACAAGGTCCAAGAATCCGCCGAACGTCGGCGTCGTCGCGCCCGTTACAAGATTCGGGTGAAGTCGCGTGGGCGCATTCGTCTGTCGGTGCACCGTTCGGGGCGGCATATCTACGCGCAAGTGATTGATGATGTCGCGGGGACGACGTTGGCGGCAGCCTCCACATTGGAAAAAGACGTGCGGGCGACCCTCAGGACGGGGGCCGACAAAAACGCTGCCGGGGTGATCGGGCGTCTCGTGGCTGAGCGGGCGCAAAAAGCGGGTTACAAGCAGGTCGTTTTCGACCGAGGCGAACACGTGTACCATGGCCGCATCCGCGCCCTCGCCGAGGCTGCGCGTGAAGCGGGTCTTGATTTCTGACGACGTAAGGAAGAGAAAAACCGATGTCCAGCAAGCCGAAGAGATCCGATCGAACCGACCGCAAAGATGACGCCGAGTCGTCGGCGCCCGAGTTCATCGAAAAGCTCGTTCATATCAACCGCGTCGCCAAGGTCGTGAAGGGCGGTAAACGCTTCGCCATGGCCGCCGTGGTCGTCATCGGCGACGGCAAGGGCCGCGTCGGAATCGGCACGGGCAAGGCCCGCGAAGTGCCGGACGCCATCAAGAAAGCGACCGAGGCCGCCAAGCGCCGCCTTCGTCGCATTCCGCTCCGCGAAGGGCGCACGCTGCATCACGATGTGCGCGGGACTTACGGGGCCGGAAACGTTGTGCTCCGTGCCGCGCCTCCGGGAACGGGCATCATCGCGGGCGGGCCGATGCGCGCCGTTTTTGAAGCGATGGGCATTCAGGACGTTGTGGCGAAGTCCGTCGGGACCTCCAACCCGCACAACATGATCAAAGCGACGTTTGCGGCTTTGGATAAAGTCGCGAGTCCCCGGTCGGTTGCGTTGCGGCGTGGGAAGAAAATCAGCGAGGTTTTGGGGCGCAAGGCTACCGAGGCTTCGGGGACAGAAACGCACGGGGAAGAAAAGGTAGTCTAACATGGCCGTTATCAAACTGAATGATTTGCGCGACAACCAAGGGGCGCGGCACAGGCCCATGATCGTCGGGCGCGGAATCGGCTCGGGCAAGGGCAAGACCTGCGGACGTGGCGTGAAGGGCCAGAAGGCCCGGACGGGCGTTTCCATCGGCGGGTTTGAGGGCGGTCAGATGCCCTTGTCCCGTCGTCTGCCCAAGCGTGGGTTCAAGACGATGTTCCCCAGGGATTACGCGGAACTCACGGTGGATCGGTTGCAGAGGGCCTTGGACGACAAGCGTCTGAACCCGGCTCAGCCCATCACGGAAGACGTGTTGCGGGCGGCGGGTGTTGTGGGCACCAGCCAGGACGGTGTGCGTCTTTTGGGCCAGGGAACGCTGACCGCCAAGCTGACGCTGCACGTCGCAGGCGCGACGGCCGGGGCGCTGGCCTTGGTGGAGAAAGCGGGCGGCACGGTGACTCTGTTGGGCCCTGCGCGTAAGCGCCACCTGAAGGCCAAGCCGGACAAGGCCGACGGCGCGAAAGAGGCCTAAAAAGCCTTTTCGTTCAAGGAGTTGCTTGGCTTTTTGTGGCCGTGTGCGATGTTGTTTGACTCGTTGAGGGGAAAGGGGCTGTTGACGAGCCCATGGCGATCTGCGCCCGCGTTTCAACCGAACGCGGGCTTTTTTTATGGCCCCTCCGTCGCCCTTGCGAGCCCGCGTAGCGGGCGCGACCCTTCCTCTCCGGCTCTTTCCGTTAGACCGAGAGGTCCTGAGCTGGATCGCTTCACGTCGTTCGCGAGGGCGTGCCTTGGGGAAAAACGCGGACCTCAAAACCCGTCGTCGGCATTTTCGAGATGCACGGGCCAGCGAAAGGGCGCGACGAGCATCGCGTCAAAGCGCACGACGTACCCCCCGTTGAACAGCGGGTGATGCGCCAGGAACACCCCCGCCGCTTGCCGTTGACGGCGACATTGAGCGGGCGTGATGGCCTCGGCCGCAAGGGAACGGGTCGTGCGCGCCTTGACCTCAACGAACGCCAAAGTCCGCCCACGCACGGCAATGATGTCCACCTCCCCGACGGGGGTGCGGTAGCGCGTCGCCAACAGGCGATACCCCTTGAGGCGCAACATCCACCGGCACAACGCCTCGGCCCACAGCCCCACGTGGTAGGCCCGACGGCGACGCGGCGAAGGAGGAGATGCGCCCTGCATCATGGACCTGGTTTTGTCCTCTTTATGACGCATAAGGCTCTCCTCATCGGCACCCTGATTGAAGTCTCGGCTACAGTAAGGCCTTGAAAGTATTTTTCTTCGTGCATTTTGATCCCCTTGATGCTACTCTGCGGAGTGGAGAATCTGCAGCACGCCTCGGGTTTCAACAGACATTAGCGCTGGAGGAAAAGATGCCCCTTTCATTCGACCCCCCCCCCCCTCTCCTCCTGCTAACGATACAGGATATCACCTTATCACTCTCACAGGTGTGATGGATGACGTTGCGAACGCTTTGGGTCCAATCACCAAAAGGGTTCTTCCAGATCAAAAGTGGTGCCCTTTTCCACATTATAACGCCAAAGGGGAAAGGAGTGTTGAATTCCGACTCATTTATCACGATAGGACTCCCGCCCAAATTCCCGATGATACTTATGATACACTTGCCATAGCCCTCCATTCGCTGGGCTTTAATGTAGACCAGAAGCCTGGTGAAGTCCGCCTTGTTCCAGAGGATGACTCTGTGGCATCCTTCCTTCGTTTTGTGCGTTTCACAAAAACGCCCAAAGACCGGGCAGACTCGCAAATGGAACGTCCTGTCCTGGTGGTTGATACGCCCTCTCGCAAGCCAGGAAGTCCGCAGGCAAGTTCTGTCGAAAGATTACGGGCGGGCCTGAGAAACTTGCAGGGACACTTGATACGTGTGGGGCCCGCAATTGGACGTCAATTTGAAGAGGCAGAACGTGATCTGCGAGAGACAAGACAGTTTTTTAGAGTACTATCGCGACTAGACACGCGGAACGGCGGGCCTTCTTCTTAAGCCCAGCAGAATCGACATCATCCCTGCTTGAAGGAGCAGGAGTCTGCGCTGCATCCTCCTTTCAGCGTCCCGGCGAAGGCCGGAACCCCGAGCCGCTGGGAAGAGAGTGTTTCCAAATCCCTCGGGACCCCGGCTTTCGCCGGGGTGACGGTTCTTTTTTTAGCCCCCGTCATCGCCACACCTTCCTATCCCGCTGCGCGTTCGGACCCGGCGGCGGCGGGAACCTCCAGGGCGCGGAGGGCGGCAACGACAAGCCCCATCTTCATGCTGGCCGAGCCCTTGACCATCACAACGTCCCCCGGACCCATCTGAGCGGCTACGACGGGCGCGAGGTCCGCGCTGTTGCTCGCCAAAACGCCGCGCCGCGCAACGGGAAGGGCCGCGTGCAGGCCCGCCATCAGGGGCCCACAGACATGGACCTGATCCAGGTTGGATTCCTCCACGGCGGCGGCAAGGCTTTGGTGAAGCGCAGGCCCCTCGGGGCCGAGCTCCCGCATGTCGCCCAAGACTGCGACGCGCCGCCCTCCTGGACCAACGGGCGCGGCCCCCAGAGCCGCCAACGCCGCGCGAACGGCCACGGGGCTTGCGTTGTAACTCTCGTCGAGCAGCGTGAAGGATGTGCCGGTGCCCAGGCGCACGGTGTGCCGCGTTCCGCGCCCTGGGGCCGGACGCCACGCCTCCAGCGCCAAGGCACACACTGCAAGGTCCGCGCCCACGGCTTGCACGGCCAAGAGCGCCCCCAAAGCATTCAGGACCTGGCCCGGATGTGGCGCGGCCAGACGGTACGTAACGTTCACGCCGTCCACCACGGCGCGGGCCGTGAAGATTCCCGGTGCGTCAACTTTCAAATCGAGCAACCGCGCCGTCGCTTTGCCATCACGCCCAAAACTCAGAATCGTCTTGATCCCCGCCGCCTTCGCCGCCGCCGCAAGCCGCGCGTACAAAGGATTATCGCGGTTGAGGACCGCCGTGCCGCCTGTCTCAACGCCTTGGAAAATCTCGGCCTTGGCGTCCGCGATCGCCTCCAGCGAGGGGAAGTATTCCAAGTGCACCGCCTCCACCGTCGTGATCAGCGCGAGGTGCGGACGGACAAGCTTTGTCAGCGGTGTGATCTCGCCCGGATGATTCATGCCCACCTCCAGCACGGCGTAGGGCGTGTCCTCGGGGAGCCGCGCAAGCGACAGCGGCACGCCCCAATGGTTGTTGAGGCCCCCGACGCTCGCGTGAACGCCGCCTTGCGATTCCAGCATGACTCGCAGCTGCTCTTTCGTGCTCGTCTTGCCGACCGAGCCCGTGACGGCCAGCACCTTCGCATGGCTTCGCGTCCGTGCGACCCGTGCCAAATCACCCAGCGCAGAAAGGGTGTCCTCGACCCCCACGAGCGGTGCATCCGCCGGAACGCGCGGGGCCGCCTTGTCCACCAGAGCGGCCACCGCCCCCCGCGCAAACGCTTGGTCCACAAAGGCGTGCGAGTCATGCGTCGGCCCGCGCAGGGCCACAAACAAATCGCCCGGTTGAAGAGTCCGCGTGTCGATCGACACGCCCTGCGCCGTCCACGTCTGCTCGTGGACGCAACGCCCGTGCACGGCACGAAGAACCTCTTCCGCAGACCACAAAGGTGTTGTCATGAGGTCTTCCTTTCCAGGGGTCCTGACCCCTCCGCGTTCCCGCCTTGGGCCTTCAACGCCGCGCGGATCACATCCCCATCGTCAAACGGAATCATTCGGTTGCCAATGATTTGCCCGGCTTCATGTCCCTTGCCCGCCACCACCAAAAGATCCCCCGGACCTAACCGCGCAAGGGCTTCTTCAATGGCCGTCTGCCGATCCCCAATGTCCAAAAGAGTCGGCCCCGGCACGCACCCGGCTCGGATCGCCGCGCGAATGGCTGCCGGGTCCTCCGAGCGCGGGTTGTCGTCGGTGACAATCACCTCGTCCGCGAGCCGCTGGGCCAACGCGCCCATCAAGGGCCGCTTGCCCACGTCACGGTCCCCCCCGCACCCGAAGACAACGACCAGCTTCGCGCCGGGGTGAAGGTCCACCTGAAGCCGCAAATCGGAGAGGACGTTTTCCAGCGCATCGGGCTTGTGCGCGTAATCCACGAAAACGCGCCCGCCCCTCGCCGTCGTTCCAAGGTCCTGCAGCCGTCCCGGAACGGGCGGCACATGGGCCAGGGCCTCGGGCAAGGCCTCGGCTGGAGCGCCCAGCGCCATCAGCAGCCCCATCGCCGCCAGCGCGTTCATCGCCTGGAACCGCCCCGCGAGCGGCAACAGGATCGTGCGGGGCGTTCCGGCCCAACGCACCGTCATCCGTTGTCCGCCGGGGCTTGGGGTCACGTCTGTCAGCGAAAGATCCGCGCCGTGGTGCCCGTAAAGGATGACGTTGTGCCCCCGCGTTCGGCAGATCGCCGCGAGCTCGTCCGAAAAAGGAAGGTCCGTGTTCAGAACCGCCCCGCCCCCCGGAGGGAGCAGCTCCCGGAAGAGGCGCATCTTGGCGGCAAGGTAAGCCTCCGGCGTTGCGTGAAAATCCAAATGATCCCGCCCCCAGCTCGTGAACGCTGCCGCCGCAAGCCGAACGCCGTCCATGCGGCTTTGTGCAAGCCCGTGGCTGGAGGCCTCCAGCGCCACGTGCGTCACGCCGTCTTCGTCGAGCGCCTGAAGAGTCCGGTGCAGCGCAATCGGGTCCGGCGTCGTGTGGATGCCGTGAATGTCACAGCCGGGGCCGATAAGCCCGAGCGTTCCGAGACTCGCGGCCCGGAAGCCCAAGGCTTTGGCCATTTCTCGCGCAAGGTGAACGGTGGAGGTCTTGCCGCTCGTGCCCGTCACCGCCCCGATGCGCGGGGGCTGGCGCGGAAAAAACAGCGCGGCCATCTGCGCAAGCGTTTGCCGAACATCATCCACCCGCACGACCTTCATCGCAGGAGGGATGAGGGCCGCGCTCGTGTCCGTGGGAACAAGCCCAGCAACCGCGCCTCGCTTCGCCGCGTCGTTCAAGAACGTTCGACCGTCCCGCACGGTCCCCGGAATTGCCGCGAACACAAAGCCGGGCCGCACGTCACGTGAATCGGACGCAAGGCCCGACACCTCGATCGAAAGACTGAGGTCCCGCGCGTCCTCCCTCAGCGAAGGGGTCAGAAGATCCTGAAGATCCTGAAGATTCATCACCGTCCCTCGCGGGAAGAAACCGAGGCCTCCGCCGGTACCACACCGGGACCGAGGCTCCCCAAAAGCACCGCATCCGCGCGGGCACTTTCCTCGGGCGTCTGGGGCGAAAGACCCACGAGCGGCCCCATGTGCTCGATGATGCTCCCCACTGTCTGTGCCGCCGTCCACCCACCCGTCGCCTGGCCATGCGTTTCCATCGTGCCCTTGGGTTCATCCACCAGCACGATCACAAGGTAGCGCGGTTTAGGCGCCGGAAACACCCCAATGAACGACGAAAGACGGGCATCTTTGGTGTACTCGTGGCCCTCCACCTTGTCCGCCGTCCCTGTCTTGCCCGCAACGAGGTAGCCCGGAACATCCGCCTTCCGCGCTGTGCCGCTGCGCACGACCAGCCGCATCATGGCCCGCACCTGGGCGCTGACGCGGGGAGAGACCAGGCGCGGCTCGTCGCGCTCCGCCGATCCCGCTCCCGAGGACGTGGCCCTTTTCAGCAACGTGGGGTGCACGGGCTCGCCGTCCCGCACCAGAGTTCCCACGGCCGTCGCGAGGCGAACGGCGCTTACGGCGATTCCGTGCCCGAAGGCTGTCGTCAACACCGTGGACTCGCGCCAGTCCTTCGCGGAGGGCATCAGGGGACGACCGCGCTCAGGAGTCTCAAGGAGCACGGGCTTGTCCAAATCGAGGGCCTCAAAGAACGCGCGTTGCCTCGCTCCCCCGACACGATCGGCCATCAGCGCCGCGCCGATGTTGGAGGATTCCATCATGATCTCGGCCACGTTCAGCCGATGCGTGGCGGGGTGAAAATCCCGAATTTGTTTGGACCCCACCCAAAGCGGGCTCAGCGTATCAAACGTGTCACGCGGCTTCACGAGTCCCGAATCCAGCGCCATGGCCGTTGTGATCACCTTGAACGTTGAGCCCATTTCGTAAACGCCCAAGGTTGCCCGATTAAACAGAGCCTCGGGCGGAGCGTTTTCGCGGTTCTGAGGGTCGAAGTCGGGCAACGAGACCAGCGCCAAAATCTCCCCCGTCGCGAGGTCCATCACCACACTCGCGCCGCCCAGAGCGTGAAAGGTTGTGATCGTGTCGGCGAGCGCCTGATGAGTCAGGGCTTGCACACGAAGATCCAGCGACAGTACAAGGGGTTGGGACGAATGGCTGAGGCTTGAATCAAACTCTCTTTCGATGCCAGCAATGCCACGGTTATCGGTATCGGTGTACCCCACGACATGCGCCGCCAAGGGTCCGGCGGGGTACGACCGCGCCTCGTCGGGGACAATCTCGAGCCCCACAATCCCGAGGCTGTTCACCTCGTACGCTTGGCGCGGGGTCAGTCGTCGCCGCACAAGGGCGCATCGCTTACCGCTCTTCGCGGCCTCCGTTACACGCACGGGATCCAGATCCGGCAACACGGGACGAAGATGGGCCGCAAGGGTGCTGGGCTCCAAGACTTTCGGCGAATCCACACAGAGGGAAAACAAAGGCAGGGATGTTGCGATAACCTCGCCGCGTCGATCCACGATATCGGCACGTGACGCAACGGGAGCCAGGTAGGGCGCGTCCGAGGAGGAAACCGTTGGCGCCACCGCCGCTTCCGAAAACGGCCCGCTGCCCATCAAGATCCCCAGCCGTCCGACCACCACCAGGAACAACAGGAGGAACCCAACAATCGGCACCGCCAAGCGTTGCTGCGCAAGCGCGAGGCTGTGCTCCAGGGAATCCGGCACCGCGCGAACGCTCGTTTCCGCCCCAGGTGCACCAACATCCCGTGGTGTGAGGAACGGGAAGGGAAGACGCGAAGAGCGGCGGGGAAAAGGCCGCAGTCCCCTCATGGCATCACAGACGCCCGCGCCGTGAGAACCTCCGCCACCTGCCGCGACGCCAAGGCCGCCTGCTCAGGCACCGTCGCCGCGACAACGGGGCGCCCAGCAGCCCGCGCCGCCGCTTCCTGCCGTGTGGGGGCCAACGCCGCCAAGGTGTCAAGCCGCCCAATGCGGCGAGCGTCCGTCGGGGCCAGGGCCAAGCGCTGCCGCGCTTCGCGCTCCAGGCGCAAGGGGTTCGCCAGGTAGGCCCATTCGGCTTTCAGAACCTGCAAGCGGGCCTGCTCGGATTCCATCGCGACGTGAATCGCCTGCCGGTGCGATTCCATCGCGTGAACTTTGTAGCTGGTGCAATACAGAGCCCCGCTGAGGACGAGGCTTACCAAGGTGAGCAGCGTGAAAAACGTCAGTTTCATCATGATGTTTTCCCTCCGTGTCGGACAAACGCGCCCTCACCGGGATCGCGCCCTTCCACGATCGAATGCGTGCGTTCCGCGACACGCAACCGCGCCGACCGAGCGCGGGGATTGGCCGCAACCTCCGCCGCCGAAGGGCGCAGGGGCTTACGTGTGACAAGACGAAACGTCGGCGCGTGTGCAGCGGCTGCCTTGGGCGGCGCATGACGCGAGGCCCCCCCGCCCCGGCCTTCGCTTCGCGCAACAAGGAACCGCTTCACGGCCCCGTCTTCCAATTCATGAAACGCAATCACGGCCAACCGTCCTGCGGGTTTGAGAATTGTCTCCGCCGCCAACAGGCCGCGCTCGATCTCTCCCAGCTCGTCGTTCACGACGATTCGGAGCGCCTGAAACGTGCGCGTCGCGGGGTCGAGCCCATCGCCCGACCGAGGCACCGCGCGGCGCACGACGTCCGCCAACGCCCCTGTCCGCGTGAACGGGGCCACGGCCCGCGCTTCGACGATGCGCCCCGCGACCCGGCGAGCGTAACGCTCCCCCCCGTAGGTTCGAATCCAGGTGGCGAGATCCTCCTCGCTTGCCGTGTTCACAATGTCCGCCGCCGTCGGCCCCTGGCGCTCCATCCGCATGTCGAGCGGCCCATCCGCCTGAAACGAAAACCCGCGCTCGGGTTCATCCAGCTGCGGGGACGAGACGCCGAAGTCGAACGTCACGCCGTCCACCAACGCGATTCCCACGCGAACAAGTGCGGACTCCATTTCGCCGAACCGACCTTCGAGCAGCGTGAGGCGCGGCGCGAACGCCTGCACCATCGCTTGCCCTGCTTCAATCGCTGCCGGGTCCCGGTCGAACGCAATGACGCGCGTTCCCGCTACCTCAAGAAGGGCACGGGTGTGCCCGCCGCGCCCGAAGGTCCCGTCCACGATCACCGCCCCCGAACGTGGCGCAAGGGCTTCCACCACGTCGGCGCGGAGAACAGAAACATGGGTTCCGAGCGCGGTCGTCATGACGGCCCCCCCACCCCCGCCACGCCCTTCAACGCCGTGGCCTGTGCGATGATTTTGCTGAGCGAAATCTGCGCGTCCCGCGCGGCGGCGCGAGCATTCGCCTCGTACGCCACGGCTCGGCTCGGTTCCCACACTTGAAATGTTTTGCGTCGCCCGATAAACGTCACCTCGTCGCTGATCCCGACCGAGGCCGCGAGGGGCTGCGGAAGAACGATCCGCCCCTCCCCATCCAGGGGAACAATGACCGACCCGCCGAAAATAGTCGTCTCAATCAGCTCATACGTTTCAGGGGAAAGATCCAGCTTTTCGAGGCTCTGGCTCAGGATTTCCAGGTGTTCCGGCGCACAGCCGTCGAGGGCCTCGTGGTGGAGCGATTTGAACAAAACAATCCCCGAGGCGTTCGCCCCCAGAGCCGCACGAAACGACGCTGGAACCGAAACACGCCCCTTTTTGTCAACCTTGTTGACACATTGGGAGATGAAAATAGCCATAGGATTTTGGATCGGAACCGAAAGCGACATCCCTCTGGAAAAGCCCTCCGCCCTTCCTTGGGACGATGTGGGATACCATGGGCCTGCATGGGCATGCAAGGAAAAATAGGGGACGAAAATGGGCCTGTCAGGGGGATGGGGGCGGGGAGCGGGGAAGGTGTGGACAGAGGGAGAATTCGCCCTTGCGAGCCCCCGAAGGGGGCGCGCTAGCACCCCGTAACACCCTGATCCGCAACGCTTTTCGCAAAAAGTTGGGAAAGATCCTCAAAAAGGTGTTGACACCCCCCAGGGGGTTGGGGTATTGACAAACCCATGGCGTACTGCGCCTGGAGGACAGGGAACCGGGGGATCGCCCCGTGCGAGACCCCCCAAACGGTTAGCCCTCACAAAGTCCTCTGATCCCGCCGCCCCCTTGCGGACACTCACATGCCCAGAACGAAGAAGACCCCCGTGCCACGCACGGCCTCGGGCCGGTTTGCGCCGCGCTCGAAGCCCAAGGCGTCGGCAACCCCTCGGACTGTTGCTCCCTCGCCCGCTCGCCGCCCCTCCCCCCCGAGGCGGGCCGCGAGGGCGACAGCCCAGGTACGTCGAGTCCTTCAGGACCTCATGCGCTCCAGCGGCAGCGATGCCGTCCGGGTCGCCGCGGCACGGGCTCTTCTGGGGGCGGCGGGATCTGATAAATTACGTTCGGTCACGGCGGCTAACACGATTCCCGAGGGGGCCGCGCTGTCCACCGACGACGCCTTGCGCGAGGCCGCGACCCTGCTGCAGGAGATCGCCGCCGCCAAGTCCCGGCGTCTTTTGGAGAGGGCGGTGAAGACGGAAGGGGGGATGACAAGGAAGAAAAAAGAAATCGTCCTTGCGAGCCCCCGAAGGGGGTGAATCAATCCAGGGCCACGAGTCCAGTCCCCTGGATTGCTTCGCTTCGCTCGCAATGACGACGGAGAGGACGGAGTCTCCATAAAGTCCCGCCCTTGCGAGCCCGCGTAGCGGGCGTGGCGATTCCTCTCCGGCCCTTTCCGCTAGCCCGAAAGGGTGTGAGATGGATCGCTTCACGTCGTTCGCGA
>CAIPYM010000059.1 GCA_903869345.1 uncultured Pseudomonadota bacterium
CGACGGGTCCACGCGGGGGCCAACGCCACGGTAAGGCAGAAGAATCGGCGAGGGCCACGCGGAGGACGACATGGGCGGAGTTTACGCCTCCCCCTGTTCCGCGTCATGCTGAAAAGCGAGCGTTTCAGAGTCCCCCGACACCCCGCCCGAGGAGGATGGGTTTTTGGAGGAGATTTAGCAACGTTGCGTGGGGCCTCATGCGCGGCGCGGAGAGAGGCCAAAGAGCTACTCTCGTTGCCTTCTCATCACTCTGACATACGAACCTCTCAGAGGGGGGGATCTACCACCTTTGAGGATGCTTTGTTTACAGACAGACCAGGAACGGCGAGAGATTTGTTGTGGAGGTGATCGGCCACGTTTGGATAAGGTTTATCCTTCACGGCTTCCAGCATGATATTCATTAATTCCTGTTTCTGTTCCCTGGTCCCACCATCTTTTATCTTGTCCATAAAACCATGGTAAAGCTGCATGACTCGTTGTTTATGATTATATTCCTCGTAGAGTTTTCGGTAGAATGCAATGGAACGCGCCCCAAAGACACTCAAGGCAACAAGTGGGATCGAAAATCCAAGTCTAAAAACAAGGAGCTTTGCGTCAAAATCATGAGGATCAAATTGCTTAAACATGTCATGGATCATCCAAGCTAAAATCCCCAATGGAACGATAAAGAGCGTGTAGAAAAAAACGATGGGCGTCTTGCGTGTGTAGCGGTCTTTTGCGTCCACATAGGCACTGGCAAGGCCTGCGGTTGCCGCATCGGGGAGAAGTGCCCTGATTTCGCGACTAAGCTCAAGCCTCAATTTTTCCGTTTCACTTTTTTGTTTGTCACGCGATCCATTAAAGTCGTTTGATATTTTTTCAAAAAGGGTCTTAGCTTGCTTGTCAATCGAGGTCTTTAAAGCGTCAGCCTGCTCGTGTGTTTGCTTCACAGCGTCCGCGTGTTGATTCACGGCATCAAAGAGTCCATTCAGTTTGTCATATATTTCCCCGGCCTCTTCGTTTGTCTCATCAATTGTTTCTTTTATCGTATTGACCTCATTGAGATTCGTCTTCACCGCATCAAGATGCTTCTGAATCTCCGTTTGCACCGTATCCATGCGACCGTCGAGTGCACCCCGTTTTGTGTCGAGTTTGTTGAGGCTTTGTTCAAGGGAATCCATCTGTGTTCGGATTCTTTTTCGTTGCGTGTTGAAGCCCTTACTCTCCGTTTTGCTAATTTCCTCTTCGGAAGAGCCTTCTTGGTCAACACGTTGAAGGTTGGGCAAAGAAATTTTTTCAGCAGGCGTATCACCGTTCCAATTTGTTCCGTCCATAGTCCATGCTCCCTAGGCAAGCGTCAATCGCCATGACTTGAGCACAGTCTACAGATTTTTTTACAACGCACAAGCGAGTGATTTGTATCAGACATACTAGACACCAATATACGTTCTCTTTCTCGTCTTTTACGAAAGCCAGAGATTGGGAGGCAACGGCCGAAGGGCAAAAGTCCGACCTCACCAGTAAGACCCAATGCCGGGAGATGGATCGTCCCGGCCCCTTGCAGGGGCCTCGCGATGACGAGAAGGGCTCTGACGCTGGAGCTTATTCTGTCCCGCCCATGTACCCCGGCAACCAGCCCTCGTAGGCCTTGCGGAGAACAGCCAGCGTTAGGGGCGGGGAGCCAGGGAGGGTCAGCGAGGCCGTGCCGTCCGTGGTCCCGACGTTCAGGCAGGACACCCCGGCGGCCTCGGCGCGGCGGGTCAGCGTGGACACGTCACGGGTCGTCACGACGTAACGTGCTTGGTCCTCGCCGAACCAGAATCCCACATCCCGCGCGGGGCCTGCCAGGGCGCAACCGATGTCTCCGGCCAGGGCCATTTCCGCGACCGCGACCAGAAGCCCGCCGTCCGAAACATCGTGGCACGTGGTGATAAGCCCCTCGGCAATCAGGGCACGGATCAGGTCCCCCGCGCGTCGCTCGGCGGCCAGGTCCACGGGCGGCGGGGGGCCGTCCTCCCGGTTCGTCAACAGGCGCAGGATCAGCGATTGCCCCAGGTGCCCTGTGCCCGGCTCGCCCAGGACATAAACCCCCTCGCCCGGAGTCTTGAACGCGATTGTCGCTGTGCGCGTCACGTCCTCAATCAGCCCGACGCCGCCGACAACGGGCGTGGGCAAAATGGGCTCCCCGTCGGTCTCGTTGTAGAGGCTGCAGTTCCCCGAGACGACGGGGTAATCCAGCGCCCGGCATGCTTCACTCATTCCCTGAACAGCGCCGACGAACTGCCCCATGATCAAGGGTTTTTCGGGATTTCCAAAGTTCATGTTGTCGGTGATCGCCAAGGGCCTTGCCCCCACCGCACAGAGGTTCCGCCAGCTTTCGGCCACGGCTTGCTTGCCGCCCTCCACGGGGTCGGCTTCCACGTAGCGCGGGGAGCAATCGACCGTCAGCGCCAAGGCCTTCCCCGTCCCGTGAACGCGCACCACCGCCGCGTCCCCTCCGCCGCTCGAATCTTCGGCCGTGTCCGCCCCCACGTGGCGATCGTACTGTTCCCAGATCCAGCGTTTGGAGCCTAAATCCGGTGTGCCCATCAGCTGCACCAGAACCGTCAGCGGACTCTCCCCCTGCGGCAACGTGCACGCGTCCGGTGCCAGCGCGGGGCGCGGAGGTGTGACCTCGTAGGGCCGATCATAGAGGGGCGCGTTTTCAACAAGCGGAGCGATTTCAATGTCGCCCTCGATGCGTCCATGCCGCCGAATGACGATGCGGCCTGTGTCGGTCAGAGTCCCGATGGTTGCGCAGTCGAGCTCCCACTTTTTGAAAATCCGCTCGGCTTCCTCGGCCCGGTCGGGGCGGAGGACCATCAACATCCGTTCCTGACTTTCGGACAGCAAGATCTCGTAAGCCGTCATGTCAGCGGCGCGAAGAGGCACGCGGTCCAAATCCAAATCCAACCCCAGCCCCCCGCGCGAGGCCATCTCCACCGCCGAGGACGTCAACCCCGCCGCCCCCATGTCCTGCACGGCGATAATCGCGTCCGTGGCCATCAGCTCCAAGCACGCCTCAATCAGCAGCTTTTCCGTAAACGGGTCGCCCACCTGGACCGTCGGGCGCTGGCTTTCGGTGCCAGCGTTGAACTCGCCCGAGGCCATCGTCGCGCCCTTGATTCCGTCGCGCCCGGTCTTCGACCCCACGTACACCACAGGATTCCCAACCCCCGCTGCCTTGGCCGTGAACAGACGATCCGCCGAGGCGATCCCGACCGTCATGCAGTTGACCAAACAATTCCCGTTGTACCGGGCGTGAAAGTTGGTCTCGCCCCCCACGGTCGGAACGCCGACGCAATTCCCGTACCCGCCGATCCCCGCGACCACACCCGCGACAAGGCGGCGCGTGCGCGGATGCTCCGGCGCGCCAAAACGCAGCGCATTTAGGTTCGCAACAGGCCGCGCGCCCATCGTGAACACGTCGCGCAAAATGCCGCCCACGCCCGTGGCCGCGCCCTGGTAGGGCTCAATGTACGACGGGTGGTTGTGGCTCTCCATCTTGAAGACCGCCGCAAGGCCATCGCCAATGTCCACAACGCCCGCGTTCTCGCCGGGCCCGATGAGCACCTGCGGCCCCGTGGTCGGAAATGTCCTGAGCCACTTGCGCGTGGACTTGTACGAGCAATGCTCCGACCACATCGCGGCAATGACGCCGAACTCGGCCTCCGTCGGCTCCCGCCCGCCGAGGATCCGCAGCGCCACGAGATATTCCTCCGGCGTCATATTGTGCTCGGCCAGCTTGCGGAGCGTTTCGGGGGGGAGAGGGGATGCAGAAACGGACGCCATAGGCAGCACACTCGCGAACAGGGATCAAAGCGGATCAACGAGAGGCCGTTATACCCACCCTCGTCCGAGCGCAAAAGATACCCCTGTGCGATAAAATGATCCTGGGTTTTCGGGGGGGCGGTTGAGAAAGGCCCGGCGGGATTCCCTCGCCCCCGAAGGGCGGAGAGGGTTGAGGTGAAAAACCCTGGGATAGGGGAGGAGGGCGTTTAGGGCGCGGGGTCACCTCTATACCTTGCCGCCCGAGCGAGTTGTTGTGAAGCACCAGGAACACCCGGCCGCGCCGTCGCGCCACCGCTTTGAGAGGCTCGTGTCCCGCGGGCCTGCACCCGCGCCCCGAACGCCTGAGCCCGTTCCGCGGCGGCGGCTCTTGGATCCGCCGCGTAAGTGTCCTCATTAGCAGCCCTCCGATTTACACGAACGTCCTCTACTTCTAAGACTGGGGGCGGCGCGAGTGCCCCTATTTCCTGCGCGGCGTGATGAAAGGCTCTGGCAGTGGGGTCGTGAGCCGCGTGACCCCTCGCATCCGCTTGTTCAGTGATGCCGAGTTGCCCCAACAAAGCCGGCGTGGGCTCAAGGCCCTCGTTTCTCAACGCTTCCCTCGCCAGGGCCGCTCTATGTTCGGGCGAACCTCGCAGGGCCCAGATCGCTCGTAACGCTCCAGTTGGCCCTGGCTCCATCACTGCCCTAAAATCAGGCGAGTAGCCCGCTCTCTTCGCCTCTTTGTCCCGATAGTCCTTTGTTGCGGCTCCCTCTTCGCATTTCAGCATGTCCTCTCGGTGCGTGAAAGCCTCCCGCGCTGTTGTCAGCTGTCTTGCGTGCAGGGCCTCTTGCTCGGCCTGAGCTAAGGCAGCGGCAGCTGCTGCCGCCATTTTTGCAAACCCTCCCGAAGGGGGGCGTGAAGACCTCTCACCCCTCTCTGTCATGATGTGAAGATTTGCTAATTCATTAAGAGCTTTTCTATTGGCGAGAGTGGGGGCAACCCCTGCCATGTCCAGAGCCGTCTCGAGCCGGACCCGCCAGTGTGCCGCAGAATTCTCGTTAACCCAGACACGTCTACGAAGATCAGGGCGACCTGTTTCCGCTTCGTTTCTGGGTGGCAGGAGGAGTTCTCTCTGGTGGGGATCCCGTCCTTGCGCGATCGCATGCCTCTCGTCTGCAACTCTGCTCTCATCTTCAACCTTAAAGATGATTCCAAGGAAGCGGTTCGCTTCCTGCAGCTGTGCCTCAGACACGACGGTTGAAGTCGTGTCGGTGGCCAGAGGCGTGAGGGCCTTCTGCTGGGGTTCGCCCGGAGTCACCACGTGCAGGGTGGTGGGACGAGCAGCGGCGGCGGGCTCCGGCGCGGCGGCTTGTGGGGCACTGGCTTGCGCCCGTGCCTCTCTGTTTCTCAACTCGGCCTCAACGCCTTCTTTAACCATCCTGTTGATCTCTGCCGGAGTTACTCCCACCGTCTGCTCCGGTTGAGGCCGATTGGTGCTGGCAGTGGGGCGCAGCGTCATAGCTCCCGTGCCAACGAGAATCGTCAGGGATGTTGCATGCGTAGCATGGCCCAAGGCTTGAAAGGCCAAGGCTGTTCCGGCCAGAGCGCCCCATCCGGCTTTTCCCTTCCACCCCTCGGCAGAGGCCGTCTTGTCGATGGCCCAATCGGCAGCTTTGCCGGCAAGAGTCTTAACGATCAAGGAAGCTGAAAAAGTAACAAGAGAAGCCACCTGAAGCGCCGAACAACTCACGCGCCATGCCCCCGAACCAAGACCAAGGGTGGTTTTCCCCGTTCTTTGTGTCCGCGCGGTCATCCTCTGAGAGCGGGCGTGCCATCCGTCGGTCCATCCTGCTGCGCGAAACCCAACCTTTTGACTAATGCCAAAACACTCCGAGTTCTCGGTCCACCACGTGCCGAGGCCGCTGCGAAACTCATCTGCAGGTCTGTTGGGTTGACTGGCCATGACGATTTCCCCTCGGGAGGAGGCTTGTTCCCCGAACAAAGCTCTCCCGACTCTTGTCCATTCTAAACATTCATCCTTAAGAATAGGTTTATATTTTGGGGAGGCACACCGTTAATGGTTTGTTGAGATGTGTTTCATTTTCGTAAACGCCTTCTTCATGGTTTATTTGGGGTTTCTTCACGCTCTTTATACATGCAGATGTTACGATGGAGGAGGTAGGAAGGGCGAATCCGCCCTTATTTTGATTGAATAACGGTGGCCGCAATGGGCGATGTTGTCGAAATGAAGGAAACGAGGCGACGAGCGCCAGCAACTCCCTCCCCTGGGAGTTACCGTCGTAGGTCTGTCAACACAGCAGAATACAAACGCAGATGGAGTGGGCCTGGGACTCGTCCTGGCACAGGCGATGCCGCCGATCTTTCCCCTGAAGCTGAACTGGAGGCTCCTGAGGCAAGCGCTGCGACAGAGCTCGGTTCAACGTCGGCGGCCTCTGCCGAAGAGTTGCCGGTTCTTGCTGCAGGAAGTGGAACGGATGGAGAACTCCCCACATCGCTAGACGAACCCGAAGTTCAGGCCGCGACTGCTGGACCCTCTGAGCCCACTGAATCTCCAGCGGGTCTCCCTGCCGCGTCCGAGATCACCGCTGCCGCTTTGCCCGATGCGGTATCTGACCTAACGTCCGAGCTCGTACCGATCGAGGCTAAGCCGGCCCTTGCCGTGGGAAGCGGAGCGGCGGGCTCGCCCCCCCCGCTGCCACCCGAGGAGCCCGCGCCCCCCCCTGACTTCGCCTTGTCGGGGGCGACCAACGGTGCTTCTGCAGACCCCGAGTCCCAAGCCGCAGAACCTCAGGCGCCAGGAGAGAGCCCCGCGGCCGCGACCCCCGCTGCTCCGCGAGCTGCGCACACTTCTTTTTCCGTTCCAGGACTGGGTCTCGCTGCGCAGCTTTTGGACAGGACGTGGGGGCAAGCCTCGCACCAAGCACGGCGCTACGCGAAAGGGGTCGGACACAGATTAGGGGCCAGCACCGCAAGTGTGGAAGCTGCAGGTGAGAAGCAACTCGCGGCGATTATTCTCGCGGCCTACATCCTCGCGAACTCCAAGGCGATCAAAGTTCTGCTTGCAACGGCCAAGGAAGTTGAACAGGCCTGGCAGAACGTTAAGGCCGTGGACGCCAAATACGGCCACGCTGCGGCGGGTGTGGCAACCCTTGACGAGGTCGGAAAGCTGGGAGGGGAAGCTTACAAGGCCGCTCAACAAGGAAAGTACGCCCAACCCACGACGGCGGATGGAGCTCTGCGCTCAGCTCTGACGATTGGCGGGGAAATGCAAGCTGGCAAGCTGATCAGTGGGTGGCATGGCGCTCACATGACGGCCGCGGGGTGGGTTATCCGTGGAGAGGGTTGGGTCAACGCTGCCTCCTTTGTTGTCGGCCCCGCAAACGCCCACCCGTCACCCCAAGATGCCGCCGCTCTCTCGGGTGGCATGCTTGCTGATTCGCTTCTCCTGCAAGGAGCTGCTGCGGCCTCTCTTGTGGGCGCGCGTCATCTTCCGAAGTCCATGCAGGGTTTCGCGGGTGCGGGTGCTCAGGCCCTCGGAATGGCGGGGAGATTAGAAACAATAGCCGCCTTCACACGCACCGATGGCGCTGGCTATCAGGGATTGCAGGCGGCGCAGCGGGGCGACTTTGTGGAGGTCACAAAACTTACGGTCGGCACAGGCTACGCGTTCGCCGACCGACTGATGACAGACGCTGTGGGCATTGAAGGCGGGGTTTCCGCCGTAGCCAACAAGGTCACGGCACTCAAAGACCAGGTCATGACGGGGCATACTGGAGACGCCGTGGGCGAGATCCTGCATGTCGTCCAGGCCAACGCCGAGCCCAAGACCGCGTCAGCAAATAACGCTGCCATTGATGAAGCGGCCCTCGGGTTCCGGGCGGGTGGACTCGTGAGGAGTGCTCTGCCCGGTCCCATGGCCGCCGCCGCTGGCTTGGGGTTGCAAACGTACGAAGGGTATCGGCTCGTTCAGTCCGCCCTGGGCCCCGAATCGGCAGCAACGGATTCGGGCATAACCTATACGGAGCGCGTTGATTTTTCCGCCGAATCGCTGTGGGGCGGGGCTAAAGACTTGATGTGGGGGAAGGGCATCAGAGCCCTTCCGGTTCCCGGCGCGACGCTCAAAGCGGGGCAGAACTTTGCCGGAAGCCTTCAACAGGTAGAAGGTGTCGTCAAGGTAGCGGCAGGGGTCATCAACACACAGGGCGTTGCCCCTTCCTTCGCACGGGCGTGGAATCAGGGTCAGTATGGCACGCTGGTTGGCATAACGTTTGATACAGGTGTTGCGATTTCCGGGCTCGCGGTCAACGACATTCGCGGGCTGGGGGTGAGCGCGGCAGGCTTGGTTGCGGACGTCCATAACAGAGGCCTCGAACCTGTCGCCCGTGAACACATCGGAGCCTCCTACGATTACGCCGTCCAGCGCATTAACGGAGCACGCGCCGACGCCCCGACAACGGCCAATGGGATCACGTCAGATGCCGTGTGGGGAACGCTCGGTTTACGCGCAGGGGGCGGGCTGGCCCTTCGTGCTCGTGGTGGCCTGTTATCGCGTGGTGTGGGCGCTGAGGTGGCCAACGAGAGCTTAGACTCAACGATCGCTGCCCTAGCGGGCCCCAAGGAGGCCCCAGCTCCCGCACCGGCCCCAGGGGTTGATCCCGAAGCCGCACGTCTGAAGGCGGTTGTGATGCACGCCAGGGTGAGCGGAGCAGTGGGGGCCCGTGTGACCGAGGCTCTCGCTTCCAGATTCGTGTTAGCAAAATTACCCGTCGGGGGTTCAGCCGTCCTCACGCACGCACAGGATTTTATAAAAGGTAGCGCATTGGCAACGAGTATCGTTCTGAGCGGTGCCGCCCTGTTCAACTCCGCCGCCAACGTTACCGGTGATATCTATGATTATGCAAGACAGGGAAACTGGGAGGCTGTGTCGGAAATCGGCGGCGCGTGGGGGAACAGTTACGCCACAACCTTGCACGACGATCCGTCAGCGGCCCTGCACCAAGCCCAGGCGCAAACCCAAGAGGCTGTGACGGCAGCGCAGGACTACGTTGATGCCCATGGTGGGGTAAAAAAGGTTGCTAAAGAGGCTGGACACACGGCCCTTGATATTGTGACCGACATTCCAGGAGCCATGCAAGGTGCTGCCAAATACCTCCGCGACACTGCACCCTCCGGCCAAACATCCGCCGAGGTTTCGGCGACGATTGGCCATAGCGCGATGGAAGTGTCGGGTCTCAGCCGCGTCTCATGGAAAGCGGCAGGATGGTTGAAGAATGTGAGCCCAAGTCGCCTTCTGCAAGAACTAACGTCGATTCCGCGCGCACTTCTCACAGGTGAAGCCATCGCAAGCTTTGTCGATGGGGTTCTCGCCATTCCAAGAGCTGTCCTCGGCTCCAGCAAGGAGATGCCGACCGCGACAAGCGTCCAGGGTATCTCCCAGCGGGAGATCGACCAAAGACTCGACAACAGCGCTCAGCTTCAAGCGGGTGCCCTAGAACATGGAGCGGCGGCTGGGGCAGCTGCCTTTGGTGCAGGCTTTGCGGGGGGGTCGGGAGTGGGTGCTCCCGTCGGCTTCGGCCTTGCTATTGTTTCAAATGTTGAAAGACTAAACGCAGCCGGACACTTCGTAGCAGCACGGGAACGTGCCGACGGGATAGGGCCTGTCAAAGATATGGCTTGGGAAGCAGGGGACTACAAAACGTGGACTAGCCTTGAAGTTCAACTCGATGCGAGAACTTTGGGCGTGGTGGGCCATGATGTCGCGGCGCTTCCGGGCAAATTTCAAAGGGGCATGGACAGAAGATTTGAACAAGAGGAAGCGTTGTTTCGCCACAACGCCGCCTCCGGGGCTTACGCAGATAGCGGCGATCGTTTCCTAACAATTCTTCACAAGGAAGGCTGGGGACCTGCGGCCCAGTACCGAGGGGACGGCATCAAAGCCGGTTATAGGGATTATGTGACCTGGAGGGATGGTCTCACGGCGGAGCGTCTTGCGGGGGATAGGGTGAATGCTGGTCAGGGTCTGGACCTTCCCCCCCCTCCGGCGGTGCGAGCGGTCAATTTTGTGCGCGAACACGGGGTTGTAGGCACGGCCCGCATCGTGGCGGGTAAAGTGCAAGCAGTCGCCGTGCCGCTTGCGGCTCCGGTGTCTTCCGGTAGCTTGGCGGCTATGGATCATGGGCGCGTCGGTTACGGCGCGGCAGCCCCCGAACCGACGATTCAAGAACTTACGGCGCAGCTTGGGGTCAAGCTTGGCCCTGCATCACCTCTCGGCATGATGGGGGGTGGGCACTCTGCGGTCTTGGCAGCTGCCCCTGCCAGAGCGTCCTCCTATGCTCCCGCCGCGCGGAGGGAGAACGGCCAGCCTCCGGACGCGCAGCACGGACCGACAACAACGATTCCCCATGTGGGGATGGCAGCAACCGAGGGCATGCCCTTGGCTCTGGCGGGGGCTCATCCCATTATTCTTCCTCCAAGGCAAGGGGGGGCTGGGGCCAATCCCACTGCGCCGCCCGATGCTGCACGTCTTGAACGGGGTCTGGCCGAAAACGGAATCTCGCTTCAAGACATTGCTCAACGAGTTGCTGCAGAAGGCCCCCTCGCGGCGCAGGGCGTTGTTCCTGTTCCCTTCGCCAGCCTTGTTCAGATTCATCTTGAGGGTGCTGGGGGGCAAGCCTTCGAGCCCCTTGCGGGCGGCGGGGGAGCGCTCCCCTCCACAGGCCCATTAGGGACCGTTGGGCAGTATCCGCCGAATGGTCCCGCAGCTGACAGAATCCAATTTAACCCCGACGCAAATCTTTTCAGCCCTCCGCCCCTTGCTTTTCACAAGGCCGCCACGGCGATGACGGCTCCCCCTCCGGGCCTTGGCCAACCTCCCAATGCGCTATTTGGACAAGCCGCTGATGCGGTCACGTCCCCCGCCGGACCTGCGGGACCCCAGGGCGTCGGAGCTACCGACGGTATCCACACCCCTGTGGGTGAGGCGTCTAACGGACAGGCGTCTGGTCAGGCGAATGGAGACATAACCCTCAACGCAAACCCCGACCCAGCTCGCCTGACAAGCGGTGCCGATCCGAGCTTTAGCGGAGACCCCAGCGGGCTGAAGGGTTCGTCCACCCTTGGCGGCGACTCCAGCCTTGCGGGACCCACGGTGCCCCATCGTCCCATCGGCGGCGGACATGGCCCCCTTGCTGCTCATGCCGCTCCCGTGATGACACTGGGCATGTAACCCCCTCTCGCCGAAAGTTCTTCCTTCCCGCCAGTCCTTGGACCGAATCCTTTTGGCGGGGCATGACGTCGTGCCCTTTTCAGAATCGGAACCAAAACAATCCTTGAATTCAGGTCTTCGCCGGGATGCTGCTTGCGAGAAAAACGACGGCCGCCGCGTACGATTTTTCTTGCTTTGAGGGGCCAAAAAGCGTATCGACAAATCCATGGCGTACTGTATCCGCGTTTCAGCCGATTCGCGGGTTTTTGGGGGCCTTGCGGGTCCTTTGCCCCGGTCATTGCCTAGGATTAAAGGGTCGTTATAGACCTAAAAACCTAAAATCGGCGTCTAAAAACCCCGAAAAAGAGAAAAAAATCCCTTGCCTCTGGGTTCTTCACTCCCCATAGTGCGGCGGCTTTTGATCCGAGGACGAGGTTCGGGACCCCCGAGACCTCGGCTCCGGGGTTTTGGGTTTTGTCGTTCAAGCAGGGAGAGATGTCATGGCGCATGGCGGAGCGGCAGCGGCGTTTACGGGTCGCAAGCGGATTCGCAAAAACTTCGGGCGCATTCCCGAAGTGGCCGAAATGCCGAACCTCATTGAGGTTCAGCGCCGCTCGTACGAAGCCTTCTTGCAAATGGGCGTGCCCGAATCCAAGCGCCAGCGCGTCGGCCTTGAAGAAGTGTTCCGCTCGGCCTTCCCCATCAAGGATTTCTCGGAACGCGCGATTCTCGATTTTGTGTCCTACGAACTTGAAGAGCCCAAGTACGACGTGGAGGAATGTCAGCAACGTGGCATGACGTTCTCCGCGCCGCTGAAAGTCACGCTGCGCCTCACGGTGTTCGACACGGACGAGACAACGGGGCTCAAGTCCATCCGCGACATCAAGGAACAAGACGTCTACATGGGCGACATGCCCCTGATGACGGCCAACGGCACGTTCATCATCAACGGCACCGAACGCGTGATCGTCAGCCAGATGCACCGCAGCCCCGGCGTCTTTTTTGACCATGATCGCGGCAAAACGCATTCCTCGGGCAAGTACTTGTTCGCCGCCCGCGTCATTCCCTACCGTGGCTCGTGGCTCGATTTTGAATTCGACGCCAAGGACCTTTTGTACGTTCGTATTGATCGGCGTCGCAAGCTGCCCGTCACAACGTTGCTCTACGCCCTTGAAAGCGCTGCGACGGAGAAACTCCGTGCCCGCCGCACCAAGGAAGGCAAGCCCCTCGCGCCCGCCGAATCGCAGGGCATGTCCAAAGAAGAAATTCTGAGCGCGTTCTACGCGACCGTCACGTACCGTTTGGCCAAGAATGGTTGGGTCACGACGTTCGATCCCGTGCGGCTCAAGGGGCAAAAGCTCCCGACGGACCTCGTGGATGCGCAGACCGGCAAAACCGTGGCCGAGGCGGGAACGCGCCTGACGGCGCGGCTGCTCACCAAGCTGACGGAGCACGGCCTGAAAGATGTTGTGGTCACGCAAGAGGCCCTGATCGGTCGTTACCTTGCGACGGACGTCATCGATGAAAAGACGGGCACGGTTCTTTTTGAAGCGGGCGACGAGCTCACGGGCGAGGCGTTCGCGCGTCTGACCGAATCCGGCGCCAAGGACCTGTCGATCCTTGGCATTGATCACGTCAACATCGGCGGGTACATCCGCGCAACGCTGCTCGCGGACAAGAACGCGACACGCGAAGACGCGCTGATTGATATCTACCGCATCATTCGCCCCGGCGAACCGCCGACGCTGGAATCCGCCGAAGCCCTTTTCCGGAGCCTGTTTTTCGAGCTCGATCGGTACGACCTCTCCCCCGTCGGGCGCGTGAAGATGAACGCTCGCCTCGGGTTCACGACGGACGATCAGGTGCGCGTTTTGCGCAAGGATGACATTCTTCAGATCCTGCGCATCATGTGCGAACTGAAGGATGGACGCGGCGAAATCGACGACATTGATCACCTTGGCAATCGGCGCGTGCGCTCGGTTGGCGAGCTGATGGAAAATCAGTACCGCCTCGGCCTTTTGCGCATGGAGCGAGCCATCCGCGAGCGCATGAGCTCGGTGGAAATTGACACCATCATGCCGCACGATCTGATCAACGCGAAACCTGCCGCCGCTGCGGTACGGGAATTTTTCGGGTCCTCGCAGCTCAGTCAGTTTATGGACCAGACGAATCCGCTCAGTGAAATCACGCACAAGCGGCGCGTTTCGGCCTTAGGGCCCGGCGGTCTTACGCGCGAACGCGCAGGGTTTGAAGTGCGCGACGTGCATCCGACGCACTACGGGCGCATTTGCCCGATTGAAACGCCTGAAGGTCCGAATATCGGACTCATCAACTCGTTGGCCACGTACGCCCGCGTCAACACGTACGGATTCATCGAAAGCCCCTACCACCGCGTGAAAGAAGGCCGTGTGACTCCGGAGGTCGTGTACCTCTCGGCGATGGAAGAAGGCCAGTACACGATCGCCCAAGCGAACGTGGGCATCGACAAGCAGAGCCGCATCACGGATGTCCTTGTGACGGCCCGTAAGGGGGGTGAGAACATCATGGCCCCCGTCGAGACCGTTGACTTCATTGACGTCTCGCCCAAGCAAATCGTCTCGGTCGCTGCCGCGCTTGTTCCGTTCTTGGAAAACGACGACGCCAACCGCGCCCTCATGGGCTCCAACATGCAACGGCAAGCCGTGCCGTTGCTGCGCAACAAGGCCCCCATCGTTGGCACGGGCCTCGAAGGAATCGTCGCGCGCGATTCGGGCGTGGTCATCGCCGCACGTCGGGCGGGGCGCGTGGACCAAGTGGACGCAACGCGTATCGTTGTTCACGCGACGGACGACGCCAACGCTGCGGCTCCTGCCGTGGACATCTACACGCTGCTCAAGTTCCAGCGTTCCAACCAAAGCACGTGCATCAACCAGCGTCCGCTCGTGAACGTGGGCGACGTTGTGGAGGCAGGTGACATCATTGCCGACGGCCCCTCAACCGACCTGGGGGAGCTGGCCCTCGGCCGCAACGTGCTCTGCGCGTTCATGCCGTGGAACGGGTACAACTTTGAAGACTCGATCCTGATCTCCGAGCGCATCGTGAGCGAGGATGTGTTCACGTCCATCCACATTGAATCGTTTGAGGTCATGGCCCGCGACACCAAACTCGGGCAAGAGGAAATCACGCGCGACATTCCGAACGTCGGCGAGGAGTCCATGCGGAACCTCGACGAGGCCGGGATCGTCTACATCGGGGCCGAAGTCGCGGCGGGCGATATTCTCGTCGGCAAGGTTACGCCCAAGGGCGAAAGCCCCATGACCCCCGAGGAAAAACTCTTGCGGGCCATTTTCGGTGAAAAAGCCGCCGACGTGCGCGATACCTCCTTGCGGGTGCCGCCGGGAGTCACGGGAACGATCGTTGAAGTGCGAATCTTCTCGCGCCGGGGACTCGATAAGGACCAACGCGCCATCGCGATTGAACGCGCCGAGATTGAACGCTTGGCCAAGGACCGTGACGATGAACGCGCCATCCTGGAACGCGGGTTCTTTGAACGCCTGCAGCCCTTGCTGCTCGGCCAAAAAGCCGAAACAGGCCCCAAGAACTTTCCGCTGAACAAGGCGATCACGGAAGCGATTCTCGGCGATTTCACGCACGGTCAGTGGCGGCAAATCGTCGTCAAGGACGATGCTGTGATGGGGCAGATTGAGGCGGCGGGCAAGGCGTTCGACGCCAGCATCACCCTCCTTAAAAAGCGCTTTGAAGACAAAGTCGGCAAGCTGCAACGGGGCGACGAACTGCCGCCCGGAGTTATGAAACTCGTCAAGGTGTTTGTGGCCGTCAAGCGCAAGCTGCAACCCGGCGATAAAATGGCCGGACGTCACGGCAACAAGGGCGTGGTCTCGCGCATTGTTCCTGTTGAGGACATGCCCCACTTGCCCGACGGCACACCGGTGGACATCGTTTTGAACCCCCTCGGTGTTCCCAGCCGCATGAACGTTGGGCAAATCCTGGAGACGCATTTGGGATGGGCGGCCGCGAATCTGGGGGCGCAAATTGGGCGTCTCGTGGACGATTACCGCGTTCGCCAACAAGCCGACAAAAAGGCGCAGCTCACGCAAATTCGCGCCCGCATCAAGGCCGTGTACGGCGGCGATTCGGCCAAGCGCGAGATCACCGACTTTTCGGATCGCGACCTGATCGCGTTCGCCGAATCGCTGCGTGAGGGCGTTCCGGTGGACACGCCCGTGTTTGACGGCGCGCGGGAAAGCGACATTGAAGCCATGCTGGATGCGGCGGGTCTCGACCGTTCGGGCCAAGTCACGTTGGTGGACGGCCGCACGGGTGAGACGTTCGCCCGCAAGGTCACGGTGGGCTACATCTACATGCTCAAGCTTCACCATTTGGTGGACGACAAGATTCACGCGCGTTCCATCGGCCCCTACAGCCTCGTGACGCAACAACCGCTCGGCGGTAAGGCGCAGTTCGGGGGGCAACGCTTCGGAGAAATGGAAGTGTGGGCCCTTGAAGCGTACGGCGCGGCCTACACGCTGCAAGAAATGCTCACCGTGAAATCGGATGACGTTTCGGGCCGTTCCAAGGTGTACGAGTCCATTGTACGCGGTGAGGATAACTTCGAGTCCGGCGTGCCGGAATCGTTCAACGTCCTGATCAAGGAACTGCGCTCGCTCGGCTTGAACGTGGAGATGGATCAGAGCCGTCTCCTTGCGCCCTCGGAGGACGAGTCCGCCTCGGCCGAGGTTGCCTCCGTGCCCCCGGCAACGGAAAGCACGGACAACACAACCAGTGACTAGAACAAGGGAAAGCCCCGAGTCCCCTTAACGCGGGATTGGGCACGGTGAATGTTTTTGAACGACTAGGGAAGGATCGTCCCATGAATGACCTGATGAGCCTCTTTCAGCAACAGAGCGCCCCCCCGGTGTTCGATCTGGTGCGGATCGCGCTGGCCTCGCCCGAGCGGATTCGGTCGTGGTCGTTCGGGGAAATCAAAAAGCCCGAGACGATCAACTACCGCACGTTCAAGCCCGAGCGCGATGGCCTCTTCTGTGCGCGCATTTTTGGGCCGATCAAGGATTACGAGTGTCTTTGCGGTAAATACAAACGCATGAAGTACCGCGGCGTGGTCTGCGAAAAGTGCGGCGTGGAAGTCACGCTTCAAAAAGTCCGGCGTGAGCGTATGGGGCATATCGAACTGGCCGCCCCCGTCGCGCACATCTGGTTTCTCAAGTCCCTGCCCTCGCGCATCGGACTCCTCTTGGACATGACGCTCAAGGATCTGGAGCGCGTCCTGTATTTTGAAAGCTACATCGTGACCGAGGCCGGTCTGACCGCCCTCAAGCCGCGTCAACTGCTGACCGAAGAAGAATACTTCAAGGCGCAGGAAGACTACGGCGATGACACGTTCACCGCGATGATCGGGGCCGAGGCCATCAAAATTCTGTTGTCGGGCATTGATGTTCACGAGGAAAAGCGTCAGTTGCGCGAAGAGCTTGTGGGCACGACGTCCGAGACGAAACGCAAGAAAATCGTCAAGCGCCTGAAAGTCATTGAGGCGTTTGCGGATTCCGGCGCACGCCCCGAGTGGATGATTCTGGACGTTGTTCCCGTGATCCCGCCCGAATTGCGTCCGCTGGTTCCCTTGGACGGGGGCCGTTTTGCAACCTCGGACTTGAACGACCTTTACCGCCGCGTGATCAACCGCAACAACCGTCTCAAGCGGCTGATGGAATTGCGCGCGCCGGATATCATCGTGCGCAACGAAAAGCGGATGCTGCAGGAATCCGTGGATGCCCTGTTTGACAACGGGCGGCGAGGACGCATCATCACGGGCGCCAACAAGCGCCCCCTGAAATCGCTCTCGGACATGATCAAGGGCAAACAAGGGCGGTTCCGGCAGAACCTCCTCGGCAAGCGCGTGGACTACTCGGGCCGTTCGGTCATCGTCGTGGGGCCTGAGCTGAAACTGCACCAGTGCGGTCTTCCCAAGAAAATGGCGCTGGAACTGTTCAAGCCGTTCATCTACGCCAAGCTGGAACTTTATGGATTGGCGTCCACCATCAAAGCCGCGAAGAAGATGGTGGAGAAAGAACGTCCCGAAGTCTGGGACATTCTGGAAGAAGTCATCCGCGAGCATCCGGTGCTTCTCAACCGCGCACCGACGCTTCACCGCTTGGGCATTCAGGCGTTTGAGCCCGTGCTCATCGAAGGCAAGGCCATTCAGCTTCACCCGCTCGTCTGCACGGCGTTCAATGCCGACTTCGACGGTGACCAAATGGCCGTTCACGTGCCCCTCTCGCTGGAGTCCCAGCTGGAAGCACGCGTCCTGATGATGTCCACGAACAACATCCTGAGCCCCGCGAACGGCAAGCCCATCATCGTTCCCTCGCAGGATATCGTTCTCGGTCTTTACTCCATCACGATGGAACGTGCGGGCGAGCCCGGAGAGGGCATGGCGTTTGGCTCGATCGGTGAGATCGAACAAGCCGTTGAGCAAGGCGTTGTCACGCTCCACACCAAGATCAAGGCCCGCTACCGGGGTCCCGACGGACCCGACGGCAAGCCCGTGATTGAACGCGTGGAGACAACCCCAGGCCGCATGCTGCTGTCCGAGATTCTGCCTCGGCACCCCAGCCTTCCCTTTAGCCTCATCAACCGTCTGCTCACGAAAAAGGACGTCGCGAGCATCATTGATATGGTCTACCGCCACTGCGGACAGAAAGAGACCGTGGTGTTCACGGATCGTCTGATGGGCCTTGGCTACAAGTACGCCTGCAAAGCCGGAATCTCGTTCGGTAAGGACGACATGCTGATCCCGGCGGCCAAGTGGTCGCTCATCAAGAAGGCGCAAGATCAAGTCCGCGAGTACGAACAGCAGTACCAGGACGGGCTCATCACGCGCGGTGAAAAGTACAACAAGGTCATTGACGTGTGGTCAACCTGCACCGAGCGCGTGGCGGAAGAAATGCTGAAAGGTCTCAGCGATCCGAGCCATGCGATTGTCAATTCGGTGTACATGATGGCGCACTCCGGTGCGCGTGGTTCGGCGGCCCAGATCCGGCAGCTTGCCGGGATGCGCGGTCTGATGGCCAAGCCCTCGGGTGAGATCATCGAGACGCCGATTATCTCCAACTTTAAAGAAGGGCTCACGGTTCTGGAGTACTTCAACTCCACCCACGGTGCGCGTAAGGGTCTGGCCGATACCGCGCTGAAGACCGCCAACTCGGGGTACCTCACGCGACGTCTCGTGGACGTGGCACAGGACGCGATTATCACAGAGCGCGACTGCGGCACGGGCAAGGGACTCACAATCAAGGCCGTCATTGAAGGCGGCGAGGTGATCGCTTCGCTGGCCGAGCGAATCCTGGGCCGCACGGCGGCACGGGACATCGTGCATCCGGCGTCGGGCGAAAAGCTCGTGCCGTCGGGTGAGCTCATTGATGAGGCCCGCGTGGACCTGATCGAACGAGCAGGCATCGACGAAATTCTTGTTCGCTCGCCCCTGACCTGTTCGACCGAGAACGGGATTTGCGGCAAGTGCTACGGGCGTGACTTGGCGCGAGGAACGCCGGTCAACATGGGCGAGGCCGTCGGCGTCATTGCGGCGCAATCGATCGGTGAGCCGGGGACGCAGCTGACGATGCGGACCTTCCACATCGGCGGTGCGGCGCAACGTGGTGCCGAACAAAACACGGTGGAAGCCGGGTTCGACGGCACGTTGCGGCTGAAAAACGCAACGCTTGTCATGACCCAAGAAGGCTACAGCGTTGTCATGAGCCGCTCGTGTGAAGTGGTCCTGGCCGACGCCATGGGCCGCGAGCGGGCACGTCACCGCGTCCCCTACGGGACCAAGCTGTTGGTGCCCGAAGGTTCGAAGGTCAAGGCCAGCCAAAAGGTCGCCGAGTGGGATCCCTACACGCTCCCCATCATCACGGAGCGTGACGGTATTGCACGGTACACCGACCTGATCGAAGGGCTCTCGGTTCGCGAAGTGAAGGACGAAGCCACAGGGCTTTCGTCCAAGAAGGTCATCGATTTCCGTCAGCAACCGCGTGGCGCGGATCTTCGGCCTCGCATTGTGTTGCACGATGATGCCGGGAAACCGCTTCAGTTCGGGAACGGCCAGGAAGCGCGTTATTCGCTGCCTGTGGATGCCATTCTCAACATTCGCGATGGCGACAAAGTCCGAGCGGGCACGGTGCTCGCGCGTATCCCGCGCGAAGGCTCCAAGACACGCGACATCACGGGCGGTCTGCCGCGCGTGGCCGAGCTGTTCGAGGCGCGTCGTCCCAAGGACTTTGCGATCATCGCCGACGTGGATGGTCGCGTGGAGTTTGGCAAGGACTACAAGGCCAAACGCCGGATTCTCATTCATCCCAATGACGGGGGCGACCCGCACGAGTACCTGATCCCGCGCGGCAAGCACATTGCCGTTCAGGAAGGCGACGTGGTCCAACGGGGCGACCTGTTGATTGACGGCAACCCCGTTCCGCACGACATCTTGGCCGTGCTGGGCGTGGAGGCGTTGGCGGCTTACCTCATCAACGAAATCCAAGAGGTCTACCGTCTGCAGGGCGTGAAGATTAACGACAAGCACATTGAGGTCATCGTTCGCCAGATGCTCCAAAAGGTGGACATCACGGATCCCGGCGACACGACATGCCTCATCGGTGAGCAGGTTGATCGGCACGAGTTGTTTGAGATCAACACGAAGGCCGAAGCGGAATCACTGCGTCCGGCGTATGGCCAAGCCGTGCTGCAAGGCATCACCAAGGCCAGCTTGCAAACGCGGTCGTTCATCTCGGCGGCTTCGTTCCAAGAAACGACGCGCGTTCTCACCGAAGCGGCCATTGCGGGCAAGATTGATACCCTTGCGGGCCTCAAGGAAAACGTCATCGTTGGGCGTTTGGTGCCTGTTGGAACGGGTTCGGTCGTCAACGCCTTGCGGCGTGAAGCCGTGGCCCGCGACGCGGAATCCAGCCGTCTCGAGGCCCAACGTGCCGCCGAAGCCCGCCGCGCGGCGGAAGAAGCCGCCGCTACCCGAGCTGCGGCGGAAGCGTTGCGCGAGTCCGAGGGAACGGACGCTTCCGCTGAGGACGCGTGGGCTGAGACTCCGGCGTAGGAGCGGACCTCATTCCCGTCCAAGCAGACGAATCGGTCCATTCCTGAGTCGGCCTTGCGGCTTGACTCCCGCATGGATCGCCTCGATCTGCGTTGCAAACCGTCGCGTGGAGGCGTTGAGGAACGGTCGGCTTGAAGATTGAGGGCGGCCTCCACCCTCTTGCACGGCGAGAAAGAGAGGACGCCCCTCTCTTTTGGCAGACAGGTTGTGTCGGCCCCTATCCCTACTACCCCACCGCCTCCACCAACCCCGCGAACAGGGCCGCGCCGTCGGTGTTGCCGTGGAGGGGCTCAATCGCGCGTTCGGGGTGGGGCATGAGGCCGAGCACGTTGCCCCCCTCGTTGAGGACGCCCGCGATGTCATGAACCGAACCGTTGGGGTTTTGGGCGTACCGGAACGCAACGCGGCCCTCGCCTTCAAGTCGTTTCAAAGTTTCGGCGTCGGCCGTGTAATTCCCCTCACCGTGCGCAATCGGCAGCGTGATGGTCTGTCCCTTGCGGTAACGCCGCGTGAAATCGGACGTGGCGTTTTCCACCTTCAGCGCCACGGGCTTGCACACAAACGTCAGGTCTTTATTCCGAATCAACGCTCCGGGCACCAATCCGGCTTCGCACAAAATCTGAAACCCGTTGCAAATGCCCAAAACGCGCACCCCCTTCGCGGCGGCCTCGCGTACCGCCCGCATGACGGGAGCCTGCGTCGCCATAGCCCCGGTCCGGAGGTAATCGCCGTACGAAAACCCACCGGGGAGCACAATCAGGTCGAGCGGCGGGAGGGCGGTTGCAGCATGCCAAAGCCACGCGGGCTCGTGCCCTGTGACGAGACGTAAGGCCTCCCACGTGTCCCGGTCGCAGTTCGAGCCGGGGAAAACGACAACAGCGGCACGCATACCGGACCTTTCCTTCGTATCCCCGAGGCTTGGACAACCCTGCCGAGCGCCATTAAGAGCCATTCGCAAACCGTGTCAACCGGGGCACGTCGCCTGCAATCAAAAGCACGATCAAAAGCCGCCTTGACGGGAACGCAGCGGAGCACGTATAAAGCCGCTCTTGATCGTTTTCGAAGATCGTTCTTAACAAAAAGGGTTGGGTTATGGCGCGAGTCTGCTCTGTTACGGGAAAGAAGCCCCACTTTGGCAACAAGGTGAGCCACGCGAACAACAAGACGCGGCGGCGCTGGCTGCCCAATCTTCAGATG
The DNA here is from genome assembly GCA_903869345.1 of uncultured Pseudomonadota bacterium. GTDB lineage: Bacteria > Pseudomonadota > Alphaproteobacteria > UBA9219 > UBA9219 > CAIPYM01. Next base: position 21,328 of record CAIPYM010000059.1, read on the forward strand.
TGCTCGTTCCCGTCCGATATCCTGGGCAAGGCCGTGCGCCTGCGTCTGACGGCCAACGGCATTCGCACCGTGGAGCACAAGGGCGGCGTGGACGCCTGGCTCTTGGACACGCCCCTGAGCCGCCTGGACGACGAGGCCAAGGTTCTCCGTAAGCGCCTGGAAAAGGTCCAAGCCACCAAAGCGGCCTAAGGTTTCCTTCCGGTCGGAAGGGTGCTCGGCCGTAGGAGGACTCGTACGGCCCAAAAGGACCTTTTCCCCAGCCGTGTCCCCCCGTCATCCCGGCGCACGCCGCAGATCCCGAACCGTTTTCCGGGGGGGCTGCGCCCTGGCCCCCGGCTTTCGCCGGGGTGACGAGGCGAAAATACCGTGACACGCGAGAATCCATGCCGTGTCGCCGAATATCTGCGTGTCCGTCCCCCTGCGCTCCTCCTTTGATGGATGTCAAAACAGAGGGGTCAAATCAGAGTACCTCTGATGTCATGGTGAATTCTCACCAGACAACTTGGAGGCACCGTCTCATGAAACACGCTACGACAAAGAACGCCCTTTTAATGGCCAGCCTCGCGTTGCTGGGAACGGGGACTTTTATTCTGCCCGTCCACGCAGAAAACATGATGCAGACCATTGAGATGGTCCGAGTGGACGTTCAAAAACTGTCCACGGGGTACCGCACCTCGCAAATCATGGGCAAGAGTGTTGTCAATGATGCGAACGAACCCATCGGGAAAATTGACGACCTGATTGTCAGCCCCGACGACAACAAATCGGCTTATGTCATTCTTTCCGTCGGTGGTTGGCTTGGCATGGGGACACGTCTGGTTGCCCTGCCTTACGACCAGCTTCACATCACGAGCGCACGGATTACGCTGCCGGGCGCCACCAAAGAAGGCCTGAAGAACCTGCCTGAGTTCAAATACAAAACGACGTAATGACAACCTGCGGGGTGACACATGATGTGTCATCCCGCGATTTCCTTCATCCTCAAAGGAGAATAATCATGAAATACACGCTTCCCTCCGCCATGCTTGTGATGATGCTCGGTTTAGCGGCCTGCACAGGCCCTGCGGGGCCTCGTGGTGCCCCTGGCAACCAAGGCAACACGGGGTACACCGGGTACACGGGCGCAACCGGAGCAACCGGCAGTCAAGGCAACACGGGTTACACAGGCGCAACGGGTGCGACCGGCAACACGGGTTATACGGGAGCGACAGGGGCTCCTGGCGAACAAGGGGATACGGGCTACACCGGCGCCACGGGTGAACAAGGCGCTCAAGGAAGCCCCGGCAAAAAGGGGACGACGGGGGCCAAAGGGAAAACCGGCACGAACGGTAGCCCCACAACCGTTATCGTTCAGTGACGGAGGATCCCATGTCACTCGGCACCGTCCTTCTGATTGTCCTCATCATCCTCCTGATTGGTGGTCTCCCCACATGGCCGCATAGCCGGACCTGGGGATACTACCCTTCGGTGAGTCTCGGGACGATCGTGTTGATTGTCGTCGTTCTGATGTTGTTGGGCCGTCTTTAAATCCCCTCAGCCTAAAAAGGAGCACCCCATGACCACACCCACCCCCCTTCGTCCGCTCAATCCCTCCCACAATGCGGTCGCCCAAACGTTGCAAAATGTTCTCGCAAGCACCTATGGACTGTACCTGATGACGCACAACTATCACTGGAATGTTGAGGGGTCGAACTTTGTCCCTCTGCACACTCTGTTCGAAGGCCAATACACCGCGTTGTTTCTTGCGGTCGACACGATTGCCGAACGCATTCGCGCGTTAGGTGAGTACGCCCTGCCGTTTGAGGGAAAGGATATCGTCCAGATTTCGACGATGACCTCCAACGCCCTGAACAAGGAAACGGCGGCCCATGATCGCGCGGAGCGAATGCTGCATAACCTGATTGATCTCAACGAGACCGTCATCAAAAGTTGCCAGGCCAGCAAAAAAGCCGCGCAAAACACCCACGATGACGAAACCGAGAATCTCATGGTTGAGAGGATCACGGCCCATCAAAAAGCGCTGTGGATGTTGCAAAGCACGGCCAAGTAATTTTTCACTTTTGGGAGGAAGGGGTTGGACCCTCGCGCCGCCCCTTCGTTCCAAGCCATCCTTGGGGAGTCACGACGGGCGTGTCCTTTCAACGACGGCAAGGAGATCCTGCCATGACGACGGACGCCCCGGAAAAAACGATCACCGTTGAAGACGATGAACGTCTCTTCGAGCAGTACCTCGACATCTGCAACGACGTCCTCGAAAAAAACAAGGATAAATTTCCTTACATGGAGATATGGCGGGCGCGATGGAAAAAGCTCGGTCCGGATCACAAGCTCCTCTGTGCCGTTTACAATGATCGACCCAAAATCACGTACACCCTTCAGCTGACCGAGGACATGAAGATCAAGATTCTCGAAAAAACGCATGCCGTGCCCAACGACGCCTGGCCCTTCAAATACAGCTATTTAAAACACGTCGTTGAACATCCCAAGGACTACCTCGATCATCCCGCCGACCTGGACTGGGGGTGGCTGAATGCCATCTTTGGGTGAGACATCACGCGTGTCCCAACGTTGTTGGATCGAAGCGGCATAATCGATGGATATTCTTTGGGTGGAAGAGCTTTCCGAGACGTTATCGTCAGTCCAAACAAGAACCCGACATATCGCGTGGAGGCGATGAGAAACCGTCTGCCTGAAGAGTGAGGGCGGCCTCCACCTTCTTGCACGGCAAGATCCCCTCTCCCCTCCGTGGGAGAGGGGTATCAACGTTTCAGGATGTAGAAATCTTACCGCTATCCAGCCCCCCGAGCATCGGAGGCAAGCCAACACGCGCAGGCGATCGGAGTCAAGGTGTGGGAGAAGGCGTTGGAGGAGGCGTTGGAGTGCGAGGGCGAGGGCTCTTCGGAGAGGCCGTATATGCCTGGTGGACGCAGTCGCTGACAAATTCAAAGGTCCCGTCCATCGTGTAAATGCCGTCACCTGGCAAGTCCAACACTCTTCCCAGCGCCGTGTTGACAGCCCGACACATGGCCTCAGCGGGGATCTGTTGCCCCTCTGTTGTCCCCAATAAGAGAGTTATCGCCGCAACGAGCCCTTGCCGAACCGGTGCTATATCTGACTCGGCCGCTTCCCTCCGATGAAACAAATCCGCAGCAGCATGGAGAGCAACCACTATGGACTCTCTTGGCTCCCACAAGCAAAGGGGAAAAGGACCATGAGGTGGAATTAAGCCTAAGCAGAAAAAAACAGCCCGTCCAAGATCACGGTTCGCATCATAAAGCGGCGGGCTACCTGTCCTCATCGTGCGCATTGTAGAATAAGGTTTTCTTTGATTGTGTCCTAAGGGGGCTTGCTTGGAAGAAGTGGGTTTCTTTTTCAAAACAACATTTGCTTTTCGAACGCTCTCCTCAATCAACGTAATCATAGTCGGCAGCATTTGGTCAACGGATATTCCCAAAACATCGCACCAGGCCCTAGTAATATCACAGGGAAGCCTTTTCCTGTTCTTCACAACAGGGTCTCCCCCCTCGCACAAAAGGACCGCTTCTGCGATAAGCTTTCGTTCAACACGCCTCCTAACTCGTTCGTCTGTTGGATTCAGACGGCAACATTCCTCAACAGCCAGAAGAGCCCTTCCGAGGGATTCGGCCTGCGCCATCGGCTTCTGCCATACGGTGCCCGCCTCCAGACCAAACTGAGGGGATAAGTTGAGGTGCTTAAAAACAGCAATGCCAAGCATTAATTCTCTGGAACAACACCGCAGACTGACCGCTTTTGCAACAATTTTTCCCCAGGTCTCCTCCAGCCATGGTGGTCGTACTGGTTGTCCCTTCATGCTTTGTTCCCACCTCATCAAAACAGATTGCCAAATTTTAGCCGCACGGAACAAAAAAGCCCATCTAACATCGTTGCGCACCGGGTCAACTTGATGCATGCCCAGCCTGCCCAGCATAACAATTCTTCTCACCTTTCCGCAAATACTTTCATGCCTTCCAATGTATGGACCCCCCTTTTTTCTCGAAGGCGTCTTGGGGCCCATGCTCCAGAAGGTTCACGGCCTTGGCTTGCCTTGACGCGGAGGCTTCCGTCGCGTTTTTGAAGTCGTTAAGACTCTCACAAACCGTGTACGCTTCCCTTTTGTTTCAGCGGAAACCCCATGCCCCTTCCCTCTGCCCAGGGTCCAGACCCCCTTTCCCCGCGCCCTGAGGTTCAGCGGGCGTTTGAGCTTGTCTCGCCCTTTGAGCCAGCCGGGGATCAGCCGGAGGCTATCGCGTGGTTGGAAGCGGGAATCCGTGCCGGGGGCAAGGACCAGGTGCTGCTCGGTGTTACGGGCTCGGGCAAAACGTTTACCATGGCGCATGTCATCCAGCGCCTGCAGCGCCCGGCCCTGGTGCTCGCGCCGAACAAGACCCTCGCGGCCCAGCTGTACGGTGAGATGAAAGCGTTTTTTCCGAAGAACGCTGTCGAGTATTTCGTGAGCTACTACGACTATTACCAGCCCGAGGCCTACGTCCCGCGCACGGACACGTACATCGAAAAAGAGGCGATGATCAACGAGCAGCTGGACCGTATGCGCCATGCCGCGACGCGCGCGCTTTTGGAACAGGACGACGTGATCCTTGTCGCCTCGGTTTCGTGCATCTACGGCATCGGGTCGGTGGAGACGTACCAGACGATGACTCTCGCCTTGACCGAAGGCGCGACCCTGGACCGGCAAGAGCTTTTGGCCAAGCTCGTTACCCTGCAGTACCGGCGCAATGACCTCGGGTTTGGGCGCGGCGATTTTCGCGTGCGCGGCGACACGGTAGAGGTTTTTCCGGCGCACTTGGACGACTGTGCGTGGCGGCTCACGCTTTTCGACGACACGCTGGAAAGCGTGACCGCGTTCGACCCTCTGACGGGGGAGCGCGGGGCCAAGTTGGGGTCCGTAAAGCTCTACGCCAACAGCCACTATGTGACGCCCAAGCCCTCGCTGGACCAGGCGGCACAGGCGATCAAGCGGGACTTGAAGATTCGCCTCGAAGAGCTTTTGCAGGAAGGAAAATTGCTGGAAGAACAGCGCTTGCGGGAGCGCGTGACGTTCGATCTGGAGATGATGGCCGCGACGGGAAGTTGCGCCGGGATTGAGAACTATTCGCGCTACCTCACGGGACGCGCGCCGGGGGAACCGCCCCCGACGCTTTTTGAATACCTGCCCAAGAACGCCCTGCTGTTTGTGGACGAAAGCCACGTGATGGTCCCCCAGCTTCACGCGATGTACCGGGGCGACCAACAGCGCAAGGGGACGCTCGCGCGGTACGGGTTCCGTCTGCCCTCGTGCGCGGACAACCGCCCGCTGAAGTTTGAGGAATGGGACGCGATGCGCCCCACAACCGTCTTTGTCTCGGCCACGCCCGGCCCGTGGGAGTTGGAGCGAACCGGCGGCGCGTTTATTGAGCAAGTCGTGCGCCCTACGGGTCTCATTGACCCGCCCGTTGACATCCGCCCGACCGAGCGCCAGGTGGACGACCTTTTGGCCGAGATTAAAATCACCGTTGGCAAGGGGATGCGCGTTCTCGTCACAACGCTGACCAAGAAAATGGCCGAGGCCCTTGCGGACTACCTCGCCGAGGCGGGCGTGAAGGCTCAGTACCTGCATTCAGACGTGGAAACGCTGGAGCGCATCGCCATTATCCGGGATCTGCGCCTGGGCGTCGTGGACGTGCTCATCGGGATCAACCTGTTGCGCGAGGGCCTTGATATCCCCGAATGCGGCCTCGTCGCCATTCTGGACGCGGACAAAGAAGGGTACCTGCGCTCTCGCACCGCGCTGGTTCAGACCATTGGGCGAGCGGCCCGCAACGTGGACGGACGGGCGATCCTGTACGCGGACACGATCACGAAAAGCCTTCAAGCCGCTTTGGAGGAAACAGGCCGCCGTCGGGCCAAGCAGCTTGCTTACAACGCCGAGCACGGTATCACGCCCGCGAGCATTCGCAAGGAGATTGGGGCCATTCTGGGGTCGGTCTATGAGCGCGGCGACCACGTCACGGTCCCGGCAGGACTGGCTACCGAAGCCACGCTGAGCGGCAAGGACCTCCGTGCGCACCTGCACGACCTCGACAAGCGCATGCGCGAGGCTGCCGCCGACCTGAACTTTGAAGAAGCCGCCCGTGTGCGCGACGAAATCCGGCGGCTCGAAGCGCGGGAGATGGAACTGGACGTTGTTGGGACCGGGGACCTCGCACCTACGGCGTCCCCTCCTGCCCGTCCGCCAATCGCTCGCAGGGCTGGCCAAAAGAGTCGAAATCGCAACAAAAAACCGGGTTAAAATATCCCATGCCCCCCGGCGAAAGCCCTTACACCCCCCTAAAAAGTTCGACGGCTGGAGGCGCGAGAGATGGAACCGGACGTTGTGGTCCAGGAAACGGATAGAAACAAGATTCGTGACGTTTTTCTCGGCGTCCCTCGCGAACTGTCACTTCGACACAGGGGTGAGGCATGCTCTGTTCCACTTCAAGGTGCGCTCTCCTAACAAGCCGTGTTGAAAATCCCTGAAAAAAGCGAGGGCCTGCTTGACAAAGCAGGCCCCTTTCGGGAGAGTGCGGCACGGCCCGGAAGGGGTCCGGCAAGGGCCAAGGAGAAAGCATCATGGCAAAGAGCAAAAACGACATTAAACTTGTGAGTTCGGCGGGAACGGGCGTTTTTTACGTCACCAAAAAGAACCCCAAGCAGACAACCAAGAAGCTTGAGCTCAAGAAGTACGATCCGCGGGTGCGCAAGCACGTGGTCTTCAAAGAGGGCAAGATCAAGGAAAGCAAGAAGACGTAAGTCCACCAAGGGGGACTCGGGGTAACCCGCCCTTTCCCCCCCACGCGTCTTGGCGCCATGTTGGGGGCGCGAAGTTTTGAGGCCCGCGATCGGGGACATGACGCATAAGGGCGGGCATCGGGAGGACCAGAGGTCTTCCCGAGAACGGCGGCTTTTGGGGACAGGCGAGACGGGCTTTCCGAGGGGATGTTGACGTGACCGAGACCACACCTTCCGCACCGGATGAACCCAAGGCTCTTGCCAACGTGGCGGGAGTCGCCATCGAAGACGAGATGCAGCGTTCGTACCTCGATTACGCGATGAGCGTGATCGTGGCGCGGGCTCTGCCCGATGCGCGGGACGGCCTGAAGCCCGTGCACCGGCGCATCCTCTACGCGATGCGCGAAGGGGGCTACGACAGCAGCAAGCCCTACAAGAAATCCGCCCGCATCGTCGGCGACGTGATGGGTAAATACCACCCGCACGGCGATTCCGCGATTTACGATGCCATGGTGCGCATGGCGCAAGACTTTTCGATGCGCCTCGAGCTTGTGGACGGGCAAGGTAACTTCGGCTCGATGGACGGCGACCCGCCTGCCGCCATGCGTTACACCGAAGCGCGATTGGCCAAGGCCGCCGAGGTTCTTTTGGAGGACATGGACAAAGACACGGTCGATTTCCAGCCGAATTATGACGAATCCACGCGGGAGCCCATTGTGCTGCCCGCGCGATTTCCGAACCTGCTCGTGAACGGCGCGGGCGGAATCGCGGTCGGCATGGCGACCAACCTCGCCCCGCACAACCTCGGCGAAGTATGCGACGCCTGCATTGCGTTCATCCGGGATCCCACGATCAGCCTGGAAGCCTTGATGTCGATTTTGCCGGGCCCCGACTTTCCCACGGGCGGGATCATTCTCGGCCGCGTCGGATGCCATGCGGCCTTCGCCACGGGACGCGGTTCTATGGTGGTGCGTGCACGGACCCACGTGGAAGAGGTGCGCAAGGACCGCTCGGCCATTATCGTGACCGAAGTTCCCTACCAGGTGAACAAACAGCGCTTGATCGAGCGCATTGCCGAATGCGCCCAAGAGAAAATCATTGAAGGAATCGCGGACCTCCGCGACGAATCGGACCGTGACGGCGTGCGCGTGGTGATTGAAATCAAGCGCGACGCGATGCCGGACATCGTGCTCAACCAGCTGTTCAAGCACACGCCGCTTCAGACGAGCTTCGGCGCGATGATGCTGGCGCTGGACCGAGGCCGGCCTGCGCTCATGACGCTCCGCGACATTTTGCGCAGTTTTGTGGCGTTCCGTGAAGACGTGATCCGCCGCCGCACCGCGTTTGAACTGCGCCAAGCGCGGGAACGGGCGCACCTGGGCATCGGCCTGGCTGTCGCAGTCGCCAACCTGGACGACATGATCGCGCTCATTCGCCGCGCGGCCAATCCCGGTGTGGCCAAGCAAGAGTTGATGGACCGTGGGTGGCCCGCGCGGGATGTGGCCTCGCTGATCGCGCTCGTGGACGACACGGCCTTGCCCGAGGACGGCACCTACCACCTGACCGAAGCCCAAGCGAAAGCCATTTTGGACCTGCGCTTGCACCGCCTCACGGGGCTGGAGCGGGACAAGATCGGCGCGGACCTGCGCGCCCTTGCCGAGAAAATCGCGGACCTTCTGGAGATTCTAGCGAACCCCGAGCGCGTTCGGACGATCATGGTGGAGGAGCTCACGGCCGCGCGGGACGCCTTTGCGACGCCGCGCCGGACCACGATCGAAGAGCAAGAGTTTGAAACCGACATCGAAGACCTCATTCAACGCGAAGATATGGTCGTGACCATCAGTTGCGCGGGGTACGCCAAGCGCGTGCCGCTGGGCACCTACCGGGCGCAACGGCGCGGCGGCAAAGGTCGGGCGGGCATGGCGACGCGCGAAGAAGACGCGGTCAACGATGTGTTTGTGGCCTCCACGCACGCGCCCGTGTTGTTTTTCTCGTCGCGTGGCAAGGCGTACCGACTGAAAGTGTACGCGCTGCCCCTCGGGACGCCACAGGCCCGTGGAAAGGCGCTGGTGAATCTCTTGCCGCTTGAACAGGGCGAGACGATCACGGCCATTCTGCCGCTGCCCGAGGATTCCGCCGCTTGGGCGGGCCGCTTCATGGTCTTCGCGACGGCCGCCGGAACCGTGCGGCGAAACGCGCTGACAGATTTTGAAAACGTGCGACAAAACGGCCTGATTGCCATGAAGCTGGAGGAAAGCGACCGCCTGATCGCCGTCAGCGCGTGCTCGGAGAACGACGACCTGCTGCTCGCCACACGCCAGGGCAGGGCGTTGCGCTGTCCGGTTTCGGATGTGCGCGTGTTTGCGGGCCGCACGTCCGTGGGTGTGCGCGGCCTTCGTCTGGCCGAGGGGGATGAGCTTATCAGCCTTTCGATCTTGCACCATCAAGAGGCGACCGCCGAGGAACGCGCGGCCTATTTGCGCCAGGCGTCGGCTCTGCGCCGTGCAGCGGGCGACGAGATCCCGGACGATGCGGCCTCGCCCGCGAAGGATGGGGGGGCCGACGAGGATGAAACGCCCGAGGGCACGGGGCTCACGCTCTCGCCCGAGCGTTTTGCCGAATTGGCGGCGGGGGAGGATTTCATCCTCACGGTTTCCGAACGCGGGTTTGGCAAGCGGTCCTCGGCCTATGATTACCGCGTCACGGGACGCGGCGGGCAAGGGCTTTTGAATCTCGACATCACGCCCCGCACGGGGCCCGTTGTCGCGGCGCGTCTCGCGCGTCCGGGGCAAGACGTGATCCTGGTCACCGACAGCGGCCAGATCATCCGCACCCCCGCCAATCAGATTCGCGTGGCGGGCCGCCGGACCCAGGGCGTCACCCTCTTCCGCGTGGACGACGGCGAACGCGTCGTCTCGGTTGCTGTGCTGGACGAGGACAAGGCTGCGGGGGACGTGGATGAGGGCGGGGACGTGGACGTGGCAGAGAACACGTAGGGACGGAAACGCCCAGTTCTGCTGGGATGTTAGGGGCTTTATCGGCGATCGGCTACAGGGCATGGGGTATGGCGTTGAAAAGCCCTGAGGACTCCGCCGGGGCGTTTGGCCGTTCATGGGCGGTCGGGTAGACTGCACGTTTGTGCAACCCGAGGAAGCCCGCACGTTGGGCAGGGTCCGAGATCGGTATGCCTTTCCCTCCCGCTTTTCTGGACGAGCTTCGCGCTCGGGTGCCGCTCTCGGCGCTCGTGGGACGGCGGGTGCGGTTGGTCCGCGCGGGCCGGGAGTTCAAGGCCTGCTGCCCTTTTCACCACGAAAAGACTCCCAGCTTTTATGTGAACGACGGCAAACAATTTTACCACTGCTTTGGCTGCGGCGCGCATGGCGACGTGATTGGCTTTACCATGCGTCACGATCGTCTGAGTTTCCCCGAGGCCATTGCGCAGCTTGCGGGCGAGGCGGGGATTCCCGTGCCCACCAGCGCCCCGGACGAGCGCGAGGCGGCCTCGCACGAAAAGCGTCTTCGCCATGCGCTGGAATCCGCGACCGCGTGGTTTGAAGATCAACTCTTCCGTCCTGCCGGGCGCGAGGGGGTCGAGTATTTTCGCGCACGCGGCTTGTCCGACGAAACGATCCGGCGGTTTCATCTAGGGTACGCGCCGCGCGAGGGCTCGGCCTTGGTCCAGGCCCTGAAGCAAGCGGGATGCGAGCTTGACGATTTGCAGGTCTTGGGATTGACCCGCGCCGATGCTGTGCGCGGCGGGGCGTACAGCTTTTTCCGTCACCGCGTTCTGTTCCCCGTCAGTGATCGCCGGGGTCGGACCGTCGCGTTCGGGGGGCGGGTGTTGGGGGAGGGCGAGCCCAAGTACCTGAACTCGCCGGAACATCCGCTTTTTCACAAAGGCAAGACGCTCTACAGCCTGTCGCGGGCGCGGGGTGCGATGGGGGAAGGTCAACCCCTGATTGTGGTCGAAGGCTACATGGACGTGATTGCGCTGGCCGAAAACGGCTACGCGGGCGCGGTGGCTCCGCTGGGGACGGCGCTGACCGAGGATCAACTCGCGCTGCTCTGGCAGACCCTTCCGCCCGCCGGGGCGCGGGGCCCGGATCAGGGCGATAGCCCTATCCTGTGCTTTGATGGTGACACGGCGGGGCGTCGTGCCGCGGCAAGGGCGCTGGATCGGGCGCTGCCTCTTTTGACGCCCGACAAGACGCTCCGCATTGCGTGGATGCCCGAGGGTGCGGACCCCGATAGCCTCATCCGCTCGGGCGGGCGAGCGGCGTTTGCGGCCGTTCTGGAGCGAGCACAACCGTTGGCCGAGGCCCTCTGGAGCCTTGCGCTCGCGGGCCAGCGGACCACCACGCCGGAAGAGCGGGGGAGGGTGCTTGGGGCCCTGCGGCGGCAGGTGGCTCAGATTGGCGATGAAACGCTCCGCCGCCTGTACGAAGACGACATCCGCAGGCGGTTTGCGGAGACCTTCCGGGCCCCGGCGAGGGCGGCGGCTTCGGGGGGGTGTGGGATCGGAATCGTAACAACGCATCTTTTCAAGGGGGGGGCACTTTCCGGGGCGCGGGGGGAATCGTTGGCGGGGGCTCGGCCTTGGCTCCGCGCAAGCCCACGGACGTGCGACGCAAGATCGGGCGGACCCTCTTGGCCCTCGTCCTGAATCATCCGCCTTTATTTGCGGAAGTGGGCGAAGACTTGGCACGCGTAAGTTTTGACGAGTCCTCGCTGGAGGCGGTTCGAGCGGCTCTGGTGACTTTTTTTAGCCAGGACGGGCACGAAAGCCTTGACGCGGCGGAGGTTTATCGCCATGTCTCAGGGGAACAAGAGGACTCCCCCGCGCTGCGGAAGGGGTTGGTTGAGGTGTTGTCCGAATCCACGTACGCGGATTCTCCGGCGGCGAAACCGGATCGCCCGCAGGAGGAAGTTCGCGCCGCATGGCATCGGACGTGGAGGCGCCACGTGACTCTGGCTATGGAGGCGGACCTGAAAGGGGCCCAGGCGCGTTACAGCGCTGATCCGTCCGACGACAATCTCGCCCGCGTGATGGCCTTGCAAGCTTGTCTGGAATCGGCGCGGAGCCTTGGCGAGGACGCGGCGTAACGTTGCGCCGCATGATGTAACCCACCAACGAAGAGGGCCTTTCCCGTTATGGCGAGCCGTTCCAAATCTTCCCCTCGCGCCGCGCGGCCTTCGTCCAAGGCGGTGGCGTCCAAGCGTGCGCCTTCGGCGAAAGCGACGAAACCTGCAGCCACCAAGGTGGCCTCCGTTAAGGCGAAGCCTGCGAAAGGGATGAAGGCGTCTCACAAAGCGACGCCCCACACATCTCAAAAACCCTCGCCGTCCAAAGCTGCTGTTGCGCTTCCGCCGAAGGGGAAGTCGATCGTCGCGCACGAGTCCAAGGCCATGAGCGGCAAGACCGCGACCAAGGCTTCACCCAAGATTGAGACCAAGTCTGCACCCCACCTTCCGGCGGGGCCGGTGAAAGGGACGCCTGCGAAAGTCGCTAAGCCGCCTGTCGTCAAGGTGGCTCCTCCTGCGCCCAGACCTGCCGACGACGAGCCGCACGATCCTCTGGAGTTTGTGCTGGACGAGGCCCCGGTGATTGCCGCCGAGGATTCAGGTGAGGCCCCCATTACCGGTACCGCCGATGCCGCCGTGAAAAAGATGATCGAGCACGGCAAGGAGCGGGGCTACGTCACGATTGACGAAATCAACGCTGCCTTGCCGCAGGACCGACTGAATTCGGACCTGATCGAAGACACGATGGCGCTGCTCTCCGAAATGGGGATCAACGTCATCGAGGCCGGGGAGGACGAGGAAACCGCCGAGGCCAAACCTGCCGACGGCGACTCGGACGAAACCGCCGAAGCGCGTGGCAACGTGGATGCGGAAGCTGCTGGACGAACGGATGACCCTGTACGTCTTTATTTGCGGGAAATGGGCTCGGTGGAGCTGCTGAGCCGCGAAGGTGAAATTGCGATTGCCAAGCGCATCGAAGCGGGCCGCGAGATGACCATTGCGGGCATCTGCGAGTCGCCGTTGACGCTTCAGGCGCTGCTGGGGTGGTACCGGGCTCTCAAGGAGGGTCGCCTGCTGCTGCGTGATGTCATTGACCTGGAGGCGACCTACGGTGGTGGCCCCGGTGGTGCCGTTGAGGGCGCGGTGGAAGGTGGACGCCCTGCTGCAGAAAGTGACGTGCCGATCCGCGACGTCCCGGAGGGCGATGTCAGTCCGGCGGCGAGCGCGGAAGGCGAATTTGTGGAGGGCGAGGGGGAGGACGAAAACCTGTCGCTGTCCGTTTTGGAAGACAAGCTCAAGCCCCAAGTTTTAGAAACGTTTGAGAACATCGCTGTCGCGCACGAGAAACTGGCACATCTGCAGGCACAGCGGAGCGCGGCTCTGACGCGGGGCGAAGAGCTCTCTCCCGCCGCGCATAAAAAGCTTGAAGCGGTCAAACGTGAGTTGATGGACCTGATTCGCACGGTGCGCCTCAGTACGTCGCGGCTCGAGTCGCTCATTCGGCAGGTGTACGCGCTCAACCGCCGCTTGCTCATGACCGAAGGGCGCCTTCTAAGGCTTGCGACCGATTCCGGCATCAAGCGCGACGATTTTCTCGGACGCTACGCGGGGCATGAGCTCGATCGTGCGTGGCTCACGCCGGTGTTCGCGCCCACGCCAGCTACGGCGACCAAAGCCCCCGCAAAAGCAACGCCTGCCAAGTCCGGCAAGACTCGTGCGGCGGAGGGGGCCAAGGGCGCGACGGCGTCGCTCCCCGATGTGAAGGCGTGGACGCGGTTTCTGGAACGCCACGAAGCCGAGGTGGAACGTCTTCGCGCCGAAATGGTCGCTGTTTGCGACGAAGCCGGGTTGCCGTTGGATGATTTCAAGCGCATTGCGCTGACGATCCAAAAAGGCGAACGCGAGGCCAACCGTGCCCGCAAGGAAATGGTCGAGGCCAACCTGCGGCTCGTGATTTCCATTGCCAAAAAGTACACGAACCGGGGCTTGCAGTTCCTGGATCTCATCCAAGAAGGCAACATCGGTCTGATGAAGGCGGTCGAAAAGTTTGAATACCGCCGGGGGTACAAGTTCTCGACGTACGCGACCTGGTGGATCCGGCAGGCCATCACGCGGTCCATCGCCGATCAAGCGCGCACGATCCGCATCCCCGTGCACATGATTGAGACGATCAACAAACTGGTCCGCACAAGCCGTCAGGTGCTGCACGAAATTGGGCGCGAGCCGACGCCCGAGGAATTGGCCGAGCGGCTCCACATGCCACTCGAGAAAGTGCGCAAAGTCCTCAAAATTGCGAAAGAGCCGATCAGCCTTGAGACCCCTATCGGGGACGAGGAGGATTCGCACCTCGGCGATTTTATCGAAGACAAGAACGCTGTTCAACCCCTGGATTCGGCTATTCTGGGCAATCTGCGTGAGACCACGACGCGCGTTCTGGCTTCGCTGACGCCTCGGGAAGAGCGCGTCTTGCGCATGCGCTTTGGCATCGGCATGAACACCGACCACACGCTGGAGGAAGTCGGCCAGCAGTTCGGCGTTACGCGCGAACGCATTCGCCAAATCGAGGCCAAGGCGCTCCGCAAACTCAAGCATCCCTCGCGGTCTCGGAAGCTGCGGAGCTTCTTGGATACGTGATGAGGTTTCCTTAATTTCGCGTTTTCCCAGCCTTCCGCATTCTCTTCAGAATCACTGCACTTGTGGTAGAAGGGGAAGGGGCCCCTGTTCTTCCGGGCGGGTTCGGCTTCCAGGGGATTTCTGCACGCGGGGCTTTGACGCGCCACGATGTTGTCGCTTCGGTTTTCTTCAGGGCTTGCGCTGGTGGCCGCGGGGGTGCCGGGGGTGGCTCCGGGCGCGGGGCTGGCCAACCCGCACGGCGGAGTCGGGGCGGCGGGTCAGGCGGAGATCAGC
>CAIPYM010000060.1 GCA_903869345.1 uncultured Pseudomonadota bacterium
TGGATTCTGTTGTCAGCCCACCAAGATGACTAATGACATTTTGAAATTTAACACGATCATACTTATGCGATTTGCCCGTCAAACAGAATGTGGATTCCCGGAATGTTATTTCTGGACACACAGCACAAATGCCTACAATGTCTGATTTATCGTTCGTTGTCGTGAAAGAACTGCACAACGTTGATGCAAATTCACCCAAAAAACTCATCAGCATTTTATGTTCATCGGCGTCAATCACTTTATCGCTTATAACATCGGTTACAATGCTTTCAATTTCGTCGTAAGGCCAGCAATGTCTAAGGTCTCTGTGATGGCAAAGCCAAGATGATATGCCCTCCAACTCCTCAATGTTTATTTCCCCGTCTGATCTTACGCCTGCCAATAATGCGTGTAGCTTCTGCATATCAGACGTTGTTTTGTTATAATATTGAACAGACGTCAGCTTTTCACATAGCCATATAATGTCATCTTTCTCATCCTGTGTCAGAACTCCGTCGGCGAGAGCTTGCTCGACCACGGGAAATAATTCGTTAAGGGGGTGCTTGTTTGCTCTAAAACGGTGCTCTTCAAGCCACATCTGTAGAAAGCGAACCTCGTCATGATTGATTCGTGTGTCAATGATAATGCCTTCAATCAGCCCAATTAAGGAATTAACCGATTTATCAAGCTGTGCTTTTTCCATAAACTTTCTGTAAGCAACGTTTTCCATGGGGAGCCTTTTGGTTGGTTACTCTTCGGTCTCCCACGTCGCGGGCGGCGTAGCGGGGGTGTGTTTTTTGACGTGCTCGATGATGATGCGGGCGAGGTCCGCGTAGTATTCAGGTTCAAAAGCTTCTTGGTCAGCGGCCACGTATCCCGCCAGGCGCGTTTGAGCACGGGCTTTTTGAAACGCCTGGAGATCGTGCCCCCCGTACAAATCAATCATGGCGTACGCCAACGAAAGACTTTGTGGACTGACCGGCCTGTGTTCTCGGTCTTCCCAACGTGCCGTCGCCGGTTGTTTGAAGTCGTTTTGGGGTTGTTCGGCTCCGCCCATGATCGCCTCGGGAGAGACGCGGAGCGGGATGGCCAGACGCCGCATCCAGGCAACCGTCAGGCTCCGCTCCCCTTTTTCGAGGCGGTCTATTTGTTGTGCCGTTGTGTTCACGGCGTCGGCAAGCAGGCGCTGGGACAGGCCAAGCGTTGCCCTCAACTCACGGATCCTGTTTGCCTGTTTCGTCATGACACCATTCAATACTCCCGACTGCGTGTGGTCTACCACCAAAGAGGCTTGCTTTATCACCATCTTGTTGCTAAAAACGCCACCATGCTCCTCGCCGAATACCGCCGCCACGAAAAGCTGCCCCTGAACGCCTTTGGGAAACTCCTGGGTGTCAGCGGAGAGTCCATCCGTCGTTACGAGTCGGGAGAGCGCGTCCCGCGCCCCAAAGTCATGCGGCGGATTGTGACTCTCACGAAGGGGCGCGTTCCGCCGGACAGTTTCTACCTTGCCCCGGCGCGAGAGACTGATTCGCCGCATAGCACACATGAAAACTTGCGTCAATCCCAACCCCAAGGAGAAGCGTCATGATGCCCGCCCCCGAAGTCCGGCTGCACGCGATGGACATGTTCGACAGTTATGCAGAGGCCCAAGAAGCGGCCGACTTCATCCTGCAAGCCTCGGATGACATGGACCAAGCTTATCGCTTGTGGGCCGCCACTAAAGATAATCGCGAGGAACGCTACGCCTTCATCACGCAGGGGATTATCCCCGCGCGTTTTGCGGCCAAGGCGAACGATCATCAGGCGACCACCGAGGCGGCCGCCTGATGCCGTCGCGTCCTTCCTATTTTTGTCTGAAGGACGCTTGTGCCTGCTCCAGCGCGTGCGAGGGGGATTAGCGATGATGCACGGTTTTTACATGGAGATGTCGCCGGGCGAGCGCGAGGCGTTCGTGATCCTGTCCGAGGCGGCGTTTGAGCAGATGTCGTCCCTGACGGCGCGAGCGCGGACGGCAGAGACGGAGCGTTTATTCTCCCGTATTTTTGGGGACTGCCACAGGACGCCTTTGGAGCCACCCACGTTGCCGCCCCAGGTTCTCGCTGAGCGCACGATCCTGTCCTATTTCCAGAACGGCGACGCTGTCCGTGTTGGTCAACAAGCGCCCGAAACGCGCTTGGCTCTTTGCGTCGTTATGACCCTCGATGAGGGCTTGGGCGATGACCCCGGCGCGGCTGTCACTGGCCAACAGAAACCCTATCTCGGAAAGGTCCCCGGCGGCGTACAGGCGTTCGTGGTCGGGACCAAGGCGTTTGAGGACTTTTTGCACGGCCTCCAGAACGGTAGCGACGCGCTCCCGTGTTGCGGGGTTCAGGCTGAGGGTCACGAGATAGACGGTCACGGGAATGTCTCCAGGGTGGGGGTTTCGAACGCCGCCGATCTTGAAGAGAGGGCGGGAGGGGATCAACCCCATCCCGCCTGTTGTTCCTTGTCGTTCCCTCCATCCCTGTGAGGTTCCAGCATGTTGAAAATCTCCGAGATCACAACCGAGGTCTGCACCGAGCGCGTTGTGAGCGCTCTTTCGGAAGTCGTCGGTCCTGGCAAGCCGTGGACCTACGAACGCGCTGCCGAGGCTCTGGGGATCGAATACAAAACCCTCGCGGGGTACGCGCTTGGCCAGAGTCTGCCGCGCTTATCGACGCTGCTTCGCATGTTTTCGCTCTGGGGGCCGGTGTTTTCCAACCGCGTGTTGCGCCTGTCCGGGCTCGATGGGTGTGGTCGCCAAGAAGCTGTGCGCGTCAACGATTTTGCCCTGAACGGCGGGGCCGCCGCGCTGATCGGTCGGATCGGCGAGGCCCTGCGCGACGGCCACATTGATCACCGCGAGCGGGCCCAAATTTTGAAAGAAGCCCGTGGCCTCCAGGAGATTTTGAACGCCTGGGTTGCCACCAACGACGCGCCCTCCGGAGATTTTCCGATCCCCGGCACGGTGGACATGGCAGCCCCTTCTGACGCCTCAGCCCGGCGGCATTAGGAACGGTCGGACGCCTAGGCGCTCTTGCCCAGGTGATGAAAGCCCGAGGGCCTCTCGGGGGAAGTGGGGGAAGAGATGCAGTTACGACAACTCCGGCGGCGAAAGGCGCTGTTCCGTGATCGCCTGTTCTGGCCCGTCGTCGTTTTGATCATCGCAACGGTTCTTGGCATTGAGATTGCCGCGTGGGTGGCGCTGTGAGGGCCGAGCTGTTCCGCGAGGGCGCGGCACACGGCGTGCGCTACGCCCGGACCACCTCGCCCCATGAGATTGAGCGGATCAAAAAGTCCGTCAACCTGGTGGAGCTGGTCGGGCGCACAGTGAAGCTGGTGCGCGACGGCGCGGAGTTTAAGGGCCTCTGCCCGTTCCACGCGGAGACAACGGGAAGTCTGGCCGTGAACCCCAAGAAGGGGTTGTTTCACTGCTTTGGGTGTGGCGAGTCGGGCGACGCGATCGCATGGGTTCAAAAGACCGACCACGTTTCGTTCCCCGAGGCCCTGCGGCGTCTTGGGGCCAACGAGACGGGGCGCGGGGGCGCGGCGTTACCGTTGCCGTTGGAGACCCCTCCGGCGGTTGATCCGGGCGAAGAGGCCGAACGCGCCAAGCGCGTCGCGGCGGCCAAGAAGATTTGGGAGGAATCGCTCCCCGCAACGGGGACGCTGGTGGCAACGTACCTGGCCGCACGGGGGCTCGCGGGCGTCAAGATCCCGCCCACTGTTCGGTTCCATCCTCGCTTGTGGAGCGCCGAGGCCGCGCGGACATTGCCGGGGGTTGTCGGCGCGGTGTTCTGCCGGAACGCACTTGTCGGCGTCCACCGGACGTTCCTGCGCCCTGACGGGTCGGGCAAGGCGGACCTGAAGAGCCCCAAGAAAATGCTGGGCTCGTGCCAGGGCGGGCATGTGTGGTGCTCGCCCGCTCGCGTTGAAAAACGCCTGATCGTGGCCGAGGGGATTGAGACCTCTCTGTCCGTCGCCAAGGCCGTCCCGAACGTGCCCGTGTGGGCGGCGCTTTCGTTGGGGAACATGGGGGCCGACGTACCGGAATCGGTCGCGGACCTGGTCCTGTGCGCGGACGGCGACAACAAAGACCCCGCCGCTGCAGACCGCGTTCTGGCCCATGCAGAGGAAAAGCATCGACGCCCCTGGCGCGTCGTTCGGGTCGCGCGGCCCGATGTGGGCAAGGATTTTAACGACATGGTTCGGGGGGTGTGATGGGTAGGCCTCGTTCCACCACGAAGCCAACGCCGCCTCGGGCTCCCCGCGCTCAACTGGCCGCTGTGATTGTCCCTGGCGAATGGTTTACGCCCGCCGACCTCCGCGCACGCATTTCCTCCAAGGCCGTTCGGTCGGTGATTTTTTCGGCTCTTCGCGCCTGGTCTTCCGAGGGGCTCTTGCTGGAGCACGGCATTTCGCACGGCGCGGGCCGTGAGTTTTTGCTGCCCGTCGGGACCGTCCTCCCGATCCGCCCCCCGCGCCCCTGCGCCTTGTGCGGAACCGTCTTTGAGCCGCCGTCCCCGTTCCGAACGCGCTGCGATTCCTGTCAGGGAGATTAAGACATGGGTGAGCCCGTTCAAGCGATAGGGTCACGCCTCTTGTGGAGAGAGGCTTTCGGCGCGTCGGTTCTTCAGCATGGTCGGAAGCGTGTACGTGTACATCAAGAACAAGCGCGTGGCGGTTTCAACGTCGGCGGCCTCTCGGGACGTCGGTTCCGAGGCGTGCGTGAACTCGTTGCCCAACTCGCGCAACGTATGGGCGAAATCGGCCAGGTCGGCGGGGATTTTCCCGTCAGAGGCCAAACGTTTTATCCGTGCATAGAGTGTCCCCGCTTCATCCTGAAGCAGGTCCTTCGTCGCGATGTCCAGAGTCTTGCGAAACATCAGGCACGCTTCTTCGTAATGCTGGCCGTTGTACTGCCAACGCGCTTTTTCAAACGTTGTTTTAACCCCTTCAGGAAGGTGTTCGACTTTATTGGACACGGTGGGCTCGGGCCAAACTTTCAAAATATTCATCGTCGTTTTTTCGCCGTGTATCGCGAGTCTGTGAGCAAGAGGCCCTCCGTTTGTTGGGTACGCACACAACACAACGATACCAAGGCGGCAATTCGTGCACTGAACAAACAAACTGCCCTTTATCCATGCTTGCACAGTTTCAGATGGGACATCGCTTATTCCGACAATATCGCACGCCTGTTTCTTGCTTCCGCAATGGGGACAATCAAGGGGGATTTGAACCGTGGACACGAATGACTTCTCCGCCTGTGTGGGCCGCGTCAACGCTGTTTTAGCACAGGCCGGGCCGCCTGACACAAAAATTGCGGCCCTCTTTCAGCTGGCATCCACAAGAAGCGACGAGGCGCTGATGGCGATCAGCGCGGAGCTCGTCACGTCAAAAACACTCACGTCCAGAGACCAGCAAAGGGGAGACTTATGACAAACGCCGAGCCCGTTCAAGCCATTTCAGATCGCGTCGCCGGGGCCGAGGTGTATGTCTACAAAAGCCCGAACGACGTGATGGACGGGTGCCCGGTCCAACCCCTGGGCATGAACAACGGGCACTATTTTTTCGCCTCCCCCGACGGTGAAGTGCGCGAACTGGCCGCGCGGGATTTTTCATGGCGGCAAATCCTCAGCCTGTTCGCGGGCGACGCGTCGTGGCTCTGCAAGACGTTTCCCAAAATTCGTAAGGGCTCGGAAGACCCGCTGTGGTTCAACGAGACCTCGGCGGCGGAAGGCTTGATGCGGGCGTGCCACCGGCGCGGGTTGTTTTCGTCGGAAACGCCCCTGCGCGGCCCTGGCGTGTGGCGCGTTGGAAGCCGCGCCGTCCTGCACGCGGGCGACGGGATTTACTATGACGGGGCGTGGCTGCCTCCGGGGCAGCTGTTGGGGGATGCGATCTACGTTGCGCGGCCCGCGTTGGCGCGGCCTGATTTTAAGTTTCCCCTCGGTTTGGATGCGACACGCGAACTGCGGGCATGGCTCAACGCCTGGTCGTTTGAAGACCCACGCGATGCGGACCTGTTGTTCGGGTTTTTGGGAGCGGCGCTGCTCGGCGGGTTCCCGACATGGCGCGTTCACGCGATTGTATCCGGTGAGCGCGGGTGCGGTAAATCGTCGCTGGGCGAATACCTGGAGGCCTGTTTTGGCCCCATGTGTACGAGCCTGAACAACTACACTGAGGCCGGACTTCGTCAGTCGCTGCGCAACGAGGCTCGCCCGATCCTTCTGGATGAAGGCGAGGGCGACGACGATTCGCGGCGCATGAGTTCGGTGATCACGCTGCTCAGGACGCTCTCCAGTGGCGAGGGCGCACGGATCGTGCGCGGGTCGTCGGGCGGGCAGGCCCAACGAACAACCCTCATGGGGTGTGTGATGCTGCTGGCGATCAACCCGCCGCACCTGGAGCCCCAAGACCGTTCACGGATTGTGGAATTTGCGCTGAAGCCTCCCCACGTGAGCCCCACCAGCGCCCAGGACCTTGAGTTTTTCAAGACCGAAGCCGCCAAGCGGTCCACGGCCTTGCGGGCCCGCGCGTTGGTCGGTGCCCCGCACTTTTCGGCGGCCTTCCAGACGTACCGCAAAGCCCTGGTCGCGGCGTCGTGCGACGGACGGCAGGCCGATATGTGGGCAACCCTTCTTGGCGGTAGGTCCATGCTGTTGGATGAACGCCCCCCAACCCCCGAGCAGGCTGACACAGTCGTCGCCAGGTACGCGGATCGGTTGGAGGCCATGAAGGCGGAGGACCGCGAGGCCTCGGACGGCAAGGGCTGCCTGCATCATTTGTTCGACACGATGATGGACATCTACCAGTCCAACCACAAACTCACGGTCGGGCAAATGCTCGCCGCTTGCCTTTTTGACCCCCTTCTCCCCGATGCCGCATTGCAGGCCTACGGTCTGCGCATCATGCGTGGCGAGGATATCGGGGATACGGCCCTGGCCGTGCTGAGTGACCATGTCCAGCTGCGGAAAATCTACGCCACCACGCCGTGGCGCTGCGGCGGATGGCACAACTCGCTGAAGCGATTGCCAGGGGTCAAGCCGTCTGAACACCCCGTCCGTGTGGGCGGCGTGAAGCGGCGCGTGGTCTTGATCCCGTTTTCGATGCTGCCGCGTGAGAAGCCTCCGCCGGGTGATCTGTAATCGTTTTCCTGTCTGAATGTTCCTGGGACGTTTTGCGCTGTCCCGCGACCGTCCCACAACTGTCCCGTCCCGGTGTTTCACCATGAAAAACAACAAGTTACCAACATTTCACGGAGACCGGGACGGCCCAACAGGTGGTCCTCATGTGCGCGTGCGTGCGCGATGCACACAAACGGGTGTCCCAGGTGTCCCTACCGTCCCACTGACTCTCTTTTCCTTAAAAAGAAGAGATATAACAAGGGGTTGCGTCGGGCTTTTGGCGGGACGGCCTGCGGGACGTTTCCGGGACGTTACTAACTCAACAAGGAGATCAGCATGAACGCCACAGCTCTTGCCAGAAAACCCGCCCAGGGGCGATTTCGGTCCTCTCGCTCGCGCCCTGTGCCCGAACGCATGGGTGACGGGCCCACGCCCGAACGTCGGGCCCAAAATGGCGGCACCGTGGCCGAGCCCCAGGCCGACGGCGCTAACCGCCGTGTCCTCGTCCACCGGGCACGGTACGAATGCTGGCTCGACGTTTACCGCCGCGCCGGTCGCCTGACCGAGGCCGAGTTTTCGGCGGGCCTCCGGTTCCGCACGGCGTGGCTCACCCACGTCGAGGGGATCAAGACACGGGATTCCATGGACCTGGCCGACGCGGCCCTTTCGGGAGGAGGGCCAACGTTGACCCCGTCTGAACGGCGCAGCTGGGCCGAGGCCACAATCCGCGAGGCCTACGCGACACTCACGGTCTGGCAAGCGCTCGTCGTTGACGCCGTGTGCGGGTGTGACCAGTCGGCAGGCAATGCGGCCCGCATGAAGACGTTTGTGCGCGGCCTTGAGGCCTTGGCGAAGCATTGGGGCCTGCAGTGAACTTTTTTCAAAAAGGGGCTTGAAGTGGTCACGTCAAACGAGTACAAAACGTTAGCTTCGCAGTGCTGCGTAAGCACGGCAAGCATCCCCCAAAACCCTCAAAAAACCCAAGCAAACCGCCATACGCAGCGTTATCGCTCGCGCCTGCGGTCCCCCGAATCACTGAGGCCACAACGTGCCCTATGCGCCCCCACGCGTTTGCTCGTGGCGGGGATGCTCAGTGGTCGCTGTCTCGGGCTCGCTCTGCCCTCGCCACGCCGCCGAACGCGCCGAACAACAACGATCCACCGCCGCCGCCTTCGACAAGGACCGAGGCTCGGCGGCCTCACGCGGCTACGGGGCCAGGTGGCGTGCTCTGCGCGAGGCGTTCCTGCGCAAGCACCCGCTCTGCTCGCACTGCAAAGACCCAACGCCCGCGACTGACGTGGACCACATCGTCCCCCTGGCTCGCGGCGGGACAAACGACTGGTCCAACCTGCAACCCCTCTGCCACGCCTGCCACTCGCGCAAGACCGCGACCTCCGACAGCCGGTTCGCCTCGGGCCGCAGGGTGGGGGGCCTCTCATCTTTGGGCCCTTTCCTCCCTGGACCGTGATCATGCCTCGGGTTTTGTGAGCGCGAAAATCGTGAAACTTTTTTTTAGGGTCAAAAACGATGCCGCGAGGTCGCACTCCGAAATCATTGGCCTTGAAAGCGGCCCAGGGGAACCCCGGTCGGCGGAAGAGTCGTGCGAAAGTGGCGGCGATCCCGACGATCACCGGAACGTTTGAGACCCCGAGCGGCCTGTCAGCGGGGGCGAAGCGG
This sequence comes from uncultured Pseudomonadota bacterium, assembly GCA_903869345.1. Taxonomy (GTDB): domain Bacteria; phylum Pseudomonadota; class Alphaproteobacteria; order UBA9219; family UBA9219; genus CAIPYM01. The sequence goes on from CAIPYM010000060.1 coordinate 8,805, forward strand.
ATCTGGCAGCAGCTGTCGGTTCACTTGGCGAGCGCGAACTTCGTGCGCCCGACGGACATGTTCGCCTTGGCGCGGTATTGCGAGCACATGTCGACGTGGTGGGCGAAGACGGCGGAGATCCAACGGGACGGCGAGACGGTCGTCACGAAGAGTAAGCACGTTGAGATGATCCGGCTTCACCCGGCGTTCCTTGTCCGCGAGCGCGTGGAGCGCCACCTTGTGGAGATGGAGGACCGGTTCGGACTGAACCCGTCCTTCCGCCTGCAGATTGTGAACAGGTTTTTGAACCAAGGGCAGACGCCGAGCGACGGACTTTTCTCGAACCCCGCCCCGACCGAGTCGAGCGAGAACGAGCCGCCATCCCCGATTGGCATTCTTCACGGCGGTCAACCCCGTGGCCTCAACTGATTTGCAACCCCCGACGTGCCCCCCAGGAGGTGAACGCCACGGGGCGACGTTTGACGCAACATCCGCCGACGTTGCCGTTGACTTTTTCCCGACGTACCTCCGCCACACCGAGGCCGAGTGGTGGGGAAAACCGTTCATTCTCTCCCCTTGGCAGCGCGACCTTGTGAGGGCGGCCTTCGGATGGAAGCGACGCGACGGAACACGGCTCATCCGCCAGGTTTACCTCGAGGTCCCGCGCAAAAACGGAAAGACGGAGTTCGCGGCGGGCCTTGCGCTCTTGATGCTGCTCGCGGAGGGCGAGCCCGGAGGCCAAGGGTATTCAATGGCCTGCGACAAAGAACAGGCAAGTATTGTTTTCAATAAAGCCTGCACCATGGTGCAACTTTCGCCAACCCTTCGCGGCCTCTGCGAGACGTTCAAAACCGCCATTTTCTGCCCGCAACTCAGCGCATCGTTCAAGCCGCTCTCGTCCAAACCCTCGTCCAAGCACGGCTTCTCGCCGTTCTTTGCGATTGCCGACGAGCTGCACGAATGGCCGACCGGTGAGCTTCACGATGTGGTCCACAAAGGCACCGGAGCCCGCCGTCAACCGCTCGAGATTTTGATCACCACCGCCGGAGTCCCTGGCGAGGGCTACGGATGGCAGATGCACGAATACGCACAGAACGTGGCCGCCGGGATCGTGGAAGACCCGACGTTTTTCCCCCTGATCTTCGCCGCCGACCCCGACGACGATTGGCGCAGCCCCGAAACCTGGGCCAAGGCCAACCCGAACCTCGGGGTTTCGATAAAAAACGAATACCTGGAACAGGAAGTGACCCGCGCCCAGGGCTCCGCCCACCTGATCGCGGACTTCAAGCGCTACCATTTGAACCTCTGGAATTCGCACACCGAAGGAGGCCTTGATATCAACGCCTGGGACGCCTGCGGCCTTCACCCCGTGAAGCTGGAGGACCTCAAAGGCCGCCGCTGCTACGGCGCACTGGACCTTTCCTCCACGACCGACCTGACGGCGCTCACGGTCGTCGCGGAGCGCGAGGACGGCGGGTTCGACGCGTGGTGGCATTTCTGGATACCAACCGAAAACCTTGCCGAACGCATCCGCCGCGACCGCGTTCCGTTTGACCGCTGGATTGCCGAAGGGCTTATCACCGCGACCGAAGGCAACGTCGTGGACTACGACGCGATCCGCGCGATGATCTCGGGCGGCGTGGAGCACGACGCCTTCACCGACGAACCGATTTGCACCCAAATTGAACTCGCCGAACTGGCGATTGACCGCTGGAACGCGACGCATTTGATCACGCAGCTGATGTCCGACGGCGTGAACGTCGTCGCCTTCGGCCAGGGCTACGCCTCCATGTCGGGTCCCTCCAAGGAATTCGAACGCCTCATTGGTGTCAAGCAGCTGAATCACGGGAAAAACCCCGTCGCGCGGTGGATGGCCAGTTGCGTGACGTTCAAAACCGACGGCGCGGAAAACATCAAGCCGGTCAAACCCGACCGGAGGCGCTCCACGAAACGGATTGACGGAATCGTCACCCTCATCATGGCTCTCGCCCGCGCGACCGCCGCTGTGCGCGAGGACGACACGGTTCCCGACATCATTCTTTTGTAAAAGGACGCGATGTCGAAATTCTTGGACCTTTTTCGGCGCGGCGCAGAGACCAAGGAACCTTCGCGCCCCGAAAACAGCGACACAAACTCCTTTCTTCTCCCCCTGTACGGCAGCGAACGCCTGGAATTTGGGAAATCCTCCTCCGGGATGGTCGTCACCGAGCGCACGGCCTTGTCGGTCAGCGCGGTTTATTCGTGCGTCAGCCTGATTTCCGGCGCGATTGCGGGCCTTCCGCTCCCGATTTACCGGGCGACCACCGACGGTCGCACGCGAACGGACCATTCAACCTGGGCGCTCTTGAACCGTGCGCCCTCGCCGCTGTGCACGGCGGCGGTGTTTTGGGAGTTTTTGACAACCTCGCTTCTGCTTCACGGGGACGCGTTCGCCAAAATCGTTCGCAAAAGCCCCTACAACCCCACCATTGAATCGCTGGAGCCCTGTCACTCTCAGAACGTTGAGGTTTGCCGGATCAAGGACCGGTTGGCCTACCGCGTCCACGACCCGTTGACCGCGAGCGTGTCCGTCCTCGACCAGGACGACATGCTCCACGTCCCCGGCGTCGGGTTTAACGGCCTGCGCGGGCTCACGCCACTCGCCTATGCCCTTCGCAACGCGGCGGGCATTGCGCTGGCGGCGGGCGAGCACACCGCGCGGTTTTTTGGCAACGGTGCGCGGCCTGATTTCATCCTGAAAACCCCGAAAACCCTGACGGAGGCACAAGGCGAGAAAATCCGCGAGACCTGGCAGGCCATGCACGAGGGGCCCTCAAACGCCTACAAACCAGCCATTCTCCAGGGCGAGCTCGACATCAAAGAGCTCACGATGAAGTCCGAGGACGCGGAGCTGATCGCCACGCGCAACCTCCAGGCCGAAGACATTGCCCGCATCTTCGGCGTGCCCCCGCACATGATCGGCCTGACCGAAAAGGCGACCAGTTACGGCACGGGCGTTGAGCAAATGTCCATCGGGTTCGTCAAATACACGCTCATGCGTCACCTGACCAAGTTTGAACAAGAAGTAAACCGGAAGATCCTGCGCGACGGCTCCGTGTTTGCCGAATTCACGACCGCAGGGCTTGAGCGCGGCGACATCAAGTCCCGCTACGACGCGCACCGCGCCGCGATTGGCCGCGCCGGAGAGCCCGGATTCATGACCGTGAACGAAGTGCGCCGCGTGGAGAATCTCCCGCCCCTCGACGGCGGGGACGTTTTGAACAAGGGCGAAAAAACGCAACCCGATTCCAACGCTCCTTCCTCCCCCCTCTGACAAGGACCCGCCATGCCCCGCTTGTCCAAGCTTCTTGCTGAAAACGCCGGGAAGGGGACGCCCCTTCGCGCCCAGGTCGTGGGCAACGCGACCGAGATTCTCCTCTACGACGTGATTGACCCGCTCTGTGGCGCGTCGGCCAAAAGCCTTGGCGCAGCGCTGGCCGCCGCCGAGGGCCCCGTGACGCTCCGGATCAATTCCCCCGGCGGCGACGTGTTTGAAGGCCGCGCGATGGCCTCCCTCCTGCGCTCCCACCCCGCGCCCGTGACCGCCGTTGTGGACGGCCTTGCGGCGTCGGCGGCGACAACCGTTGCCCTGGCCGCGACCCGCGTCAGCATGGTCAAGGGCTCGTTCCTGATGATCCACCGCTCCTGGAGCTTGGCGCTCGGAAACGCCGAGGACCTTTTGGCAACCGCCTCGCTTTTGGAAAAAATCGACGCCGAGATTGCCCGCGACTACGCCACCAAGTCCGGCCAGAGCCTCGACCAGGCTCTTGCCTGGATGAAGGCCGAAACCTGGTTCACGGCGGACGAAGCCGTGGCCGCGCACCTGGCCGACGCTCTCTTCGACGGAAAAACCGTCAAGGGCGCGTTCAACCTCACGGCCTACGACAACGTTCCTCGCGCCCTTTTGGACGATCCCGCGAACGACGAGCCCACGCCCGACCAGGTTTGGGCGGCGAACGACCGCCGCCTGCGCCTGATCGGTTAGTCCTGCCGGAGCAGCACTCCTGCAACGGTTTTCCCGCCCGCACCACGCGGGCTTTTTCATGAAAAAGGAGAAACCACATGCCGTCGATCCAAGACCTCCGTGAAAAGCGGGCCGCTAAAGCGACCGAGGCCCGCCAACTTCTTGACGCCAACCCCGGTGCCAAATGGAACAGCGATCATCAGGCGGCCTACGACGCCTTGATTGGTGAGATCGGTGACACCGAACAGCAGATCACCAACCACGAGCGCCTGATGGACCTCGAAGCGGACACCCGCTTTGACGGTGTGGTGGCCGAGAGCACCGCCAAGGCGCGTCGGGACCGTGGTCTCCCGCAGGATGCCAACGACCCCACGAAGGTTTTTTCCAACTGGATTCGCGGTGGGGACAAGGCCGTCTCAGCCGAGCAGTGGTCAGCGATTCGCAACACCATGAGCACGACCACCGGATCGGAAGGTGGCTACACCGTCCCCTCCCTGATCGGCTCGCAGGTTATTGACGCTATGAAGGCCTTCGGGACCATGCGGGCTGTGTCCGAGACAATTTCGACGCAAAACGGTCAGGCCCTTTCGTTCCCAACCTCCGACGGGACTTCCGAAACTGGCGAGTGGGTGGCTCAAAACACAACCGCCACAGCGTCCGACGCCTCGTTCGGGACGGTCTCCCTCAACGTGTTCAAGGTGTCGAGTAAAATTATCGCCGTTCCCTTCGAACTGCTCCAAGATTCGACCGTCGACATGATCCCGTTCCTCACCAACCGCATCGCTCAACGTCTGGGGCGCATCGGCAACACGGGCTTCACGGTGGGCACGGGGACCACGCAACCCGACGGCATTGTGCCCAAGGCGTCCTCGGGCAAGGTCGGAACCACGGGTCAGACCACAACGATCATCTACGATGATATCATTGACCTCATGCATGCGGTTGATCCGTCTTACCGGGGCTCCAGGTGCGCGTTTATGGCCCCTGATGCCCTTTTGAAGGTCTTGCGGAAACTGAAAGACACGGCAGGCCGACCAATCTGGACGCCCTCGTACGATTCCGGGATTACCCTGAAGAATCCGAGCGCCATGAACGGCGGATTTATCAACCAGAACACCCCACAAGTCTACGACACCCTCCTCGGGTTCGATGTGTGGGTGAACAACGACATGGCGGCCCCTGCGGCCAACGCAAAGTCGTTGGTTTTCGGGGATTTCAGCTACTACAAAATCCGCGACGCCATGGGCATCACGCTCTTCCGGTTCGACGACAGCGCCTACGCCAAACTGGGTCAAATCGGGTTCTTGGCCTGGGCTCGCATGGGCGGAAACCTCGTGGATACGAACGCGGTCAAGTACTACCAGCACTCGGCCACGTAACCGTTGGGGAGAGCGCCTGTCCCCCGGGCGCTCTCCCTTCCTTCCCCCGTCCCGTTTTCCTTTTCCACCATCGGAGGTCACCATGGCCGCTCCCGTCACCACAACCGCGCGTCTTCTGACTGACACGTTCATCGACGGCGTCTTTTACCCCGGCAATTCCTTGATCACCGCTAAGACAAAAACCGTGAAGGAGCTTGTGAAAAGCGGCGAGGCCGATTCCAACGCCGCCGCCGTCGCGTACGGCCAAAGCATCGGCGCACCTGTGTTTATCCTGGCCGATTCCGATCCCGTTGAGACAGCGCCCCCCGCCGCGCTCGCCCCGGTCGCGGTTGCTGACGCTTTGCCAGCCGATCAAGGCGCGGTGGCTCCCGCTTCCGATCCGGTTGTTGAGGGGGCCGACCCCGCGTCTTCGTCTGACCCCGCGTCCGAATCCGTCCCGCCGAAAAGCAAAAAAGCCAACGGCTAATGCTCCGCACCGTCTCCCTTGTGACGCCTCCAGCGGCTGAACCGATCACGCTGGAGGAGGCGCGGCTGCATCTGCGCGTGACGGGGACGGAGGAGGATTCGCTCATCACGTCCCTCGTCACCGCCTCGCGTCGCGCCGCCGAGGGGAAAACAAACCGGGCCCTGATGCTCCAAACGTGGCGGCTCTCCCTGGATCGGTTTCCCTACCCTGACAACGCGCCAATCCTGTTGCCGCGCCCCCCGTTCGGTTCCGTCACCGCGTTCACGTACACGGATGCGACCGGGGCCGGGCAAACGTTGACGACAGGAGCCACAACCCTTGTTGACCGAGGCGTGTGTGCCGAACTTGTCCCGGCCTACGGCACGGTGTGGCCCGTGGCCCGCGAACACCCCGGCTCGGTGCAAATCACGTACACGGCGGGGTACGCTTCGGCGGCGGACGTGCCCGCCGAGATCAAAGCGTGGATGAAAATCCACCTCGCCACGCTTTACGAAAACCGCGACCTCGTTCTTCGCGGCCTTGAAGCCTCCGCCTCGTTCCTGCCCGGAAGGTTCGTGGACGGCCTTCTTGATCCTTACATCGTCCCCTTTACATCATGAGGACCCCCGGCCCCGGCGACCTGCGCGACATGGTAGCGATCCGCGCCCGCGTGGACGTGCCGAACGCTACGTACGGAAGCGACGTGACGTACGGCGATCCCGTCCTTGTCTGGGGGCAAATCACCAACGTCGGCGGGGCCCTGTTTTACGGAACCCAGCAAATCGAAACAGGTGTTACGCACCGCATCGTGATCCGCACGGGCCCCACGATCACAGAGGCTCACGAGGTCCGCGCCCTGAACAAACGTTTTCGCATTCGCCGCATCACCGACCTGGGCCGCGCCCGCGAGTACACGCTGCTCGACGTTGAAGAACTGGAGGCCGCATCATGATTGGTTCCTCCACGGCGTCGGTTCGGATCAACATCCGCGAAATCAGCCCGCACGGGATCGTGTTTGAGAAAAAGTACGTCCGCGCGGCCATGCGTATCCTCGGCGGCGAGGTCCAGGCCGAGGCCCGAAAGCTTGTTGCTCGCCCAAGCGTCAGCCAACCCGGCGACTACCCAGGCAAGAAGACGGGGCGGTTGCAAAAAGCCATCAAATACCAGGTCAGCAAGCCGGGGTTTCTGGTGATCATCGCCCCGATGGATAAGACGGGGCTCTTCAAAAAAAACCAGTTCTACCCCGCCTTCCTCAACTACGGAGCCAACCGCAAACGCGGCGGAAAGCTCGCGCCGCGTGCGAACTACATGGCCGACGCGCTTGCGGCGAAAAGCGACCGCGTCCGCAGCGTTCTTCGGTCCGCGATTGAAAAAGCGCTGCACGCGGCATGACCACAACTCTCGAACGCCTGATTGACGCGCTCCGTACCAAGGTGCCCGCGTTTCAAAACCGTGTCTTCGGCGCGGCGGAGTTTACGTCCGCGTTTGACGACGCGGGTGCTGTCCCGACGTCCTCGGCCTGGGTTGTCCCCCTGTCCGACAGCGCCGAAAGCCTCAGCCAGACGGGAACGTGCGTGAGGATCACGGAAGATTTTGGGGTCTACGTCCTGATGGACGCCTCGACAGACGGGCGCGGCCAAGCGGGTGTCACGGGTGTGGCAGGCGCTCGGACGCTTCTGTTCGGGGCGCTTCTGGGGTGGCAACCGACCAAGGACCACAACCCGATCATCTACACGGGCGGCGAGATCGTCCGGCTCGACCGCGCACGTCTTGTCTACCAGTTCACGTTTCAAACCGCCTTCACGATCTCCGGAAAAGAGGCCGGAGCCCTCAGTCGTCAGCAAGCCGACCTCCAAGCCGTGGGTGTCCCCGGAACCCACGGAACAAACGGAATCCTCTCCGCCGTTGACCTGGCCGTTGATTTCTCCCCCGGCGGGACAACGCCGGACCACGAAGCCCTGATCAACCTGCCCACCACGTAGGAGCCTTCCGATGCGCGTTATTCCCGCCCCCGGCCTGATCGTTCACGACCCCGAGCGGGGCGACCCCCTGCCTCCGGAAGGCCGCGACGTTGTCGACAGTTCGTACTGGTACCGCCGCGTGCGCGACGGCGACGTGACCGTGGTCGAGACGCCCGAGCCAGCCCCTGAATCCCCGACACCCCCCGCAACGCCCAAGAAAGGAGCCTCTAAATGACCGTCCCCTTCAACAACATTCCCTCCAACGTTCGTCCGCCTCTGTTCTACGCCGAGATGGACAACTCGATGGCGAACATTTTCAACCTCAACCAAAAGACCCTGTTGGTTGGCCAAAAACTGACGGCGGGCGTTGGCGTTGCCGACACACCGATCATTTGCTCGTCCGAAGCCGACGCGATGAACCTCTGCGGTCGCGGCTCCATGCTCGCCCGCATGTACACGTTTGCGCGCGCCCAGGACCCCTTGGGTGAGATTTGGCTCCTGCCCGTGGTCGAACCCGGCGCGGGCGTGGCCGCAACAGGCACGATCACGCTGACCGGGACGGCCACGGCCTCGGGCACGCTGTTCACCACCATCGCGGGCCAGCTGGTCCAATCGGCGGTGACATCCGGTGACACGCCAACGGTGGCCGCTGCCGCTCTGACCGCCGCGATCAACGCCAACACCGACCTCCCTGTCACAGCTTCCGCTGCTGCAGGCGTCGTCACGCTGACCTCGCGGTGGAAGGGCGAGACGGGCAACGACATCACGGTCCTCTCCAACTACCGGGGCGCGGCAGGCGGTGAACGCACACCCGCCGGGGTCACGGTGGCGATTGTCGCCATGGCCATCGGGGTCGGAGCGCCCACGCTCACGAACGCGATTGGCGCGATGGGGGATGAAGAGTTTGACTTCATTGCCCTTCCCTTCACCGACACAACCTCGCTGGATGCGTTCAAGGTTGCGATGAGCGACACAAACGGGCGCTGGGCTTATAACCGCCAGGTTTACGGCCACGTTTATGGTGGAAAGCGCGGGAACCTTTCGGCGCTCACCACGTTCGGCGGCGCTCGGAACGACCAGCACGCGACGATTGCTGGCGTGGAGACGGGTGTTCCAACGCCCATCTGGGAATACGCGTCGGCCTACACCTCGCGCAACGCCGTGTTTCTCAAGGTTGACCCGGCGCGGCCCACGCAAACTGGCGTGTTGTCGGGTGTGCTCCCGGCCCCGGCGAGCGGTCGGTTCACGCTCACCGAGCGTCAGTCCCTCCTCAGCTACGGGATTGCCACATCGTTCGTGGGCGGCGGCGCGGTTCTTATCGAACGCGCGATCACAACGTACCAAAAGAACGCGTTCAACCAGGCGGACACCTCGTACCTGGACAGCGAGACGCTCCACACGAGCGCCTACGTGATCCGGTACCTGCGCAGCATCGTCACGTCAAAGTACGCTCGGCACAAACTGGCCGACGACGGGACGGTGTTTGGGGCGGGCGCGGCGATTGTCACGCCAGCGATCATCAAGGGCGAGCTTATTGCCGCCTACAGGCAGCTTGAATTCGACGGCATTGTTGAAAACGCCGACGCGTTCAAAGCCGCTTTGATCGTGGAGCGACCCGCGAACGATCCGAACCGCCTGAACGTCCTCTTGGCGCCGGACTACGTGAACCAACTGCGCGTCTTCGCGGCCCTGGTCCAGTTCCGGCTCCAGTCCGCCGCTTAGGACGCGTCCAGGAATTCGTCCGTCCCTTCATCCACATCCCCTCAAGGAGGTCACACCATGGGCAATCGTTTGGCAGGCATCTGCTACATCAAAGTCAACGGAACGCAGCTGGAGGTCGAAGGTGGGGTCGAAATCCCCCTTGTCGACGAAAAGAAGGAGCCTGTCGTCGGCTCAACAGGCGTGAAGGGTTACAAGTCGTCGGTCGAAGTCCCCTACATCAAGCTGTCAGCGCTGTTCACACCGGACTTTCCCCTCGACCTGTTGAAAACCAATGACGACATGACGGTAACCGCCGAGCTTCCGAACGGCCGCGTGTACGTCCTCTCGCACGCGTGGGTGGCCGACGCCCCTTCGTTTAAAGGCGACGATGGAAAGCTCGACCTCACGTTCAACGGAAAGCGCGGCGAGTTTACCTCCTAACACGTCGCTTATCCCCCTGGCCGCTCTTCCTCTTCTTCATCCCAACGCCCCCCCTGAAAGGACACACCATGCCCGATACCATCGTTCAACTCTCCAAGCCCATCAGCGCCCACGGCGAGGAGGTCACCTCCCTCACGCTCCGCGAGCCCACGGGCAAGGACGTGAAGGAGTGTGGCGTTCCCTTCGGTATCGAAGGGGGTGGAGTGGTTCTCCAACCAGCACCCGCCGCCAAATTGATCAGCCGCCTCGCGGGGATCCCCTCGTCCTCGGTGGATGCTCTATCGGCTCCTGATTTTCTGACCCTTGCAAACACCGTCATCGGTTTTTTCTCGTCGTCTCGCGAGGCACAGACCCCCTGATTCAGCGCCTGTTTGGGGCCTTGAACGACCTCGTGCGCGTGACTCTTTTGGCCCAAGGCGCTGCGGTCTTGGCCAACACGCCCGTCTCCTCCTACCAAGACGGGCTTGCGGCGCGAAAGGTGATGACGGCGGCCCTGGACACCGAGATGCTGACCGCGACGGATGATGACGTGGTGTTGGCACTCGGGGATTTGCGCACCGCCGTCCACCAAGACCTAAGTGCCAGGGCCCTCCAAGCCGCGCGGCTGATCACGTTCACGCCGCCCGCGACGCTCCCCGCGCTCGCGCTCGCCTACGACCTCTACGACGACACCGAACGCGCCGACGAGATTTTGACCCGCAACCGCGTGCGCCACCCCGGCTTTGTCCCCCCCTCGCCCCTCCAGGTGCTCGCGGTATGAACGTGACAACCGAACCCGTGACCTTGCTGGTCAATGGCCAGAGGCACGAAGGCTGGAAGGACGTCCGCGTGACGTGCGGCCTGGACCGTGCGGCGCGGGACTTTGACGTGTCGATCACGCGGAACTGGCCCGACCAACAGAGGGGAACATCCTTGCCGATCACGATTGGCGACGGCGTTGTCCTCATGCTGGGCGCAGACCGGGTGATGACGGGGTATGTGGACGCGACGCCCGTTCGGTACGACGCCAACAGCCTGACGCTGGGGATCGCGGGGCGCAGCAAGACGGCGGACCTGATTGACTGCTCCGCCGCCGACAGTCCGGGGCAGTGGACGAACGCCCGCGTTGAACAGATCGCCCAGGCCCTGGCCGCGCCCTACGGCGTGACCGTTCGGACCGAGACCCCGACGGGCGAGCCGATCCCGGACCACCAAGTGCAACAGGGGGAAACGGCGTTCGAAAGCGTGGACCGTCTGCTCCGTGCGCGGCAACTGCTGGCCACGGACGACGCGGAGGGAGCGTTGGTCCTGGTCGCGGCGGGTGGACAACAAGCAGATACGGCCTTGTCCCTCGGGCAGAACATCCTTTCGGCGGACTATGCGTGCAGCGGGCGCGACCTGTTTGCGACGTACGTTTGCAAGGGCCAGGGCTCGGGCAACGATCAAGCGTTCGGGGCCGATGTGTCGGAGGCCTCGGGCCGCGCAACGGACATCGACATCAAGAGGAACCGTTACCTTGTCCTGCAGCAGTCGGGGCAAGCCGACAATCTGACGTGCCAGGAACGCGCGGCGTACGAGCGCGACCTTCGCAAGGCCCGCGCCCGAACCGTGGTCTACACTGTCCAGGGGTGGCGGCAGGACAGCGGGGCCCTGTGGACGCCAAACCTGTTGGTGCAGGTCACCGATTCGTGGTGCGGGATCAACCGTCGCCTGTTGCTGTCCGAGGTCACGTACGCGCTGGGCGATCAAGGGACGCGGTGCTCACTCACGTTGTTGCCCGCCGAGGCCTACGTGGACGCGCAAAAGCGCCGTAGCGAGGCCACGTGAGCATCGAACGCCTAATCGCACGGTCGCTTGCGCCGCTCGCGCGTCGCGTGGCCAACGCCACCTCGCGGGGTGTCGTGTCGGTCGTGAACGCGGGCCTGAAAATGCAGGGCCTTCAGGTACGGCTTTTGGCGGGCGAGGTGAAAGACGGCCTGGAACACGCCGAGCCCTACGGCTTCACGGCGCACCCGCACCCCGGTGCCGAGGCCGTTGTTCTGTTTCTGGCCGGGGACCGGAGCCACGGGGTTGTGCTGACCACACCCGACAGGCGTTACAGAATCGCGAGCCTCGCGGCGGGAGAAGTCGCGGTCTACGACGATCTCGGGCAATTCGTGAAACTCGGGCGGAACGGGATCACGATTCACACGGATCAAACCCTTCGCCTTGAAGGGCGGGACATTCAAATCCACGCGACAAACTCTTTCAGGCACGACGTGAACGGACACGGGCAGCACTGGTTCCCAACCCGCGTTGATCCTTGGACCACAGGCGCGACCGCCGGAACGCCGCACCCGATCACACCGCCGGAGATTTCCTAATGCTGGGCCAAGACGCCTCGGTGATGGTTGACGGACAGGTTGTGTCCCTCGGCATGACGCCGCTCGACCCCTTGGCGCGGTCCGCCCTGATCAGCCTCTTCACGTGGCGACGCGCGGACACCGGAGACGTGGCCAAGGGCGAGGCGCGTTGGGGTTGGTGGGGCGACACGTTTGCGGACAGCCGAATCGGTTCGCGCCTTTACCTGCTCGCGCGGGAGAAAATCACGCCGGAGACCATCGCCCGAGCCCGCGAATACATCGCCGAGGCCCTGCAGTGGATGTTGGACGACGGCGTTGCAAGCAACGTGAGCGTGACGGTGGAACGCGCCGGACTGACGCGCCTGGACGCGCTCGTGATCCTGACCCGCGCCGACGGAACCAACCTTGACCTTCGCTTTTCCAACCTGTGGACGGCCCTGAATGTTTGAACGCCCAACCCTTACGTCCCTGATTGACCGCGTCCGCGCCGACGTGTTGTCGCGCCTGCCAACGGACGACGTCTTGCGCCATTCGGACGCCGAGGTCCTGGCCCGCGTCCTGGCCGGAGCCACGCACGGGCTCTACGGGTACCTGGATTACCTCTCCCAGCAGCTTCTTCCCGACACGGCCACGGACTTCCTGGATCGGCACGGGAGCCTTTTTGGGATCCTGCGCAAATCAGCGGCCCGCGCCACGGGATCCGTGACGCTGACGACCACGGCGGGCGTCGTGATCCCCGCCGGGACGGTCCTTCGCCGCGCGGACCAGACGCTGTACGAGACCGTGGCGGAGCAGACCGCGACGGGCACGACGCTTGCCGTGGACGTCCAGGCGCAAGTCGCGGGCGAGGCCGGGAACGCCTCGGCCTCTACACCCCTCACACTCGTCAGCCCGATTGCGGGCGTGGCCTCATCCGTCGTGGCCGGGACACTTTCGGGCGGGGCGGACCTTGAGGACGACGAGGCTTACCGCGCCCGTATTCTGGCCCGGTGGCGGCAAGCCCCGCACGGTGGGTCCTGGCAGGATTACGTCGCGTGGGCGCTGGAGGTGGAGGGCGTGACCCGCGCCTGGTGCTCTCCTGAAGAACTCGGCCCCGGCACCGTGACGTTGCGCTTTGTCCGCGATGATGACGCAAGCCCGATCCCCGACGCGGGCGAGGTCGCCACCGTCGCCGCCCACATTGCTGAGGTTCGACCCGTCACGGCCTCTGTGACCGTGGTTGCTCCCGTGGCCGCGCCGCTGACGTTCACGATCTCCGGGCTCTTGCCCGCCACGACAGCGGTCCGCGCGGCGGTGGAAAGCGCCCTTCGCGCCTTGCTTCGGAGGGAATCCGAACCCGGCGAGCCCCTTTTGATTAGCCACATCCGCGAGGCGATCTCCACGGCGGCGGGGGAGTACGACCACGCCCTCGTTAGCCCCTCAGCGGACGTGACGCACGGAACAGGTGCCATGGCGACGTTCGGGAGCATCTCATGGGTCTGACCGCCACCGACTACCGGGACCAGCTTCAAGCGCTGACCCCCTTCGGGCCCGCATGGCCGCGTGACGAAGGGGCCGCACTGACCGCGCTCTTGGACGGCCTTTCCCAGGAATTGGCCCGCGTGGACGCGAGGGCCTTAAACCTTGTTGACGAATCCGACCCGCGCCTGACGTACGAGATGCTGACGGATTGGGAACGCGCGGCGGGCTTGCCGGATGCGTGTTGGATTTTGTGGAACGGTTCGACCACCGCCTCGCGCCGCGCGGCGCTTGTTCAACGCCTGACCTCGGTCGGGGGACAGAGCCGCGCGTACTTCATCGCCCTGGCCGCCGCCCTTGGCTACGCGGGCGCGACGATCACTGAGTTCACGCCCTTCGCCTGCGGGTCAGTCTGCACGGCCCCGCTCAACACGGCCTCCGCCGGGTGGCCCTGGGCGTGGAGGATCACACTCCCCCTTCTCACGGTGACCGTGATGCGGTGCGCGGACAGCTGCGCCGACGCGATCCGCACCTGGGGCGACGACGTTGTGGAATGCGTCCTCCAGCGCCTTCGACCGGCCCACACCACCCTTCAAATCGCCTACGTCTAACAGGAGATCACCATGCAACGCATTGACACGGCAACCGTCTCTTCCGGCTTGTTCGGATTGGGGAAGGACGGTTTCACCGACGGCAACCCCGGCACCGGCGTCCCTGCAACGCAGCTCAACGCCGCGTGGTTCAACAACCTGCAAGAGGAGGTCGCGCACGTCATTGAAGACGCAGGCCTCACGCTCAACGGCAGCGACAAGACCCAGCTCCTCCAGGCGCTGGTCTCCAAATTTGGGAACCAGCGCATCCGCCTTTCGGCCAACACGACGTTTTACGTCTCGCCCTCAGGGAACGACACGTCGGGCAACGGAACGGTGGGGAGCCCGTGGCTGACTCCCCAAAAGGCGTTGGACACGATTCAGCAGAAATACGACCTGAACGGCTTCACCGTCACGATCCAACACGCCGACGGGACCTATTCGGCAGGGGCTTCATTATTTGGCACCGTTGTTGGGGCCAAAGGGCCGGACAGCATCCTTTTGAATGGCAACGCGGGAACCCCCGCTAACGTTGTGTTGGGTGGCATCGGTGCGGGCCAAGGGGCCGGATTGACCGTGCAAAACATGAAACTGCAGGGGACCAACTATTGTCTCAGCGCAAGCTCGGGAGGGCACATCAACGCAGGCGCTGGGATTGTTTATGGCCCCACCACCGTCGCGCACATCTCGGCATGGGATGGCGGGCGTGTGTTTTTGAACGGCAATTATTCCATTGTTGGCGGGGCATCCTGTCACATGCGTGTTTACACGGGGGAAGTTTCCAATGCTGCCACAATAACCGTCACACTGACGGGAACCCCTACATTTGGTTCGTTTGCTTCCGTCACGACGCTGGGCGTTATTAACCTTGGTTCTGCTGTTACCTATTCAGGAGCGGCGACGGGACAACGGTATTATGCAGACGCGAACGCCATCATTAATACGGCTGGCGGCGGCGCGTCCAAGTTCCCAGGCTCGACCGCTGGATCAACGGCAACGGGCGGACAGTACATCTAACTCTTTCTCACGGAGGTTTCGATGCTCAACTATACCCCTGCAAATTGGTACTGGATTGTCGCGGGCGACGCGAGCCAGGTTTACGCTTCGGCCCTCGCCGCGTACGTGGCAACCGACGATCCGGACTTTACGGTCTGGTGCGAGGACGGGAACCTCCCGACCAAGATCGCGTCCGAGGCCGAACTGGGCGACGTTCTGAAAGCTGCGGGCGTCGCGTCACCGTTGGCGAAGGTTTTCCCGACCCTGACCATACGGCAGTTCATCATCGCGCTCGCCCAAGCGGGATTCATCACCCCGGCAGAGGCTCTGGCCGCTGCAACGGTGCGCACGATCCCGGCGGCGATTGCGGCAGTCTTTTCGGGGCTTCCTGCGGACCAAAAGCTTGGCGCGGAGATCACGTTTGGCCTCATGACGCAGGTCTCGCGCAATGAGCCCCTGGTGGCGGCGTGCGCGGCCAGCATGGGCCTGACGGATGCCCAGGTGGACGCCTTTTTCACCAACGCGGCGGGGATCTGATGAGCCTCCTCTCGCCCTTCCTTGACGAACTGGCCAAGCCGGACGGTCAGGGCCGCGACTGGTACGCCTGGGCCGCGAACCAGACGGGCCACGCCTTTCTGGGCGTGATGGTCGCGGGGATCCCGCTGGTCTTGGGGGCTCCCGTCTGGGCGGCGCTGGTCGTGGTCGCGGTCTTGGCCGGGGCGAAGGAGGGCCGCGATTTTGTGGCAGTGCCAACCCTCGACACGTTGATGGACAACGTGAACGACTTCTTCTTTTGGATGGTCGGCGGTGTCCTCGCGGTCGCCCTTGCGGGGGGCCTCGCGGGGACGTTCGGGATCACGCTCGCGGTCGGCGGGGCGATGTTGTTCCCCGGCGTCATCCAGCGGTTTTTGAAAGCATCGGTCTGAGAAGGAACCTCCCTCATGCTTGAACAATGGCACCTGGATAAGCGCGTCCCGCTTTCGATCATCGGGGCGATCATGCTGCAAACCTGCACCATCGTTTGGTGGGCCGCCGGGATCGACGCCCGCCTGAACGATCATGAGACGCGCCTCACCAAGGAAGAAACGTTCGTCTCGAAACACGTTGACGAGGGCCGGGACGTCTACGAGCGGATCGTGAGGCTGGAGGAGCGCTTCCAAAACCAAGAACGCATCCTCACCACACAAGCCAACACCCTGCTGCGGATCGAGGAGCTGATCCGGGATTCTGGCCGCCGGAGGTAGTCCCCCATGACGTTTGCTCTCGGCCCCCGATCCCTTGCTCGCCTGGAAGGGGTTCACCCGGACCTCGTGCGCGTGGTCAAGGCGGCAATTCTGACGTGCCCGGTGGACTTCACCGTCCTGCAGGGGGTGCGGACGCTGGAGGAGCAAAAGGCATTCGTGGCGGCGGGCAAGAGCCAGACCCTGAACTCGCGCCACCTGACGGGCCACGCGGTGGACCTTGGGGCCTGGGTGAACGACACGATCTCGTGGGACGCGCACCTCTACCCGCTGATGGCCACGTCCGTTGTCGGCACCGGGCAACGCCTCGGCGTGCCGATCATCTGGGGCGGCACGTGGCGCACGATCAAAGACCTCGATCATTTTGAGCTGTCGCGGGAGACCTACCCATGAGCCTTCTCCTGATCCTCTCCCTTGCCATCGTCTTCGGCGTTCTGGGCCGGATGCTCGGCGGTTGGCTGAAACCCGGCGGGAGCACGACGTGGTGTCGTCTGGTGTGCTGGTCGATCCCCGTGGCGGTGTGGGGATTGGTCGCGTTTGGGCCCTGGGGCCTCTTGTGCGGCCTTGGCGCGTACCTCGGGCGCTTGATCCCTCACACGTGGTGGTTCGGCGGGCCAACCGTCGGAGACGCTGTGGCGATGGGCCTGGTTGGTTTTGCGCGCGCCGCCCTGATCCTGTCCCCTTGCGCCTTGCTTGGACACCCTGAAGCCATGGTCTTCGCCCCGCTCGGGCTCGTGTCCGGCGTGGCGTACTGGGTGGGTTGGCATTGGATGGAGAGCGTGAAGAGCCCGATCACCATCCCCTCGTTCACATGGCGCGGCGTTCTGGTGGACGGCGGGAACTTTGCCGAGAGCGGAACCGGATGGGCTGAGTTCCTGACCGGCGCGGATTTTGGACTGATGATGGGAGGATGCTTATGTCTCTTGACCCTGTAACGGCTGTCCTGGATGTCGGCAGCAAGATCATCGACCGCCTGTGGCCCAACCCGACCGAGCGCGACGCCGCGAAGCTGAAACTGCTTGATCTGCAGCAGTCCGGCGAGCTGGCACGGCTCGCGGCGGAAACAGACCTCGCCAAGATGCAGGGCGAGACCAACAAAGCCGAGGCCGAGAACGCCTCCCTTTTCGTCGCGGGCTGGCGGCCCTGGATCGGCTGGGTCTGCGGCGCGGCCTTCGCCTATCACTTCGTCCTGCAACCCCTGATCGCCTTCATTCTCGCGGCGTGCGGGAAGACCTTTCCCCTTCCCACGTTCGATATCGAATCCCTGCTCACCGTCCTCCTCGGCATGCTCGGCCTCGGCAGCCTACGGACGGTCGAAAAACTCAAAGGCGTGAGCCGATAGGCGTTGGTTTACGTCAAAAGTCCGATCCCGCGTTCCTGCACCAAGTGCAAGAGCTTCAGGGCCGCGCCCGTGGGGTGCTTTTGCCCGATCTCCCACTTCTGAACCGTGGAGACGCTTGTGTTCAGAAGGGCCGCAAAGACGGTCTGGCTGACCTTGAGGCCCGTCCGGATTTGCTTGATTTTCTGCGGGGCCAGGGGCGCGACGGGCGGCAGATTCAAAGCACTGAACGTCTGCCAGGTGATTTGATCCATCACCCCCGCCTTGTGAAGACCCTCGGCGGTCTCACGGATCGCCCCCAGAAGAGGGGAATGTGTCTTACGCATCGCACGGAACCTCCGTCAGTTCACCAGCACGTTCGGCCTCTTTCAACGCCTGTGCCGTCAGGGACAAAAAGTGATGGGCTAATTTTTTAAGATATTCTTGCTCGGTTGAGTCGAGCGAACTGCGCTCGTTTTTCGAAAAGCCGTAAACGAAAATCCACAGATCCTTCTTGTTGGTGACAACCAGGGCCCGAAAACCACCGCGTTTCCCTTGACCGGACCGGGCCACGCGTTTTTTCAACAGGCCGCCGCCCAAGTCGGCCTCATAGAGCCCCGACCGCACCTCGTACGCCGCACGAGCGAGCGCGACTCGGTCGAGCCCTTGTTTGGCCGCCCAGCGAGCAAACCACCTGGTCGCATAAACTTTCACACTCACGATCGCCCCATGCCTTTGACCCGAGGGAAGACTAGCACCCAGTGCTAGAGACGGCAAGCGTTTTTTCCACCGCTGAAAAAGGCGGGGGCACGGACTGCTTCAACAGTCCGCACCGCGTGCTTGAGGCACGCCCGACCCCAACCGGCCATGTCTGAGGAGAGTGAGGACTCTCCCAGGGCCGACCCGTCCCCGAACGCTCGGTGGACGGATTATACAAGGTAAACGTTATGCTCCCGTTAACGACCGCCGACGGGCAAACCGTCGTGCAAACCGTCCGTCCCGTGGCCTCGTACGTCGGGGGCAAGCGCGTCCTGGCCCCCGAGGTGATTGCCCGGATCAACCGGACGCCCCACAAAACCTACGCCGAGCCCTTTGTCGGCATGGGCGGCGTGTTTCTTCGCCGGACGATGCGCCCGCGTGCCGAGGTGATCAACGACATCAGCCAGGACGTGACGACGTTTTTTCGCATCCTCCAGCGCCACTATGCGGCGTTTTTGGAGATGCTGAAGTTTCAGCTGACCACGCGGGCCGAGTTTGAGCGCTTGAGCAAAACCGACCCCGCGACGCTGACGGACCTCGAACGCGCGGCGCGGTTCCTCTACCTGCAAAACTGCGCCTACGGCGGCAAGGTCTCAGGCCGCCACTTTGGCGTGGACCCCGGCTCGCCCGGAGCGTTCAACGTGCTGAAACTCGTCCCTATGCTGGACGACGTTCACGAACGCCTCGCGGGCGTTGTGATCGAGCGCCTTCCCTGGGACGATTTTATTCCCCGCTACGACCGCCCCGATGTGCTGTTCTACCTCGACCCGCCGTACTGGGGGAGCGAGGACTATTACGGCAAGAACGTCTTCGCGCGGGATGATTTTACCCGCCTTGCGGATGTTCTCCGCGCCCTGCAGGGGCGATTTCTCCTTTCGATCAACGACGTCCCCGAGATCCGTGACCTCTTCGCCTGGGCGACCGTCGAGACCGTTGACATCACGTATACCGTTGGCGGTGGTGGAACGACCGAGCCTTCGACCGAACTCATTATCTCGTCCCCGCCGCCCGTCCGTGTTTTGCAACCTGAACAGGAAAGGGGGTGATCCCCGATGTGTGTTTTGAAAAAACCAAGGAAGAAAAAGTGCTAACGCGCTGATCCCGAAGAGGGCCGGGAACGCGACACCCCGGCCCTTTTTTGACGTCGAAAATGTTGGGCACGACACTCCAGACCCCGCAGAAAACCTAGGGTCTGAAAACCATCGTTTTTGCCCAACGGTCTTGATAGACAAGCATTCTCGCGTCGTTTACACCGAGAGGGTCGGGGGTTCGACACCCTCACCGCCTACCATAGAGATTTCTGTGACGGACGAAACAACCCTCGCCTATAAAATGATCTCGGCTTTCGCCGGGATGACGTTCGTTGTGAAGCTCCGTCCCCACCGCCGCCCTTGCGAGTCCCTGAAGGGGACGAGGCAATCCATAGGGGACTCAGTCCGTGAGGCCTCCCACTTGGCTCCGCCGGACTCCAACGTGAATTGCTTCGTTGGCGCCGGGCCTGCGGCCCGTGGCCGCCTCGCAAAGACGACTCCCTTTGACTCCAGTCCCCTCCCCCCGCGAGGAGGAAGGGGGTCTGTGCCCTACCCCCCGCGTAGGCGACGCCACCAGCCGTTCTTGGGCGGTTGGTCGCTGGGGGGATTGACGAGCCCGTTCTGTCCCGAAAAAGGCAGGGACGAGGACGTGGATTCGCGATCCCTCGGGGTGGTGTCGAGGTCATAGACGCTCATCGGTGCCGAAGGAATCGGGGGGCTCGGAATAAACGTTGCCGCAGGTGTCACCCTTACAGGGGGCACGGCAACGGCGTTGCCCTCACGAGGAGCCTCGCCACGGGGCGGCGATTGCTCGCCTTCACGTGCAAACCCCTCACGCCCACCGCTGCGACGACGGCCCCCGCGACGTCCACGACGACGACGGTTGTTCGCGGCGTTGGGGTCAGCGGAATCACCCCCCCCAGCTTGTCCCGGAGCACGATCCGAAGCACCGGGCAGTCCCTCGGGGTTCAAGGACTCGTTGATGTCCGGCGAGGGGGCGGTACTTCCTTCACGACGGAAAGGAACTTGAGCCCCGCTTTCGCGGTGCATCTCACCCCGAGGGCGACGACGTCCTCCACCCTCACGACCGCCTTCTCCTCGGCCACCTTCACGTCCGCCGCGACGGTTGTCCTCGCGTCCTCGGCCCGAAGCCACAGGCGGTGCGCCCACCGTTCGGGGGAAGGCGCGGCTATCATCATCGGTAGCTTGCACATGCGGGGTGCGATCATCACCTTCCCCGCCCGCATGAGAAGCCAGGGCCAGAATTTGATCGGTATCCACGGCAGGGCCCGAACCGCTCGACCCACCGCCCGCGCGAGCACGTTCGATGCGGTAATCCGGCGGCACGAGCGAGTCGTCCTGGCCGATGAAAATCGCCAGGTTGTAACGACGCTCAAGGTCCGTCATCGCCGCGCGTTTCTGATTGAGCAGGTAGAGCGCGACGGACGTTGTCACGCGCACATCGAGGGACCCCGAGCGCCCCTTGATGCCCTCTTCCTCCAGCGCACGCAGAACGGACAACGCCGCCGAGTCCACGGACCGCACGTAGCCAAGGCCCGCGCAGTGCGGGCATTTCTCAAAGTTAGTTTCGTGCAGGCTGGGGCGCAGACGCTGGCGCGAAAGCTCCAGAAGCCCAAAGATGGAAATCCGCCCGATCTGCACGCGTGCGCGGTCGTGCCGCATCGCGTCCTTCAAGCGCCGTTCGACGGCCAGGTTGTTGCGCCCGTCTTCCATGTCAATGAAGTCAATGACGATGAGCCCGGCAAGGTCCCTAAGCCGCAGCTGGCGAGCGATTTCTTCTGCCGCTTCCAAGTTGGTCTTGAGCGCCGTTTCCTCAATGTGCCGCTCACGTGTCGCGCGGCCCGAGTTGACGTCAATCGCGACAAGTGCCTCGGTGGGGTTGATGACAATGGAGCCCCCCGAACGCAATTGCACGGTGGCGCTGTACAAAGAGTCCGTCTGCTTTTCCACGTTGTGGCGGAAAAACAGCGGTACGGGATCCGTGTAAAGCCTGATTTTCTCGACCTGATCGGGCATCAGGGCTTCCATGAACTCGCGGGCGCGAGCATAGCCGCCCTCCCCCGCCACCAGAATCTCGGCGATGTCCGGTGAGAACAAATCGCGGATCGAGCGTTTGATGAGGTTGGCTTCTTCGTAAATCATCGCAGGCGCACTGGATCGCAGCGTTTCCTCGCGGATCGTGTCCCACAGGCGCATCAGGTAATCGAGGTCCCGCTGAATCTCGGGCGGGTTTTGCTCAAGACCTGCGGTGCGAAGGATAACCGCCATGCCCTCGGGCAAAGACAGCTGGTCCAGAATTTCCTTGAGACGTTTGCGATCCTGCGGGCCCGTGATCTTGCGCGACACGCCCCCCCCACGCTCGGTGTTGGGCATCAGGACGCAGTACCGCCCTGCCAGCGACAGGTACGTCGTGAGCGACGCACCCTTGGAGCCGCGCTCCTCCTTGACGACCTGCACCAGCATGACCTGGCCGCGCGTGAGGACTTCTTGGATCTTGTAATGCGGCAAACGCGGAGCGCGAACGGGACGTTCGGTTTCGCCGCCCACGCTTTCGGGTTGCTCAAGCGGGGCCTCGTCCGTCGGCAATAAGATAGCCCCTTCCAAGGCCGTCGCCTCACCCTGCAGCGGAGGAACGGCGGCGTTGCCAAAATCGGTGATCAGGCCAACGTTCGTGTCACCCTCGCCCATCAGGGACGTTGGCGGCAAAGAAACACCCGAGCTTTCAGCCGACGCGACGAAAGGCATCGACGATGCAGCGGGCCTTTCCGACAAGACGTCCGTCGTCGGCAAGGGCAATGCGGGCGACGCCCCGTCGTCGTTCAGGCCCTCCGGCGCGGAGGGGTCGTCGTGAGGACGATCGGCAACGGGAATTCGGAAGTAGTCGGGATGAATCTCGGGGAACGGCAAGAAACCGTGCCGATTGCCGCCGTACTCCACGAACGCCGCCTGAAGCGAAGGTTCGATTCGCACAATTTTAGCGAGGTAGATGTTCCCCCGCAAAATGGGCTTGCTGGCGAGGGCAAAATCGAGATCATCCAAACGGGAAGAGCCGTCGCGTCCCCCCTCAACAATCGCAACGCGGGTTTCTTCGGGATGCGTCGCATCCACTAACATACGCTTCATGGTGTTCAAACTCCTGACCGCCCTGGGCGCCGGGGAACACAAAGCCCCGCGCCCCTGAAGGGGGTCTCTTAAAGGTTAGACAAAGGGGTGAAAACGGAGGCATCTTTACGTGTGTTCCCTACTGATGTGCGGCGCAAAGCGCCCTTACAGATCAGCCTCGTCACTTTCAAAACCCAAAACGGCACGAGGAGTCCTCTTGAAAAGAGGACCGCTTTGAAGGGATCCAGGGCGTCTCCGGCATCTCGGCCATGGAGCAACATCCCCTCATCCCCGCCCACGTTCGGGGCTTGTCGCCCCCGTCGGCCTTCGCGGAGCCCCTAGGCCCCTCGCACTCAAGCACGACCTTACACACACCCTGAGGGATTCACAAGGGCTTTAAAACGCAATTATTCCTGATGAGAAACTAATACTTTTTCTCACACGGGGGTTCTTGGTTCCGCTGCCCCCGAAAAACGGCTCGGGATCCCGACGTTCGTCGGGATGACGGGTTTTCTTAGACTCCGCCCCCCCCATCGTCAATCGCGAACGACGTGAAGCGATCCAGCTCAGCCCTCTTCGGGCAGGACGAACGGTTGGCGGCGGAAGTTGTGGTGGGCCTCAATGTAGCGAACCGTGCCGCTGGTCGAACGCATAACGAGCGAATGCGTGATGGCTCCGCCCGCGAATCGACGAACGCCACGCAAAATGGTGCCATCCGTCACGCCCGTTGCCGCGAGCAGAACATCGCCATGAGCAAGGTCGTTCAGGCTGTACTTGCGGTTCAGATCCGTGATGCCGAGTTTGGCGGCGCGAGCTTTTTCGTCGTTGTTGCGGAAAATCAGCCGTCCCTGCATCTGCCCACCGATGCATTGGAGCGCGGCGGCGGCCAGAACGCCCTCGGGGGCGCCGCCGATGCCAACGTACATGTCAATGCCGCTCTCGGGACGTGAGGTGGCGATGACGGCGGAGATATCCCCGTCGCCAATCAGCATGATCCGCGCACCCGTCTCACGCACTTTGGCGATCAGTTCCTCGTGCCGGGGGCGCTCCAGGATACACACCTGCAAGTCCTCCAACTCGGCTCCCTTCGCCTTGGCGAGGTTCTTGAGATTTGTCGCAACGGGCGCGTCGATGTCCACGACACCGTCCGGCAGGTCCGCGCCCACAGCGATTTTGTCCATGTAGACATCGGGCGCGTTCAGGAACCCCCCGGCCTCGGCCATGGCGATCACCGCCAGCGCATTGTTGCCGCCGTGCGCCGTGATGCTGGTGCCTTCCAGAGGGTCCAGGGCGATATCCACTTTCGCGCCATGCCCGTTGCCGACTTTCTCCCCGATGTACAGCATCGGAGCCTCGTCGCGCTCGCCTTCGCCGATGACAACCTCGCCTTGAATGTCGAGGATGTTGAGCGTGTGACGCATGGCACTGACGGCCAGTTGATCGGCCTTCTTTTCATCGCCGCGTCCGATGGCGGGGGAGACCGCCAAGGCCGCCGCCTCGGTGACGCGCACCATTTCAAGCGCCAAGTTACGATCCATGTAGGCTTGAGCTAACGACATGACGGAACGCTCCGGAGGAGGACGGGAAAGGGGATGATTCCCCGGCCCAGGTTTCGGACTCCCCAGGGTCGAAAGTCAAGAGCGTGACAGAGCGTTTAAGCCGATAAGGTTGGAGAGGGTGGCGGTGCGGCCATCCTGGAAGTTATGAACCATCCGGTGCTTTTCACCTTCTCGAAAAAAATCTGATTTTTCTGTGTCGATTTTGCTTGACTCGGCGGGTTCAAAGGCGTATTGACAAATCCATGGCGTACTGTACCCGCGTTTCGGCCGAA
>CAIPYM010000061.1 GCA_903869345.1 uncultured Pseudomonadota bacterium
AGAGGCCCGTTAACCGCATCACTTCGGGCAACCGAAGGAAACGGTCTTGAAAGTCTTGGCTGTGTGTCATCGTTTCGGTTCCTCTTGCTTTGTTGTTGACCAGTACCAGGACAGCATCTTGCGTCTTGGTGGAAGCACTATATACGGGAATGAGGCCCCCCGCCCAGACACAAAATGTAGTGTGTCGGAGACTTTTCACCATAAAACGCCCCGAGTGATTCTCCACACAAATAACAACGGAAGGCGATAGGATTTAATAATGGAAGAGATGTTTTCTGAATCACAATATTCCATAATGTAAATAAGTTTTTGGCGTTGGCCATTTAATCCGCGCTGGGAATAAGAAGGGTTTTGATTTTTCCGAGGGGGAGGGGCCGCACACGCCCCCACCAAGCCCCGGCCCCGCGACGCCCCGGAGTGAACATCCGGCGACCCAACGGCTCAGGTGCCCGGCCTGCAACGCACGGAGCCTTTCGGAAAACCGTCCGGGGCACGGGACAAACGCGGGGCGGTGGTGTAGACAGGGTCCCACGTTGCCTTCGGGCCGTCCCTGACGATGTGACCGACACGGGAATCATGCCGCTCTTACACTGGCTGACACGCGACGACGACATCACGAGCGCGGCCCGCGCCCCGTACCGTCTGCTTGAAGAAGTTCCGGACCTTGGCGCGGGAACGCCGGATGCCGGGAACATGCTGATTCAGGGCGACAACCTGGACGCTTTGAAGGCGTTGATGCCGTACTACGCGGGCAAGGTGAAATGCATTTTCATTGATCCGCCGTACAACACCCGCAGTGCTTTTGAGCACTACGACGACAACCTGGAACACACGCAATGGCTGGCGATGATGTACCCGCGCTTGGAGCTGCTGCGGGACCTCTTGGCCGAGGACGGGAGCCTCTGGGTCACGATTGACGACAACGAGGCGCATTACCTGAAAGTCATCCTGGACGAGATTTTCGGGCGGAAGAATTTTGTGGCGAATGTCATATGGCAGAAGAGAACTTCTCCGGATGCAAGGCTTTCTCTGGGGGCAGCGCATGACCATATTGTTGTCTTCTCAAAGGACATAAATTGCGTCGCTTTTAATAAATTGACTTTAAGCCCAGACCAAGCCGCAAATTTCAAGAACCCAGACAACGATCCCAAAGGCTCATGGGCTTCAACTGATTTTACAGCTCAAGGATATCGTCCTAACCAAATGTATAAAATTACAACGCCCAGCGGCGCGATTTATGATCCCCCTCCGGGACGGTGCTGGTCGAATATTGAACCAGAGCTTATCAAGCTTTGCCATGAAGGGCGCATGTGGTTTGGTAGAGATGGGGCGGCAAGGCCAAGGGTAAAAAATTATCTCAGCGAGAGCGACGGAATATCTGCGTGGACATGGTGGAGCAATAGTGAGGTAGGGCATAATCAGGAATCTAAGAAAGAAATCATAGCACTTTTTGGTTCGGATGCTGCTTTCGACACCCCCAAACCCGAACGCCTTATCCAACGCATTTTGCAAATCGCCACAAACCCCAGCGACCTTGTGCTCGATTCCTTCCTCGGCTCCGGCACCACGGCGGCGGTGGCGCACAAGATGGGGCGGCGGTACATCGGCATTGAAATCGGCGACCATGCGGTCACGCACGGTGTTCCTCGGCTGCGGAAAGTGATTGAGGGCGAACAGGGCGGAATCTCGGAACAAGTGGGCTGGAGGGGCGGCGGCGGTTTTCGATTCTACCGTCTTGGCGTTCCGGTGTTTGACGAAACCGGGCGCGTTTCTCCGAACATCCGTTTTGCACCCTTGGCGGCGCACCTGTGGTTTGTCGAAACCGGGTTGCCGTTCACGGGCCGCTCTGACCAACCGCTTTTGGGCGTCCATGACGGACGGGCCCTGTATCTTTTGTACAACGGCATTCTTGGCGACAAGCGGCCCGCAGGCGGCAACGTCCTTACGTCCAAAATCTTGGCCCAGCTTCCCCCCTTTGAGGGGCCCAAGGTTATCTTTGGGGAAGGGTGCCGCATGAGCGCGGAAAAGCTGGCGGAAGCGCAGATCACGTTCCGCCATATCCCCTATGAAATCAAAGCGCGTTAGGAGCGGCGCATGGAGCTGAAACGTTTTCAACACGAAGCCCTCGACACGCTGGAGCGTTTTCTGAACCGCGCCCGCTCCTCGAACAACCCGGAGCAGGCCTTCCGTGAAGTGTGGCAGGAACGCAACCCCGACACGACTCCGCCGCCTTACCGCATCATCCCCAACCTTCCGGACGTTCCAAACGTCTGCCTGCGTTTGCCAACGGGCGGCGGCAAAACGCTTTTAGCCGCGCACACCGTTGCGCTCGCCGGGCGGGCGTACTTGGAAAAGGATTTTCCGGTTGTCCTGTGGCTCGTGCCGACCACCATCATTCGTAAGCAAACCGCCGAGGCCCTCAAGAAGCCTTCGCATCCCTACCGCGCCGCGCTGGACGACGCCTTTGAGGGGCGCGTGTCGGTGTTTGACGTTGAAGAAATCGACAACATCCGGCCTCACGATTTGACCGAGCGGGTGGCGGTGATTGTCTGCACGATTCAGACGCTCCGGGTGTCGAACTCCGAGGGCCGCCGGGCGTACGCGCATTCGGAAACCTTTGAGCCGCACTTTGCACGAGTCTCCCCCACCACGCCGGGACTTGAACGCGCCAAGGACGGGACCATCAAGTTTTCGTTTGTGAATCTCATGGCCGTGCATCGGCCTTTGGTCATCGTGGACGAGGCGCACAAGGCCGGGACGAAACTTTCCTTCGACATGCTGGCCGCCTTGCGCCCGTCGTGCATCGTGGAGTTTACGGCAACCCCCAACCTGGACCCGACGACCGGTAGCAACGTGTTGTTTCATGCCTCGGCCGCTGAAGTGAAGGCGGCGGACATGATCAAGCTGCCCATTATCCTGACGGAGCATTCGGATTGGCGCTCTGCCGTGCATGGGGCCCTTGAAACGCGGGCCCGATTGGCGGAGGTCGCCAAAGAGGATACCTCGTACATTCGGCCTCTGGTCCTGTTTCAGGCGCAGGACAAGGGAAGGGACGTCACGGTGGACGTTCTGAAAACCTACCTTCTGGAAAGCGAGGGCCTTGCGCCCGAGGCCATTGCCGTTGCCACGGGGGAGCAGCGCGAACTCGATAGCATCAACCTTTTTGATCCCACGTGCCGCGTCACGTGCATCATCACGGTGGAAGCCCTCAAGGAAGGTTGGGATTGCTCGTTCGCGTATGTCCTGTGTTCGGTTGCCAACATCGGCTCCGCCACGGACATTGAGCAACTTCTCGGGCGCGTGTTGCGGATGCCCGAGGCGAAAAAACGCGCAAGCGCTGCCCTGAACCAAGCCTATTGCCACGTCTCTAGCCCGCGCTTTGGCGAAGCGGCGGAGGCCCTCAAGGATGCTCTGATCAAGAAAATGGGCTTTGAGCCCGGCGAGGCCGCGACGCAGCTTCGCGTCCAGCCCGAGGACCTCCCCGGTTTTCATCATCCGCAAGGGGATCTTCTGCGCCGCTCACCGATGCTCGTTCAAACCGTGGACAAGGCCCCGGATTTATCGGGGTTGCCGGACGACGTGACCGCCAACATCACGGTGAACGCGAGGCCGGACGGCACGGTGGACATCACGGTCAAGGGCGAGGTGCCCAGCGCTTTGGAAGACCGGTTACTCGCCACGGCCTCAACATCGGCCGAGCGCGAAGCCCTGAAGTCCGCTGTGAATCGGCAGCGCTTGGCCCACCTGAACAGTCTTTCTCCGGCCGAGCGGGGCGAGCGATTCCCGGTCCCTCGGCTTTTCCTGAACGTCCAGGGCGAATTGGAACTGGCCGAGGAAGAGGTCATCCTTGATCTTGGCGGGTGGAGCCTCAACGACGATTCGGCGGCACTGTCCGAGGCCGAATTCAGCATTCGGGAAACGGCGCAGCGCTGGGAGGTTGATCTGCGGGGCGAGAAAGTCACCTATTCCCACCTGGACCAAAACGCTCAACAGGACATCGGCATCCTCAAGCTGGACATCACGGACTTGGGGCTTTCCCGGTGGTTGGACCGCGAGACCCTCAGCCTGGACGTTCACCCGAACGACATCCTTCAGCCGGTGCGTCTGGAGTTTTGTCGCAAGGCGGTCGCGGCCCTTTTGGACAAGCGTGGGTTTTCGCTTCAGGACCTTGTGCGCTTCAAACACCCCCTGGCCAAAGCCCTTCACCAGAAAATCAAGGATTGTCGGCTGCACGCGCGTGCCAAGAGTTACCAGATGTTTCTGATGGGGCCCACCGCATTGGTGGAAACCCGTTTCGTTGGCAACTTTTCCTTCCACAACAGGCCCTACCCAGCGGCGTGGGCCTACACAGGGGCTTACCGCTTCAAAAAACATTTTTTCGGAACCGTCGGGGAGCTGGAGGCGAAGGGGGAAGAGTTTGAATGCGCCAAGGTCCTGGATACCGTGCCCGAGGTTAAACACTGGGTGCGGAACCTCGCAACCCGGCGGGAGACGTCCTTTTGGCTGCTCACCTCCACCGACCGCTTTTACCCCGACTTTGTGGCCGAGCTGACGGACGGTCGAATTCTTGTTGTAGAGTACAAGGGCGCGGACCGGGCGACAAACGATGACACCAAGGAAAAGCAGAACGTGGGGGAGCTTTGGGCGGCCAAAAGCGGGGGTAAGGCCCTGTTCCTGATGGCGGTCAAGCGCGACGACCAGGGCCGGGATGTTCGCGCCCAAATCTCTGCCGCCGTTGAATGAGCGGAATGATTAAGCTGGGCATCACGCAAGTATTTTTCTCCGGCTCTGCAACCGTTAGGTGTTTGGTCCCAATAAGTAGTGGAGAGGGTTTG
>CAIPYM010000062.1 GCA_903869345.1 uncultured Pseudomonadota bacterium
CCCCTTGGGACCCCTCGAGTCAAGAAAAAAATTCAAAAAATTCAAAAAATTTTCGGGAGGAAAAAGGCTTGGCGCTTAAAGCTGGGGGAATCCCGCTGCGCGCGTTGACCGGGAGAGGGAACGTTGAACCGTCCGGGACAAACGACTTTCCGTCGTGCCTTGATCCCGCCGCCTGTTTTTGACACTGTCCGTGCGCTGACCGAGAGTGCTTCATGCCCGAGATTCCACGCCCTTCCGTTACTTCCGCTGGTGTGGCCCCTCCGCCTTCCTCCGTCCCCACGGCCTTGCAAGGGGCGCTCGTGTGTTCGAACATTATGGCGGTTGCGAGTGGCAAGGGGGGCGTGGGCAAAACATGGTTTTCCATCACGCTCTGTCATGCCCTCGCCCAACAGGGGAAAAAGGTTCTGTTGTTTGATGCCGATTTCGGGCTTGCGAACGTGGACGTGCAACTGGGGCTGACGCCTGGGCGCGACCTGGGCCACGTTTTGGCGGGTGCGTGCACGCTGAAGGAGGCGCTGTTCACGTACGTTACCGGTGGATTCACGATTTTGCCGGGGCGCTCCGGTTCGGGGGGCTTAGCCTCCCTTTCGGCGAAAGTGCTTGAGCAACTGCGTGCGGAGGTGTTTGCGCTGGCCCCTCAATACGACCTGGTGGTGATGGATCTTGGAGCGGGGTTGGATCAGGCCGTTCGGTCCCTGGCGCTGGCAGCGGGTCTTGTGAGCGTCATTGTGACCGAGGAGCCCACGTCCCTGACGGACGCTTACGCGTTCATCAAGCTGACGCACGCGGCCAATCCCACGGCGGATGTTCGTGTGGTGGTGAATCAGGCGGCGGCGGCGGAGCTGGGGCGCCGGACCTACGAGACCCTTCAAAACGTCTGCACCACGTTTCTGAACAAGAACCCGCCTCTTTTGGGGATTGTGCGGGATGATTCGCACGTCCGCGAAAGCATTCGTCTCCAGACCCCCTTGTTAGAGCGTTTTCCCTCAAGCCGTGCCGCAAGCGATGTTGAGAGTGTGGCCCGCACGCTCAGTCAAATGTTTCCTCAGGATAAACTCCCCATAAAGCCGTCTTAGGGAGAACCCCTTCCACCGTGCCGAACCGAAGACGACAACTCTCTTTCTGACAGGCAAGCAGTCGCCCTAAAACGCCGGGTTGGAGGGTCGCCACGCGGACATCGGGATGTTGCAGGTCGGGGATCAACATTTGCGTCGGCGGTCGCACACGAGCAAATCGCCGCCCGTTGAGGGCCCCTTTGTGCACCCAGCCCTCGGCCCCATCCGGATCGCGGACGCGACGCCACGCCTCGTATTCGGCCACGATTTCCAGTGGAAGGCAGGGGCGCTTAAAGACCCACGTGATGGGGTAGCGCAGGCCAGGTCCCGAACGCAGGTTGACCTCGCCCGCGCGCAACGAGACAAAACGAGGAAGCGGTAAGCCCGACGCGCCGCGTAGCACGAACGGACCCTCCGTGCCGCTGGAGCGCAGCAGAACAATCCCGCCGCTTCCAAGGCCCACGAGGAGGATCAACGCTCCGGCCCAAAGCCCTAGAACTCGCGCCCGAGGTCGCCGCGAAGAGGAGGGGGAAAAGCGTTTCATGCGGTCGTCTGGCGTTCATGAAAAGCAGCGACAAACGCCCCTAGGCGTTTTTCGTCAAGGGCCGCGCGAAGATCCCGCATCAGGGTTTGGTAAAAATGCGTGTTGTGCGCGGTCAAAAGCATGGGGCCTAGAATCTCGTTGCACCGGAAGAGATGGTGCACGTAAGCCCGCGACGCGCTCGTGCACGTGGGGCAGGTGCAGGCCTCGTCCAGAGGGGCGGGATCCTCGGCATGGACGGCGTTGCGGATGTTGAGTGTTCCCTGGGGAATGAAGGCTTGTCCCGTCCGTCCCGAGCGCGTCGGCATGACGCAATCGAACAGGTCAACGCCCCGCACGACGGCTCCGACGATGTCGCTGGGACGCCCTACGCCCATCAGGTAACGCGGGCGGTTGATCGGTAAAAGGGGCACGGTGGAATCCAGAACCTCAAACATTGCCGCTTGGCCCTCACCGACGGCGAGCCCGCCGATTCCGTAGCCTTCAAAGCCGATGCCGAGGAGCTTTTCCGCTGATTCGCGGCGCAACTCCGGGTCGATGCCCCCTTGCACAATCCCAAATTGGCCGTAACCGGGTCGAGGGGTAAAGGCGCGGCGGGCACGCTCCGCCCAGCGCATGGACCGGCGCATGGAATCCGCTGTTTTCTCCCACGACGACGGGTAAGGGGTGCACTCGTCGAGGCACATGGCGATGTCGCTGTCGAACATTCGCTGAAGGTTGGCGGCACTTTCGGGAGTCAGGTGGTGGAGGCTCCCGTCGAGGTGCGAACGAAAGGTGACGCCGTCTTCCGTGAGGTCGCGCAGCTTGGCCAGCGACATGACCTGAAAGCCCCCCGAATCCGTCACAATGGGGCCGGGCCAGTTCATGAAACGGTGAAGTCCGCCCAAGGCTTCCAGACGCGGTCCGCCGGGCCTCAGCATCAGGTGGTAGGTGTTGCAAATGGCGATTTCGGCTCCGGCGGCGCGGGCGTCCTCCGGCCGCAGGGCCTTGATGGTAGCCGCCGTAGCGGTGGCCATAAACGCGGGCGTTTCCGCCGTTCCGTGCGCCGTGTGGAGGGTCCCGCGCCGCGCCGCGCCTTCGGTCGTGATCAGATCAAAAGACAACGGAGCCGTCATGCGTTCACCGCGTTGGTTGTCCATGAAAATTCGGGTCCCCAGTCTCGCACACCCGCGCCCTGGACGGGAGTGGGCGGCGCGGACAAAACCCAAGGCAGGCGGTTACACGTACGGATCGGCGGCGGCCAGGAAGTTTCGGACGTAAAGGCCGATGCCCTCTTCCAGCGAGGCAAAGGGGGCGGTGTAGCCCGCCGCGCGGAGCTTGGTGAGATCAGCCTCGGTGACATACTGGTACTTGGCCCGGAGCTCTTCTGGCATGTCGCGCACACGGAGGAGGGGGCTCTTCCCAATCGCCTGGTACATGGTCCCGACGGCGTCCACAAATGTCCGCGCCGTCCCAGTTCCGCAGTTGAACAGTCCGTTCACGGACGGCGAATCGAGGAGCCAGAGCATCACGCGCACGACATCCCCGACCCACACGAAATCGCGCTTTTGGCGACCGTTGGCGTAGTCGGGATGGTACGACGTGAAAAGAGGGAAGGGTTCGCTCCGTTGCGCGTAGGGGAAAGCCTGAATCACGACCGATCGGCGGCTCTCTTTGTGGTATTCGTTCGGGCCGTAAGCGCTGAAAATTTTGAGCCCTGCGCTTTGCGGGGGCGTTTTTGCACCTGTCGTTGCACGTTGCCGCGCAACCCAACGATCAAAAGCGTGTTTGCTCCATGCGGCGGGGCTGAGGGGCCGAAGAGGGGCCAACGCCTCGGGCGAATCGTCGTCGCGGAATCCGTTCGTCCCGTCACCGTACGTTGAGGCCGCCGAAGCATAGAGAAAGCGCGTCTCGTGGTCGCGGCACCACAGCCAGAGCGTTCGGGCGAGGCGAAAACTCACCTCTGCAACCACGTCCGGGTCGGCCTCCCGCGTCGGGGGGGGGGCCGCAAGATGGATCAGCGCACCCAGGCGAGACCCTTCGACCTGCAAAAACCCTTCCAGCTGCTCGGGTGTGATCAGGGCATCA
>CAIPYM010000063.1 GCA_903869345.1 uncultured Pseudomonadota bacterium
CGGATACGCTGCGTCGTCGTGGCGCGTTTGTGCAGTACCTGTCCCATAGTCTCTCCCGTTCAAGTGGGACCCATCTTATACCACTACTTATTGGGACCAAACACTTAGGCCGAAGCTTCTCAGGGAATCGTGACATCCACACGATCCGCAGGGCCATCGCCGGGGGAGGGTTCACCCCCCAGGGCACGGACACTGAAACGATCCGCCGCAACACCTTGTTTTGTTAGGGCGTCCCGGATAGTCAACGCACGCGCCAACGACAGCCGCCTCGCGGCACGAAGAACGTCGGCACTTGTCGAATCGGCGGGTGCATAAGCGAGCAACGTTGCATGAACCGATTCATGGGTTTTCAGAACCTGCACGAGGGCGTCCAGCGCTTTGACGGCTTCGGGGCGATCAAGGGCTTCTTCCTTGGGGGCGAAGGGCAGCGTGAAGGCATGGGGGAAAGACGGCGTGGCGGAATCTTTTTCGGAGGAGGAATCCGAGACGTCTCCGGACCAGGGGTCCCTTTCACGAGCTTCCCCGGCGTCCGTTGCAGGGGGGGGCGTTGGCGTGTCTTTGTCGAGCACCGCGCCCGTACGGGGCGAATCCGGGGACTCATGTTCAACCGCCGGAAGAGGTGGCGGGGGCTCGAGATCGGCTTCAACGTTCGGCATTGGCGGCGGGGACGCCGTGAGATCCGCTTGAGGCCAAGCGTCGGGCACTTGATCGGCGGACGCGTTGGGCGTTTGCGAGGGAGGTGATGCGGCGACGGGCGTCGTGTTGTCCTTTGTTGATTCCTGGCGACCTGGGACGGGCTTGGTTGCGCACATGACATGCGGCGACAAGGGATCAAGAGTGGCCGAACACGTCCAGGTCCAGGGCCCCGTGGAAGGACCCGTAACAGGGCTGGGGATTCCGGAAGCGCACAGCATGTCCACGGGGGGGGATTCCGGTGCCTTTTGATCGGCCACGAGACCGCACGTGGGGAGAGGAGCCGTTTTTTTGTCCAGGGAAGGCCCTTCGTTCACGGGCTTAGGGGCTGATTCGGCGGCAGGTTTGCCTTCCGGCGCGGGGGGAACAGAGGTTGATGCGGCAGGAGCAACCTGGGGTGCAGCGAGATAACGCGGTTCACGCCCCGGTTCATACACAAGCGGCGTTGGGGCTGGTGTTTGTGGGGTTGATGCTGCTGCCGATGTGGAAACAGCAGCAGGAGGAGAGCCGGAAACAGACGATGCGAGGGGCGCGGTCGTGCTCTGCACGGGGGGAGGGGGCGTCGTGACGGGGGGAAGGCTTTGCCCCACGCTTCGCAGCGCATTGCGCATGCCTTGCAAGAGCAGGAGGTGCATGGAACTGGCTCGCGCCCCATCGGGCGACGAATCGTCCGTAAGACGGGGTGCGTTCAGCGATCCGACGGGGGACAAGCCGCCGTTGTTCAACGGCACAACCCCTGGCTTCAGGGGCTGGTTCCAAACAATGCCAGGTGGCAAGACGGAATCGCGAGAAGGCGCGAACATCTGCGTGTCCACCTCGACGGTGGCTGCCGGTGGGGAGGTTTCAGGCGTATTCGCGCGTCCCGGAACAGCTGTGGCCCCCAGGACCAACGCCAGTGTTCCAAGAACGACGAGGGATGTTTGAACCCAACGAACCAACGCGGCCATGACAACGCATTCCCTCTTCAAGGCACCGGAGACTTCTAAAGCACGTTCTGCAGATTCGGACAAGAACCCTTGTGCCATTCTTCATGAAAGCGGTCAGGGGGGGATCTTGGTTGTGTTCCGTCCATCCGTATCGGTTTCCTTTTAACGGTGTCGGTCTTACAACAGGAAGGTCCTGTTGACCGATTCGCACGCTGTCAGGAACGCGACGGAAACGTGCGATCTTTCAAGGAGCGTCATGACATCCTCTCCCGATGTGTCCGAAGTCCTCACCTGTTGGGCCGTCACCGGCGGGGCACGGGGCATGGAAGTCCCGACGGTGGGACTTGCGGAAGCCTTGGGCTTGAAACCCGTTGTCAAGCGCGTGCGCCTCAAGCTCCTTTGGCATCGTCTTTTCCCTTTCTTTCGCGGAGGCCTGGCCCACGCGTTTGATGAAGAGGCGGGCGATCCTCTGCGTCCCCCTTGGCCGGATGTTCTGGTGGCAACGGGGCGGGTTGGGGCGGCGGCTTCTCTGGCCGTTCGTCGTGCGAGCCAACGGGAGGGAACGCCGCATCGGGATCGCACGTTCACCCTTCAGATTCAGGACCCCCACCTTGCGCCTTGCTTTTTTGACTTGATGGTTGTTCCCCAGCATGACACCGTGCGTGGGCCGAATGTCATCACAACGCGGGGCTCCTTGCACGGCCTTACGTCCGACATCTTGGCCCGTGAAGCTGTGAATCTCCGCTCCCGCCTGGAGGAGAATCGTTCCCCGCCGCGAATCGCCGTCCTGATCGGGGGGCCGAACAAAGTTTATGCTTTTTCCCCCGCCGTGATCCGCAACCTTGTGGCGCGTTTACAAGGGCTTATGGCCCGGACAGGAGGGAGCCTTCTTGTCGTTCCCTCCCGCCGGACTCCGCCGGATTTGGTGGTGGCGTTGCGGGAGGGGCTCGCCGATTCCCCGGCGTGGATCTGGGACGGAACCGACCCGAACCCCTACATCGGTGTCCTCGGGCTTGCCGACGCGGTGGTTGTCACGGCGGATTCCGTCAACATGGTGACCGAAGCGTGTTTTACAGGAAGACCGGTGTACGTCGTGGCGTTGTCCGGCGGCTCGGCCAAGTTTGAGCGTTTTCATGCGCAGATGCAGAAGGAGGGCTTTACGAGGCCCTTCACCGGCGAAGAAGACCGGACGTGGACCCCCCCCCCGCGCTTGGACGACCGTCCCCTTGTGGTGAAGCGCGTACGCGAGGCCTTGGGAATCGTTGACGACGCAAAGGCGTCCGACGGGTCTTAAAGAGCCGAGACTTTATAGACGGTTGTTTCCCCCGAGGCGGTGGCTTGGCGTTCTGTTGGAAGAACGGGCCAATGGCCCTCGGCGAGGCGTTGCAGGGGATGAAGCGACCGCCCCAGGCGCGTGCGGTAAGCCGCGTAGTGCGTGAGGACGCGAGCGACGTAAAAACGGGTTTCCTGCAAGGGGATTTCTTCCAAGAACAGCAGGGGGTCGCGCGTGGCGAGAGAGGAGGCGTTATCGCGCCAGTGGGTGACGCGTCCCACGCCGCCGTTGTACGAAGCGAGCACAAGGACCAGGTTGTTCCCTATTCGGGAATCTTGCATCAGCTGACGAAGGTAGCGTTGGCCAAGATCCATGCTTTCACGGGGGTCTTGGAGACGCGCGAGGATGTCGGTATCCGCCTCGTCCGGGTCATTCGACGAGGACCGCCCTAAAATGGCTGCAGCGGTGCTGGGCATCAGCTGAAGAAGTCCACGCGCTCCACGAGAGCTGACGGCCAACGGGTCAAGCCTTGATTCATGTTGCGCTAAGGCAAACATCAAGGCCCGATCCACCGAAAAACCTTGCCGAGGGTGCCACGAGGGAAGAACACGCTTCTCTCCTGCGGAACGGGAGGCTGTGCGCCCAGGGGCTTGGAGGCGCAAGGCGAGACGGGGGAACGACGCGGCGTCACGCTGCACCACATCCCGAAGCGCTTGGCGGATTTCGGGGCGGGCGGTGGAAGCAAGAGCCAAAAGCTCCCGATCGGCCCCAACGGTTTGCCCAGCGTCACGAAGAGCGAGGGCCTGGGCCCCCTCGGGGGTTGTGGCAAGAATGGCCTCGGGGGAGGGGGCGGCCTCGGGGGAGGGCGTAACAGCGAGAGCTTGGGCAGCCAAAAGGCCGTAGAACGTTTGGGATTGAACAGCCGCGGCTTGAAGATGGATCCGGGCAAGCCCCGGATTCTTGGTCGCGTTCAGGGCACGCCAGGCCCAAAAATGGGCGGCGGTCCGTTCGGCGGGCGTCAGCGAGGGCAGGGTTGCCAGACGCTCAAATTGGCGGGCGGCCTCGGCGCTGTCCCGATCCTCCCACGCGATGAGCCCGCTGATCCAAGCCCCCAGGGGGGACCCCACCTCGGACGCGCGGGCGGCCAGAACGCGGGCTTGGGGACGTTCACCCGCGTAAAACAACCGGGCTGCGAGGGCGGCTGCTTGCGCGAGGGCGACGGGGGTTTCCGTCAACGGGGAGGAGGCGTTTCGAGCGTGATGTCCGGGGGCCCAACCGCGCGGGAACACCCACACGGGCTGACGCGAATCCGCGAACGTTGGAGCGCTTTCCGAGGTCGAATCGAGGTTGCTTGTGGACGTTACGGAGGCCCCTCCACGCGGCGCGAGGATAAACCCGGCCAAACGCGGATCGCTGACTCGGATCAGATAGGCCTCAGCAGCCCGATGGTCGCCCCGCTCCGCAGCAGCAAAGGCGGATCGATAAAGGGCGGCATCTCCGGGCTTCAGGACCGTGGGGGAGGGAAGCGGGGCCGTACCGCCTGCAGCGGGAAGCCCTAACGCCGCGCGAAGGGAATCGTGCGCGGTGGAAAGCGTGAACGCTCCTCCCGTTTGCCGGGTCGCGAGAAGGGAGAGGCCTTGTCCTATCACCAAGCAGAGCGCAAGCGCGATCACGGCGAAAGGATTGTTCCCAAAGATGCTTAAGACTTTCTTCATACAATTGTCCTACCCGATTGTTTTTATATGCGCAAGCCCAAACAAAAACGAAGCATAAACGACTTGTGTTTCTGCCTTGTTTATCAGGGGGTTAATATCCCCAATTCCTGCTGCAATGCGAGAAGATCGGCCCAGGCTTGGCGCTTGGCCGCCGGTTGTCGGAGGAGGTAAGCCGGGTGGTAGATCGGCAAACAGCGAAGGGCCGGTTGGTCCTCGTGCCCCAAGCGCGGGGTGTACGAAGCCCACGTTCCGCGCAAACGCGTGATCCCCTCCCGTCGGCGGAGGAGGGTCTTGGTCGCAACGCCGCCCAGCAGGACCAGCACGGCGGGATTCACAAGGGCAATGTGCCGTTCGGCAAACGGCAAGCAGGCCGCAAGCTCGGCGTCGCTGGGGGCGCGGTTGCCGGGGGGTCGCCAGAAAACGACGTTGCTGATGTAGACTTTGCTCCGGTCCAGGCCGATCGCGGCCAACATGCGGTCAAGCAACTGGCCGCTGACGCCGACGAAAGGCCGACCCAGCCGGTCTTCGTCCTCCCCCGGAGCTTCGCCGACGAGCATGACCCGCGCGGAGGGGTTGCCGTCGGCAAAGACCAGATTCATGGCCGTGTGTTTGAGGGGACACCCTTCAAACGCGGCCAGCTCCTCCCGCAGGGCCTCGACCGAGGTGGCCGTCGGGAGGTAGGGGGCGGCTCCTGGTGGGGGAAGTGTTGGAGGCGTGGGGTGGGGGGCTAGGCGTGGAGCCGACACAGCGGGGTGTGCAAAAGCGGGCGCGTCCGAGGGAGCAAGGAAGGGTGAAGGCGTCCGGGTAGGCGTTAGGGACGCGGCGGGCCCCCACCGGGTCAGACCGCCGGGCTCGGTATCGATTCCCTCGTCCGCACCGGCCTCGGCCAGCCACGCCAGAGCGGTCAAAGCAGGGTTCGGCGCACACGGAGATGCCGAAACAGAGGGGGGAAGGGGAGGGGGGGGCAGCATAGCGGCGTGTTTTCTACCCTTCCTCCAGATGGAGCAAGGCGGCGTAACCGGCAAAGAGGGCGGCGAGAGGAATGGACCACGCCGCAAGCGGAAGGGGAAGGGTTTGGGCTACGCCCAAGGCACGGACGGCATTGCCCAACGCGAAAACAACGCCCCCCACGGTTAAGGCCGCGACAAGGGCTTTCAAGCGCCCTCCGTGCCGATCGTGACGCAGGGAAAACGTGGCGGCGAACAGGACCATGGCGACCAGAATAAAGGGCTCGGCCCACAGTTCCTGCCACCGCAGAGCATAAGCCGTGGACGGAAGGCCAATGGCCGTGATGGACCGAATAAACGCGGGCAATTGCCAAAAGGAAATGGTACTGGGCACAGCCATGCTTTCCTCAATGGCCATGGAGGTGAGCGTGGTCGGGATTCGCAAGACTTCCTCAAAGCGAGGCGGTTGGCCCTCGTTGTTCACCCACGCGCGTTCAACCTTCCATTCCCCTTTGTCCAGAACGCCCTGGGCAGCGTCCACGCGTCCGAGGTAGTGGTTGTTCAGGTCGTACACCAGCGCATTGAGCGGGATTAAGGTGAGCGGATTCCGTTCCACACGGTCCGCATGAATGAGGTAACGCCGTTCACCCTGGCTTTGGCGGAGCCACAGCCCCGCTCCCGTGAGGTCTAAGGTGGTGGGTGCGCCCGACAAGCGCTCGTCAAGCACCCGGTAACGCGCGTTGAAGGTGGCCCCGATGGGGTTCAGAACGGCCAGGTAGAGGCCCGCGAACACCAGCGTGACAACCAAAGCAGGGGTGAGGAATTGCCAGACCGAGACCCCGGCGGCGCGGGCCACAATCAACTCGCGGCT
Source organism: uncultured Pseudomonadota bacterium (assembly GCA_903869345.1). Classification (GTDB taxonomy): domain Bacteria; phylum Pseudomonadota; class Alphaproteobacteria; order UBA9219; family UBA9219; genus CAIPYM01. The sequence continues at coordinate 6,426 of CAIPYM010000063.1, forward strand.
GCGGGTGAGGCTCTGAAACGAAAACAATCCCGCGAAAAGAACCACAAAAGGCAGAATACGTTCAATGGTTTCCGGCATTTTGTAAGCCGCCATGCGCGTGACGAGCCCAAGGCCGACATCCGTCATCCCTGCCGTGCGGCGCAACAGCTCGGCGACTTCAAAAAGGTAAATAATCCCCGCAAGCCCGCCCAGGAACATCAGCAGCGCCAGGGCGTAATGCCGCCCCAAATACCGCCCGAAAATCCACCCACACGTTGTCATGCGTGGCTCCTTAAGAGTCGTCGAAAGGAGAACAGGCCACGCGGCGCGTTGCCTCCTCCAAGCCCCCCACGGGCCGGAAGGCTTGATCCCGCGAGAGTTTGCGCACGCAGAAGCACGAGCCCGATCAAGGTCGGGGCTCCGATGAGGGCGTAGAGAAGGGGAACCGAGGCCGGGGTGCGCTCAATCAAACTTCCCAAGGAAAGGACCAACGCCTGAAGCGCAATCAGCGCAAGTCCCGCTGCCAGCAAACGGCGCGTCATCCCGCGACGATCGAACGCACCGCCGATGACGGCAATCAGAGCGATCAACGTGTTATCAAGAGCTAACCAGGGCGTTGCAAGACGTTGATGCAGTTCGGAGGCGATTCGACCCAGCGACCCTCGGCGTTCCGAAGGATTGGTGGGAGGATCAAGAAGGTTGCTGAGGGTTTGTTCGCGTGGATCGGGCAGGCGATGTGCGGTCGTGGTGTCCGCGAGGTCCAGGTCCAGCACGTAACGATCAAACGTCAGTTCGGAGAGGTGGCCGGTCGCAAGGTCCATTTCCTGGCGGCGTCCCTCGGCGATGATGATTTGCGGCACGCCGGACGCAGCCGAAAAACTCCCCCGCTCGGCCATCACGGTCACGGGGCGGTCCGGGCGACGCACATCGTGAATCAGAATCCCCGTGAGGTTGCCTTCCCCCTCACGGGTCCGCGCAAAAATCGTGAGCCCTGGGGCCAGGTCGGTGAACGTTCCAGGGCGAACCAGCAGCAAGGAGGCCTCGCTGCGAACGCGGTATTGGAGGGCGATCAGCGACCGCTGAGCGGCGGGGGTTAGGTACAACGTCAGCCCGTACCCAAGCCCGACGGTCAGCAACGCAAACACCAAGGCGGGGGCCGCGAGCCGCCAAGGGCCGAGCCCCACGGCGCGCATCACGACAAGTTCACTGTCGCTGGCGAGCTTGTTATAGGCGAACAGAGCCGCGACCCCGAGGCTGAGGGGAACGAGGGTCGGTAAGAACGTGGGCAGCATCAGGCCGAGCAATTGCCCGAAAATGATCGTGGTGGCCGCGTTATCCACGATGAAGGAAACAAGTCGGAACGATTGAGAAAACACAATGACAAGCGAAATGCCGCCCAGGGTCACCAGGAACGTGATGAACAGCTGTCGAAAAAGATAAACGTGAAAACGCATGGCCATCAAACGCGACCCCCCGAACGCGGTTGTTTCCGCTCGTGAGAGACTATACGGGACCCACGCACCGAAACCAAACGTTCCCGATCTTCTGCCGTCATCAACGCGGTTGATCAGGGGAAACGGGACATCGCGTCGTTCGCGGTGACGACGGAGGGGACGCGAGGGGGGGGGAGGGCGAACCTCTCTTTGCCCTCACGCTCCCGTTCGCGCTAAAAAGGTCGCAAGACCACCAAGGAACCGGAGAAACACCCCATGCCCGCGCAACGCCCCTTACGAGTCGGCGAATCCGTTCGCCATGCGCTTGCCGAGATTCTGGCGCGGGGAGAGTGCCCCTGGCCGCCCCAATTTTCCCCGCCCGCCAGCATCACCGTCACCGAGGTTCGCCTCAGCCCCGACCTGCGGCATGCGACCGTTTTCGTGACGCCGCTCGGCGGGTTTCACACGCGGGAGACTCTTGCAGCCCTGAACGCAATACGCGGGTTTTTCCGGCACGCGCTCCGCAAGTATGTGCAGCTCCGGTACCTGCCCGAGCTTTTCTTTAAGGCCGACACGCGGTTTGATGAAGCCAGCGCCATCGAGCGGCTCTTGCACGCGCCCGACGTCAGCAAGGATCTTGAGGTCCCTCCGGAGGAGACTCCGCCCGACTCGCTGAGCCGCATTTGACGCCGTGGGGGGCGGTTGCGTACCCTTCGGGCCTCGTCTCCCGGACCCTGAGTCGGATGAACATTCTCGCTCCCCTGGGCCGTACGCTGATTGCGTTTCTGGCCACCGTCGGTCGGCTCGCCGCGTTTACCGCGCGGGCTCTCAGCCACGCCGTTCGCCCGCCGTTCTACTTCGGGGCGCTGGGGCGGCAGATGCTCGACATCGGCTATTACTCGTTGCCCGTCGTCGGGCTGACGGCCCTGTTCACGGGCATGGTGCTGGCGCTGCAAAGCAATTCGGGCTTTGCGCGGTTTGACGCCGCCAGCGCCATTCCGACGGTTGTCGTTCTGTCCATCACGCGGGAGTTAGGCCCCGTCATGGCGGGCCTCATGGTCGCGGGACGCATCGGCGCGGCGATTGCCGCCGAGCTGGGCACGATGCGCGTGACCGAACAAATCGACGCCCTCGTCACGCTGTCCACGAATCCTTACAAATACCTGATCGCGCCGCGCCTTTGGGCGGGGCTGTTGATGCTGCCCCTCTTGGTCTTCGTGGCCGACATCATCGGGGTGTTCGGCGGGTTCCTCGTCTCGGTCTACACGCTCCACTTCAACGCCGCCGATTACATCAGTCAGACGTGGAAATACCTGGAGTTTCGGGACGTAACGTCGGGCCTTTGGAAGGCCGCCGTCTTCGGGTTCATCATCGCCCTGATGGGGTGCTACCACGGGTTCACCTCGCGCGGCGGAGCGCAAGGCGTCGGCGAGGCGGCGACCAACGCCGTGGTGTCGGCCTCGATCCTTATTCTTGTCACCAACTACCTGCTGACGGGGATTTTCTTTGCTGCCCCCTGAGTCTCCCGCCCCGGCCTTGGCCAAGATCGCCCTCACGGGTCTCCGCAAAGCCTTCGGCCCCAAGATCGTCTTGGACGGCGTGGACCTTGCCGTGAATCCCGGCGAATCGCTGGTGATCATCGGCGGCTCGGGCACCGGCAAGTCCGTTCTTCTCAAGTGCTTGCTGGGCCTTCTCGCCCCCGATGGCGGCACTATCGCCGTGGACGGGGAGGAGACCACGCACCTCTCGGGCCGCAAACGCACGGACCATTTGGCCAAGTTTGGGATGCTGTTCCAAGGGGCGGCGCTCTTTGATTCGCTTCCCGTCTGGCACAACGTCGCCTTTCGGCTGTTGGGGCGCGAGGGGCTGTCGCGGCGCGAGGCCCGCGCGAAAGCCCTTGCGACACTCGCCTCGGTCGGTCTTGGGCCGGAGGTTGCGGACCTCGCGCCCGCTGAGCTGTCCGGCGGCATGCAAAAGCGCGTCGGGCTTGCTCGCGCCATTGCCGCACGGCCCGACATTCTGCTGTTCGACGAACCGACGACGGGCCTGGATCCCATCATGGCCGACGTCATCAACGAGCTGATCGTCAAGAGCGTGCGCGAGCTGGGTTCCACCGCGCTATCGATCACACACGATATGGCCAGTGCTCATAAAATCGCGGACCGCATGGCGATGCTGCACGAGGGGCGCATCATCTGGTCGGGCCCCAAACGTGAGATTGACCATTCGGGCAACCCCTTTGTGGACCAATTTATCCACGGCCGCGCCGAAGGCCCCATTCACATGCAGGTGCGCGGGGGCTAAGGGCTCTAACGGAACAGCGCACGGAGGGTCATCACGATGATCCCAACATCCCCCCAAAGTGTCCTGTTCTTGGCGTAATCCACCGAAAGGCGCAGCTTGCGCGGCATAATCCTCTGCACGTACACCTGTTCGGGATTCTTGGCCTTGGCGAGCAGCTTCTGTTCGTCCCGAAACACGATGGACGCGCGGTCCGTGATTCCGGGCCGCACCGACAGAACCGCCTCGCGCACGTCCGGTGGGTAGAGCGCCACCGTGCTGGGAACCTGGGGCCGGGGCCCGACGAGGCTCATCGTGCCCTGCAGGACATCCAAAAGCTGGGGCAGTTCATCCAACTTATGCCGACGGAGGAAGAGGCCGACGCGCGTGACTCGCGGATCCGCCGCCGTCGTCATCTGCCCCCCGAGGTCCTCGGCGTTGGCCACCATCGTGCGAAACTTGTGAATGCGGAAAAGGAGGCCCCCGCGCCCGACGCGCTCTTGCCGGAAAATCGCACGCCCCGGCGAATCCAGCCGAATGGCCACAGCGATTCCCACCAGCAAGGGACTGAGCGCCACAAGCCCCAGAATGCTGAAGATGATATCGAAAAGCCGCTTGGCCATACGCCCCGAATCCCTTGCACGTTAGGCGACCTCACGCCCCGTTCCTCTTTGCGCCGCGTAAGCCGCTTGGGTCAAGACCTCGCACACGCCGCGTTCACGCAGAGCCACAACCTCTTCCAAAAGAATCTTCAACACCGCCGCTTGTCCGGGCAAGAGACGTGCGTACGCCGCTCGAAGCGTGTCGTTGAAAGGTTCAACGGTCAGGTGAAAAGTCATGGATCCCCGCTCCTGTCTGGCACACGCGTTGAAGGGCCAAAACCCGTCGACCTCACCAACCCACCCTGCAAGAGGTGCCCCCACCCTATGCACGCCACCAGCATAAAGGGCGCATACCGAAGTCGGTAGATGGTTCCTAAGTTAGGCGCACTGTAGACAATGGGCAAAATAACGCAGAAAAAAATGGCCGCAAGGATGCAAAAAACATCCCATGAAATCCGACGGCGGTAGGCCGCTATCAAGAACCCCACCAGGCCCACATCCGCCAACAGAGTCTCAAAGCCCGTGACAAAGAGCAAAAAGCGCGCTTTCGGTTGAGGAATATCAACCCAGTTTCCCACCGTCGGGAAACAACAGGCCACGGTCAACGCTCGAGGTATATAAGCGATGAAGTCGTCCACATTCTGAACATCCCATAAATCAAAAGCCAACGATGCACTCCACGCTGCCTTGGCGTAACGGAGACGCCAGTCGATAAGACGCTGGATAGTCCCCTCCAGCACGGGAGGCCAAACATGGAAAAACGGGTTTCCCTGCCGGTTCTCGCTCAAAGCCAATGCTCTGGCCTTTCCCTCCCGCCTATTCGCAGTTAAGGCCACTGTCCTTGTTTCTTTCAGGCCTTCAAGGTCCTGTTCAACGTGCTCCACACTGTTGTTAACTTCCGCGCTCCAGAAATTGCCTGCAGCATGGAGAATCCCAATAAGCGCTAAAAGGGCCACCAGCAAAAGAGCGCCTCGTCGAAGCCCCCCCGGACGCCTCACATGCCACACAAGGACTGCTAACCCTCCAACAACCAAGCTAAGTTCCAAAAGAAGACTGACGTGGGGGCGTGAAAAAACAAGAAACAAAAACCCACAAATCGCTTCGCCAACAAGAACAGGAAGCATCGCCCGCAAACGCACTCTCGCCTTGTGCCACGAACACTCCTCCCATGTTTTGATCTTTGCATTCAGGGCAAGCGCAAGGTGAACAAACAAAAGAAAACCAACAAAGAAAAGGATATCTTTGTTGATTTGTGCGAGGAACAGCATCGCCGAGGGAAAAAGAAAAAACGCGAGAGCTCCTGCCCGCATTGCTCCTCGTTGAACGCCCGCAAGCTCACCGATAGCAAGGATCAGTTTGACCGAAAGTCCTGCCAACATCGCTGTGAAGACAAGCACCACCCCTGGCAGGGGGACAAACAGGTAATACAAAGCGGCGACAAGCCCAGAAACCTGATATCCATCCGGGGCCACGTCCCATCCCCCCCAACCTTCCCGCAACATGCGTTCATAAACGCCAACGGCTAAACGGTGGTAAAGGGTAGCATCGGGAGTAAAAAGCCCAACGCCATTGTCCATCTGCGGCAAGAAAACCGGTACGGCGAAGAGCTGCACAATGAGCCCGATGACAAGAACATACAGCGCCGTAGCCCCTGCCACCCGCGAATCGCTCCCCAGCAGGTAGCTAACAGCTTTTTTCATCGCTTCATGTCCTCGAAATCTCTGACCATCACGTATTTGCTCACGGACAAAAGCAAAAAACATTGTCCCTTCAAAGTCCACGAAACCGAGACTTTGGAAGCCCCCCCAAGCGCTTGCTTAAGGCCTATCACTCTGCCAGGTTTTGCCCCTTCTTGAGAAGGGGGGCTCTCCCTCCCACGCCAAGGCGTGGCGGATGATCGTGGAGAGATCATCGAACTGCGGGGTCCAGCCCAGCTCGGACGTCAAGCGATCGGCATGGGCAATGAGGGTGGCAGGGTCACCTGGTCGGCGAGGAGCGAGCACAACGGGTAACGGTTGACCCGTCACGCCCTCTACCGCCCGAAGGACCTCGCGGACCGAAAATCCGTGGCCATATCCGCAATTCACAACTCGGCCAACGCCGCCCTCGAGAAGGGCACGAAGGCACACAACATGCGCACTGGCAAGATCCGACACGTGGATATAATCGCGAATGCAGGTTCCATCCGGCGTGGGGTAATCGGTTCCAAACAGTTCAAGCGTTTCGATTTTGCCCAGGTGGACGTGCAACGCTCGGCGAATCAGGTGACTGATAAACGGAATGACTTGCCCGGCACGCCCCCTCGGATCAGCGCCTGCCACATTGAAATAGCGCATAGCCACCGAAGGTAACCCATAGGCCGAGGAAGCATCCTCCAGCATGTCCTCGACCATCAGCTTGGAGCGACCATAGGGGTTGATCGGGCACGTGGGCGCGTCCTCGCGTACAGGAATCTCGGCGGGGTTGCCGTACACGGCGGCGGTCGAGGAAAACAAAAAGCCGCGTATGTTTTCGCGCACACACGCCTCAATCAGCGTTCGGCTCACGCTGGTGTTGTCGTGGTAATAGAGAAGGGGGTCTTGAACCGACTCATCCACACGGATGCGCCCCGCACAATGAATAACCGCTGTCACGCCATGACCTCGGATCACGTCCGTCACCAGACCTCGATTTCCGCACGACCCATGCACGAACGCCACATCCTGCGGCACCATGTCGCGTCGCCCCGTGGACAGGTCATCCAGCACAACGGGTTGAAACCCGGCATCGTGCAGCGCAAGCACAACGTGGCTGCCGATATACCCCGCGCCCCCTGTGACAAGAACGGTTGGCATCCTTAAAACCTCCTTGAACCCTTAAGAGTAACTGTGCTTACTGGGAACTCCATATCCTTTTTTTTGCTGGATGTCTTCCTTCAGGAGATTCCCTATGGCCTCCATCCTGCTGATCGATTCGAACGCCGCGTCGCTCGTGAACTTTCGAGGCGATTGGATCGCAGCGCTGCACGCACGGGGGGATCGTGTTTTCGTCACCGCTCCTGCGGCCACGCCCGCTTTGCAGGCCAAGCTCACAAACCTGGGTGCACTGTTCTTCCCGCTTCCGCTGCAACGAACGGGGACAAACCCTTGGCAGGACCTGCTCACGCTTGTGTTCCTGCTGCGCTTGATGCGTCGCCTTCGCCCCGAAAAGGTGCTCGCCTACACCGTCAAGCCCATCGTTTACGGCCTTTTGGCCGCACGTTTGGCCGGAATCGCGCACCGCTACGCCATGATCACAGGCCTCGGGTACGTTTTCACGGATGGCCCGGCTTCAATGCGCCGCGCCTTGCTAAAGCGACTTGTGGTCGGGCTTTACCGTGCGGCGCTGACAGGTGCGCGGGGGGTCCTGTTTCTGAATCACGATGATCCGAACACCGCCAAAGCCAGTGGGGTGATTCCCCCAAGGGTTCCCTGTCACGTGATCCCCGGAGAAGGCGTCAACCTCGCGCATTTTACCCCAGCTCCTTTGCCCGATGCGCCGGTGTTCCTCATGATCGCGCGGCTTTTGCGCGACAAGGGTGTGTACGACTACGTCGCTGCCGCACGGCTTTTGAAGAAAACCCACCCGCACGTGGTGTGCCGTCTGCTCGGGCCGTTTGATTCCAACCCCAGCGCCATTCACGAAGAGGAGGTCCGGGCCTGGATCGCCGAGGGCCTGGTGGACTACCTCGGGAGCGTGAACGACGTGCGGCCCGCTCTGCGCGAGGCCAGCGTCGTGGTTTTGCCGTCCTACCGCGAAGGCACGCCGCGATCCTTGCTGGAGGCCATGGCCATGGGCCGCCCCCTGATCGCCACCGACGTTCCGGGATGCCGCGAGGTCGTTCAACCGGGCGTGAACGGCCTTTTGGTTCCCGTCCGCGACCCCGAGGCCCTTGCGAACGCGATGCGGGCCCTGGCCGATGACGCATCTCGCCGAACCGCCTGGGGGTTGCAGAGCCTTCGCCTGGCCCAGGAAAAATACGACGTTCATACGGTCAACGCGCGAATGATCGCGATCCTGGGCTTGAACGGAGACAAGACGTGATTGCCTTCCTCCGCCACCCCCTTTTGAAGCAATTCTCGGCGTTCAGCAGCATCCTTGCCGCGGGCAAACTTGTTCAACTCGCGGCCATGCCCGTTTTGACGCGGCTCTTCTCGCCCGATGACTTCGGCGAGTACACGACGTTTGTTGCGGTTCTGTCCTTGTGTGCCATCGTGGGCAACCTGAAGTTCGAGCAAGCCATCCCGCTTCCTCGTTCACACCGAGCCTCCGAAGCCCTTTTGCGCCTCAGCATCGAGATCAGCACCGGATTTCTGGTTCTTTTGGCGCTGACTCTCTCGGTCACGCCCAACGTGTTTGGAAACAGCCCTCTCGGAAGTGGCCTTCTTTGGCTCGCCTGCGTGTTTGTGCTGGCGTTTCAAAACCTGCGTTTTGTGCTGATGCGCCACGGGGCCTACGTTCCCATCGGGGTCGCGCAAGGCGCACAAACAAGCGTCCAAACCGGGGCTCAACTCGCTTTCGGATCTCTTGGAACCATCGTACCGGGCGGTTTGCTTGTGGGTGACGCCCTGGGGCGCATGACGGGGGCGGTCTTTCTGGCCTTGCGGTTGCGTGCTTTGGGGTACGGCGCCAACCTGTTCCATCTTTCCTTCGTACGTGCCTTTTTCCGTCACCGCCGCCAAGCGGGGTGGGCATGGCGACGGTACCTCCGCGCGTCGTTGACCCACACAGCGGCTTTGTTGGTGGACGCACTTCCCACCCTGATCCTGCCCTTCTACGTCATCGCGCTTTACGGCAAAGGAACCAACGGACTTTTTGCGTTTGCCTACGCGATGGTGTTTGCCTTGTCAGGTCCCGTGTTCGCCCCCTTGGGGCAGATGGTGTACGGCACACTGGCGGCAAAGAAGGCCAAAGAGCAGCGTATTGGACCCATTTTGCGCAAAATCCTCGGAATCAGCGCGACCCTTCTTCTCCTCCCTTTAGGAGTGGTGATGGTATGGGGTCCCGACCTCTACGCGCTGGTGTTCGGCGAGGCGTGGCGTGTTGCGGGCACATTCGCCGTCATCACCAGCCTTGCGATTTACGGCCAGCTGCTGACGGCCCCGCTGATGGACGTCTTGCGAATCGTGCACAAAACGCATTGGCAGTTCATGATCAACGCGCTGCGCCTTGGTCTGGTGCTGGGCGTCATGGGGGTGGGCGCCCTTGAATCCTGGCCCTTTACGCGGTTTCTTTACGGGTTCACAGGGGCCATTGTTCTGGCCCAAACGTTTGCCGTGCTCCAAATCCTGCGCGTCACGCGCTCGGTTTAGGCACGAGGGTCAGAGACGGAAAGCGGCAACGCTTTTTGCACCACCCCAAATCCAAACGCCGACAGTGCCATGGCCGCTATCACGGCATCCGTCCAAAGGTTATAAGCGGCGAGCGAGAGCACAAACCCCGTGGTCCACGCCCCCAGACCAAAAGTCTGCAATGTCCTCGGCCAACGCCCGATCCGAACCAAAAGAGCCAGGGCCAAGAACATCCCCAGAGCCACCCCCGCGGGGCCAAGCTCAACCCACAGCTGCGTGATGGAGTTATGGGGATGAGCAACAATAACCGTCGGATCGTTGGCTTCCACCGACGTGTAACCCCTCACAGACTCATCCAGGGGCCGGAGTCCGCGACTCCCACCCGGCCCATAGCCGAACAAAGGTCGCTTCTCAATATGAAATGACATGATGTCCCATATTTCAAAACGGGCTTTGAGCGAATAGGGAAGGTGCTCGACAACGCGAGGCGCCGTGTCCAGGAGCCCGCGCGCGGCAAACGGCCAGACGACCGTCATCAACGCGAGAATCATCAAGCCGCGCCGGAGCCACATCAGGGGAACACAGCACGTCGCGCCCATCACCAAAACCGCCGCACCCACGGCCAGTTTTGTCGTAACCGATTGTGTCAAAATCACAACAGACGCCACCGCCAAACCGATCCCCAGGACAAGAACGCGGTCCGAGATCCGCGCAACCGTCAACACCGCCGGACGAGCCCGAACAAACAGGAACGCGAGCACCGGCCAAGCAATAAGCATCGCGCACGATGCAGCTTTGTTAAGTTTAACGGACCGATTTTTGTCCAACGGAGAACCGTGCATCGTCAGATCCAGCACATAAAACCCCAGCACCACCATCCCGCCGAGCACGAGCCACGGCCAAAAACGAAAGAGCGTCTCGGCCCCCGCCGCAACGCGCCCCTGCAAAGCAGGACTTGAAAGCCACGCCAGAGGCACAAACACGGAGGCCAGTTGCGCCGTCATGGGCCACGCAACGGCGGGCGAGGGAGCGTTCATGCTTGCAGCCGCGCACACGGCAAGAAAAACGCCGAGGAGAACCACCACGCGCGTCTCCGGCTTCGGGAATCGCCCCTCCGCAATCCACGCTGTTGCGCCCAACACCAGGGCCCCGCCGATGCCAATGGCACCGTCGGTCCCACTCTTCAGCGCCCCTACCGTGCTCGCTAAGCCCAGAATGCCCAAAGCCAAAATCGGCAGGAAACGCGCGGCCCACGTTCGTCCAGCAACCACCATGGTCCACCTTCCCTTCTGGTTCTTAGAACAGCTCGGTTGATGGTCCTTCCACAGCGGCAGCAACCGGACGACTGGCATGCCGAGCAAGGAACAGCCCGGCGGCAACAATGATTCCAATGCCGAGAATCAGATTCCACGACGGCACGTCTCCCCATACCACGTAACCCACCGCCGCGCCTGTCAGAATCTGGGAGTAATGCATCGGTGCAACCGTCGCCGCTGGAGCCCTCCGGTAGGCCATGTTCATGGCCAGCCACCCGAGCGTCGCAATCCCCCCGCCCCCCACCAGCCAGGCCACTTGCTCCCACGTCATGGGCACGGAGTGCCAGAAACAGAAGGGCATGAACACGGCAATACGCACCAACGCTGGAAAAACAACCATGCTCTCGTCCGTCTCCGAACGGCTCATCACACGCACGAGCAGCATGCTGATCGAAAAAAACAACACGTCCACCAGCATGGCCAGGTACCCGATTCCAGGAAGATTCTGAGACGAATCCCAAAACCGCCCAAGGGCGATCAACACCCCCATGAATCCGGCAAAAATTGCCAAGACCTGATTCCGATGCAACCGCTCGCCAAGAAAAACAAAAGCCAGCAGCGAAATCACCATCGGCGCGGTGAAGACTCCCGCGTAGGCCGTCATCAGCGGCAGATGCGTGAACATCACCACGCTTGCAACCGCAAGGCCCACTTGGACCAAAGACCGGATGATCTCGGCTTTCACGCGGCAAGGACGAAGGGCCTGCAGACGCCCTCGCTTCCAAGCCACCACCACCACGACCAACACCGTGACCATGGAGAGCAAGGCCACAATCTGGTGGACAGGAATCCCCGCTTGCCCGGCATGCTTGATGCAAGCGTCGCAGATCATCCATGACGTAAACCCGGCCAAGGCATATCCAATGGCCACAAGATGAGAAGAAGAACGAGCCATAAGACCGGGTATACCTCGACGAACGGAAACCCCCGCAAAAACGAGTCCCCTGTGTGGACGGTTGCTCTTTCCCTGGCAAGCCCCTGATGTTTGGCACGATCCTTGCTTGGTCACCTGCAGCTGTGCACACGACCAGCAGCGTCGACCCTTCTGGAACGCGAGGAACCAAGGATATGTCCCTTTTCGCCTCTCTCACAACGGCCGTCGGCGGCCTGACAGCCCAGTCGGACGCAATGGGTAACATCTCCGACAACCTCGCCAACACTCAAACAACAGGCTTTAAAGGAGTCGACACATCGTTTCAGGCGATGGTCACACGCTCAAACTCGAACCTCAACAACCCCGGTGGCGTTCGGGCGCTTCCCCGCTACCAAAACGGCCTTTCAGGAAGCATTGCACAATCGACAGAATCGACCAATCTCGCAATTTCCGGCGCGGGGTTTTTCGTCGTACGCGCGGCCACCACGGGGGGAAGCAACGGGACAACGACCTTCGACGCCAACCCCCTTTACACACGCGCGGGCGATTTTTCGCTGGATAAGAGTGGTTATCTCGTCAACGCTTCCGGGTACTATCTGTGCGGCTATAACGTGGATACGGCTGGCAACGTCGATACTTCGGCGGCCAACCCTATCCAAATCGCCGATCTTCTCGATAACCCTGTTGCCTCTTCGCAAGTGACCTACGCCGGCAACCTTCCCTCCAGCCAAGCGGTCGGAACGACCAACCCCCCTTCCACACTGCAGCTTTACGACAACCTCGGAACGACGCGTAGCCTGAGTTTTACCTGGACCAAAACCGCTGTCGGGGCCTGGGATCTTGCCATCTCCGTTCCGGGAGGAGGCGTCGCGGGAGCCGACTACACGGCAACAATCCCCTTCACGTTCAATACCGTTGTAGCTCCTGGGGTTCCCGTCGGGTCTCTTGCCTCCATCGGAGCCGGTGCGCTCTGGACGGTTGTTCCGCACCCTGGCGCCACCGATCCGGCTCAGATTTCCGTCAACCTCAGTTTTCTGGGTTCCGGCGCCCAAACCGTTGTGATGGACTTTGGAAATTATAATTCGACCAACGGAGTCACCCAGTTCAGCACGGACGTTCTTGCAACGACTACCTTCGAACAAAACGGTATTCCGCGCGGTGCCTTCAAAAATCTGTCCATTGATAAGAGCGGGTACGTCGCCCTGAATTACGATAACGGGCGGACCCGTATCGTCAGCCAGGTTCCCGTCGCACAATTCTTCGCACAAGGCCAGCTCGACCGCGTTTCGGGCGGAGCCTTCGTTCAAACTCTGACCTCGGGCACCGCACGACTTGAAGGCCCTGGCACGTACGGCACGGGCACTATCCTCGGAAACTCGCTCGAAGGCTCCAACGTGGACCTTGCCGCGGAGTTCACGAAAATGATTCAAGCCCAGCGAATCTACTCAGCGAATGCCAAAACGATCACCACCGCTGATCAGATGATGCAGGATATCCTGAACGTCATTCGGTAATTGTCCCTTGATGCAGTAGGAGAATTTTTCGATGTCCCTCACCGGCGCACTCTCCTCTGCCATGACGGGGCTCAAGGTCTCGTCCACCCGCATTCAGGTGGCCGCCGACAACATCGCCAACGCACAACAGGCAGGTTACTCCCGAAGGGCTCTCACAACCACCACCAGTCTGACAGGCGATGTCCTCATCACGGGGTACTCCCACGCTCAGGATAAGGCCCTCAGTCTGTCCCTCAACCTCTCCTTGTCCGATGCGGGGTACCGCGACGCCCAAAACGCCGCCCTGCAAGAGGTCCAAGCCACGCTCGGCAACATTGGCGGAGATACGCCCCCCCTCGCTGCCGCTATTTCAGACTTCTCCACGGCTTGGCAAACGTTTTCAAACGCCGACAACCCGTCGTCCGGGAATGCTCAAGCCCCGGTTATTCAGGCGGGGCAAAACGTGGTGGACCAGATCAAACGTGCCTCCGTAGCCGTTGACAACCTGGATCAAAGTCTCCGACAGAGCACGACGGATACCGTCACGCAGCTCAACACCACCCTGAAAGCCATCGCATCCCTTCAACAGAACATCACGAGCACCCTCGCGGAGCATCAAGACGCCAGCGCCCTTCAGGATCAACGCAATCTTCTTGTGCAACAAGTCGCCTCCATCGTCCGGATTCAGACCTTTGATCGAGGAAACGGCAACCTCGCGATCTACACATCGAGCGGGTATGCGCTGATGGATGGAGCCGCGTCCATCACCCTTCAGTACAACGGAACGGATGTCACGGAATCGGGCAACCCAACAGTCTCGCTGAATGGAGCCCTCGTCGGCGGCAAACTCCAGGGCCTCCTTGATCTACGCGCCGACACAAGCCCGGCGGCTGTCAGCAGTGCCCCCGGCTCGGAAGTGATCCGCAAGTTGCGCTCGCAGCTCGATGCCGTTGTCACGGCTTTCACCACCATTGCGGCGGGACCGCCGGAAACCTTCGGCAACGCCTACAACGCTGCCACGGGTCAAGCGGGCGAAGCAGCGGCCTTTTTCACAGGTACGGACCGCTACACCTTTGCGGTGACCCCCACGCTTTTGAACGGAACGGAAACCCTGAAAAGCGCGTCCAACAAGAGCGTGTACGCGACCTTCCTCAGCTCCACCCGGACGTTCAGTGCCGACGGCCTTGCCCTCACAGGGGCCAGCTATGAAAGCCTCGGGGTTGGTATCGCGACGGCCTCCCAGCAAGCCGCCAACACCGTCAAAAGTTTGAACGACACGGCCCAGAGTCAAAAAACCTATTTCACACAGCGTCTGGCCGACGCGACCGGGGTCAACGTGGACGAGGAGACCGTGAACATCTCCACGCTGCAATCCCTCTACAGCGCGTGCGCGCGCGTGGTATCCGTCGTGGACGACTTGTTCAAGATTCTGCGGGATATCTAGCGCGGCGAGAGCCGATCTCTGATCAAGCCGCCGTTGGGAATCCTGAACTTACCCCTCGAACGGGTCGCGCACCAAAATGGTGTCGTCGCGCTCGGGGCTGGTGGACAAAAGGTCCACAGGCGCACCGATCCAGTCCTCCAGACGGCGCACATAGGCCAGCGCGTTGGGGGGCAGATCCGCCCACGTCCGTGCGCCCCGGATGCTTTGCTTCCAACCGGGCAGGGTCGTGTACACGGGCTCAACCCGCGCTTGCGCGGCGGGCGAGGCCGGAAGAGCGTCAAGAAGTTTTCCATCCAGCCGGTAAGCGTGGGCGACCTTAATTTCGTCGAGCGTGTCGAGCACATCCATTTTAGTAAGGGCGATACTGTCAATGCCGCCGATCGCAATCGCTTGGCGCACGAGCGTGGCGTCAAACCACCCGCAGCGGCGCTTGCGGCCTGTGGTGGTGCCGAACTCCCGTCCCCGCTCGCCGATCAGCTCCCCCACGGGGCCGGTGTCTTCCGTCGGGAAGGGCCCCGAGCCCACGCGCGTCGTGTACGCCTTGGCGATCCCGATCACGCGCCCGAGGCTTCCGACCCGCAGCCCCGAGCCCGTCGCGGCCTGTGCCGCCACGGTGTTGCTGGAGGTCACATAGGGGTACGTTCCGTGGTCCACATCCAGCATGACGGCCTGAGCGCCCTCGAATAAAATCTTGGTCCCCGCGCGGCGGGCGACATCGAGCCTCTGCCAAGCGGGTCCAGCGAACGGTAACAGGCGCGGGGCGAGCGCCAACAAGTCGCGCTCCAGGGCTTGCCCATCAACTTCAGGGGCACCGAACCCGCGCAAGAGGGCGTTGTGGTGCGTCAGCAATTCCTCCAGCCGTTCATGCAGCCATGCGGGTTCGGCCAGGTCGCACAGACGCACGGCACGCCGGGCAATTTTGTCCTCGTACGCAGGGCCAATGCCGCGCCCCGTCGTGCCGATTTTGCGGGCGCCCAGCGATTGCTCCCGCGCACGGTCCACGAGCCCGTGCATGGGCAGGATCAACGCGCAGTTTTCAGCAATCAGCAGGTTGTCGGGGGTGACATGAACCCCCTTTTCGGCGATCGCGTCGATCTCGCGGAACAGGGCCCAAGGGTCGAGCACAACACCGTTGCCGATGATTGAAAGTTTCCCGCCGCGTACAACGCCCGAGGGCAAAAGGTTGAGGCGGTATTCGGTGCCGTTGATGACGAGCGTGTGGCCCGCGTTGTGCCCACCTTGGAACCGCACGACGATCTCGGCGCGGCTGGACAGCCAGTCCACAATCTTGCCCTTGCCCTCATCGCCCCACTGGGCCCCAATCACAACGACGTTGGACATGGTGGTCGCCTCTCGCGCTTGCGTCCCGACAGGGGCCTTATGCCGCCTTGACGGATTTTCTCCTACCACGGGCGTGGCACGGAGAGGGAAGGATTTTTGAGGCGGTGGGTTGAAGCGCGGGGATTCGGACATCCCTTTTTTCTCTTTACTTGCGCGAAAAGAGTTTACCATGGACCGTAACGAAATAACCACTCCTTGTGTTTGAAAGAATCATGGAAAACGCGGGCTATTCTGATGAACTTGTTTTAAACCTGCTCACCCTCTTAGGTGAAGCCTGTGTTGCTCTCAACGCTAGCGTTCAGACGAAGCTAACAAGGTTAGCAGAAGATCATAGCCCACCAGCATGTCAGGCCCGACAGTCTCACATGGGGGCTTTGGGACTTGTCGACCGGATCCGCGGTTCGGTCGACCCATTGCGTTTTGGGGATCTGCCAGCGCGAATCCTTTATGCGGCAAGTGGCCTCGGACCACGCCTCAACATGGGACTTCTTAACAGACGCGCTGCTAAAAAACGGATGGAAAGCCCACCGTTTACTGTCACAAAGGCCTGGGTTGATGGGGTGTATCACGAGCTCCAGCAGGTTTTTCGATACTTAGACGGGGCTAGGAACATGGAGAACATAAGCGGCCCCGTCATCCGGCATGCCGTGGAGATGGGGTTTCGTCGTAAGGGTGTGCCGGGCTTGGGGGTCGCTCTTGCTGATTGGAGCAGACCACAGACCCCGGCTTCATCTCCCCTGACCAAGATGACCGGCTTACATATAGCTCGACTCACATAAAATGAGCCTGGAATCAGATGAAGGACCGACCTC
>CAIPYM010000064.1 GCA_903869345.1 uncultured Pseudomonadota bacterium
CTATGAGAAAATCCTCTCAGAGTGGCGAGATCACCCACACCTTTTTCACTCAAACCCTCTCCACTACTTATTGGGACCAAACAGCTAAGCCCTGAAAAAGAGCAACCAAAAGAGTCATGATCACAATCCACGGGGAGGCCTCAAGCCCCAGAAGAGTCGCCCCCGCCAAAACGCGGATCACAAACCCCATGGCAAGGGTTAAAACATCCAGAATCGCCGCGTGTTTGAGCCAAAGACAATAAAAAATTTGCAAGATGTAATAGGCGAGCGCGTACCCGATGAACGAGGGGGACAACAGAGCGGCGCCCAAAAAGCCCCCTGTACTCAACAGCACGAACAGAACGGTCGCCAGCGTTAACGAAACCGCTCCGGACGCAAGGGGGCGGTGCCGTTTGATCGCGTGCCTCTTGTCAGCATCACGATCAAAGAAATCATTGAGAATGTAGATGGAACTCGACAGCAGGCAAAACGCGAGAACACCCAGCCCGACGTCGGCAAGAGGCCCTGCATGCCAGAGAGACGGATTGAAAAACAACGGAGCGGCCACAAAGCCGTTCTTGATCCACTGCTGGGGGCGCAACAAACGAACGGCGGCGGAGAGATTCATGGGAAGCAACCGGAAACGGAGAAAAAAGCCCCGGCGGGAGGAAGTTGACCGTAGTTTTCAGGCCTCCTAAAAGCAAGCCACACGTTTTAAGGCGAGTCGTTCTTCGCAGGACGGCGTTCTGACGATTGCCCCCCTTCCCACAGAAAACAGAGGAGAAGAAACGTTATGCGCTACGCATTAAGCTTTCTTCTCTTTTTCATGGTGGGCGTCCCCTTGAACGAGCCGCTTATGGCGGGCGCAGCGCTCATGGCGGGCGTTGTGATTTTCTGCGGTGAGGTGCGGCGCGACCGGCGAACATGGGCGATCCTGGTCCTTCTTTTAGGGCTTGCCTGCCTTCTGCACGGGACCTTTCCGCGCACCCAGATCCCGCAAGGCCAGAATGTTTTTGTCGAAAAAGGCGACGGTGAACCGCTCAGCCAAACCCTGCCGCCACCTGTTTACAAGGCGATGCACGACGACTTTCTTCAAGCCTATCCCGTTGAAAAACGGTGTGATCCCAAAGCGGGAGGGTGTTGGTTGGCTGGGGGTGTGCCCTCCTCGCCGTTTGCTTTTTCGGCCGATGACCTTTGGCATCAAGGCCCCCTGTCGCGTTTCGTCGCTACAATTGATTTCAAGAACATTCGCGATATCGGCGCGGGATTTATAAATGACTCGGCTTACAATTGGTTTTGGACCTCGGACCTGCAACGCGAACACGCCCCGTTCTTCGTCGTCTACGATGTGCCGGAATCCCTGCAAGGCAGTCGGTTGTGTTGGCAAGGGCCCACGTTGTGGGAGGTCGAGGACCACACCTACACGTCGCTTCGTCACGACACGGTGGCGTGCAAGGACATCACGGCGAATGACGTCAACAAACGTTTGTACGCGTACAGTTTTTCACCCGTGCCGCTGACGATGAAACTCGAGAAGAGCCTGACGCTCCGCGTTCTTGACGGCGCGTACGATGCGCTTCGGCTGTTGCTCCTTGTTCTTTTTGTCGGGGTCGGAGTCAAAATCAAACCCCGAGCCCTGCCCTATCCCCTGTTTTGCATGTTTAGCATGCTGCTTATGGTGGCCTTTTTGCACCCCGTCTTCATTTGGGGAACCCCTCTTTTTAGTGGTGGCGATGATGGGTTGACCCACCACGGTTTTTCACGCGCCATGCTGCAAGCGCTTATGCGCGGGGATTGGGTCGAAACGTTGCGCGGTGTGGAAAGCGTCTATTATTTTATGCCCGGCTTGCGTTATGTGCTTATGCTGGAGCAGGCGCTTTTCGGCGAAAAAGTTTACCTGACATTGTTGGTGATTGCACTCTTTCCTCTGGTGATTGGTTGGGTTTTGGGGCTGCTGACAACCCCCGCGTTGGGACGCAAAGGGGCTCTTCTGTTCGTCGCCCTGGGGTTCGTGCCGGTTACACTGGTTGCGAAGATTTTGGCCGCTTATGGCTTTTCGGCTTACACGTTTCTCACCATCGGCCTCGGGGGGTTCCCGGAACCGTTCGGGTATCTCACCTTTCTGACGGCCTTCGGTTGCGTGGTGATGGGGCTTGAGAAACGCGCATCGATTCCTTGGTGGATGGGGGCCGGGCTGGTCCTGGCCTTGTCCGTCTTTCTCCGGCCCAACCTTGCGGTCGCGGCCGCCGTTCTCATCCCGGCCACAAGCTTCATGCTGATTCGCGAGCGGCGATGGGTTGAAACAGGGGCCCTCGGAACCGGGTTTAGCACGTTGGCTCTGGTGCCCCTCCACAACTTTGTTTTTGGCCATACGTTTGTTCCCCTCACGGCGGCGGCTACGATCAAAGAAAATCTTCTTACGCCCCCGTCCACGTACCTTCATGCCGCGTCCACGTTTCTCGGAATCGGTAACGATCCATGGGCCCCTCAAAAAGTTGGGGAGCAGATTCTGAACTGGCTGGTCAACCTGGGCAATGGCCCTATCGACGTTTCGTTCTTGGGGCGCTTCGGATCCGGGACCTTGCAACACGTGCTCTTCATGATGCTTTTCCTTTTTGCGGCCCTCGTGAAGTTGCCCGTGCTGGCCCCTCTGGGGGCATCGTTGATCAGCGTCTCGCGGCGCTTACGTCTTGCGGCGCTGGTTTGCGTGGGGTTGCAGGCACCGCTTTTCTTCTATCACCCCGCCAAGCGGTATGCGTTTTTGGCGTGGCTGCTTACGCTCGTGGTCGCGGTGGCTTGGTATTGGCACCTGTCCAACCGGAGGAAGCAAACCCAAGGCTTTGCCTCCGCGTTCTAAACACGCCCTGTGTGTGGGAAAGCCCGGATAGAACAAGAGCCCCCGCCTTGCATGAAGGTGCCTGCCCCTTTAGCGTAGCCTGCATGAAGCCGCTCTGCGCCTGCGCGGGAGCATGCCCAAGGATTGTCCATGTTCCCCTCATCGCTCCTCCGTCCCCCGTCCCTCGTTGTTCTGACGCTCGTCCTTGCTTTGGCCGCGTGTGACAACAAGCCCGCGACACCCCCACCCTCCCCTCCGCCCGAGGTGAAGGTTGTCACGATGACCCCTGAGCGGGTTGCCGTCACCACGGAACTTCCAGGGCGAACGTCCGCGTTTCGTGTGGCCGAAGTGCGGCCCCAGGTGAGTGGCATTATTCTGAAACGCCTCTTTACCGAAGGCGGACCCGTTAAAGCGGGCGAGGCGCTTTATCGGATTGATCCCGCTCCCTATGCCGCTGCGTTGCAGAGCGCGAAAGCTGCGCTCACCAAGGCCACGGCTACGGCTAACGCTGCTGCTGTCAAAGCCAAGCGGTACCGTGAGCTTGTAAACCGCGACGTTGTGAGCCGCCAAGCGTTTGATGATGTGATGGCCGCCGAAGCCGAATCCGCCGCGCAAGTGGGCGTGGCCAAGGCAGCGGTGGACACCGCCAAAATCAACTTGATGTACACCAACGTGCTCTCGCCCCTGGACGGGATGATCGGCAGTTCCGCGTTTACGGAAGGGGCGCTAGCGACCGCCAACCAAACCGCGCCGCTGGCGACCGTGACCCAGCTGGACCCCATGTACGTGGACGTGACTCAATCCAGCGCGGAGCTTTTGCGCCTTCGCCGCGCGATTGCGGCGGGCACGTTGCAAGGGGCGGATGCCGCACAAGCCCCCGTGACGTTGCGGCTCGACGACGGGCAGCTGTATGCCGAGAAAGGCAAGCTGCAGTTCTCCGACGTCACGGTGGATCCCACGACGGGCTCGGTGCGTCTTCGCGCGGTGTTTCCAAACCCGCAGCATGACCTGCTGCCGGGGCTTTTTGTCCGCGCGGTGATTGAGCAAGCGGTGCAAGACAATGCACTGACGGTGCCTCAGACGGCGCTTGTCCGACAACCCGACGGCAGCGCCGCCGTGTGGGTCGTGGATCCTGACAACATGGTCTCTCTGCGCTCGATTACGGTGGGGGCGACGCAGGGCGCAACGTGGAGGGTAACGAATGGCCTCACGGCTGGAGAGCGCGTTGTGACGGAGGGTCTGCAGAAAATCCGCCCTGGGATGAAGGTCCGCTTCGCGCCTGAATCCGAACAAGCTCCGGCCATCCCCTCGGCTCCCGCCCAGGATGCACACCCCGCGACCTAGGATTTCCGCATGCTGTCACACTTTTTCATTGATCGTCCCGTCTTCGCCTGGGTCATCGCGCTGATCATCATGCTGGCGGGCGGGCTGGCCATTCTGGAACTGCCCATTGCGCAATACCCCCCGATTGCCCCCCCGGCCATTTCGGTGGTCGCCAACGCTCCGGGCGCCTCCGCGCAGTCCCTGGAAAACACGGTGACACAAGTCATTGAACAAAAAATGAACGGCCTGGATGGGTTGCGCTACATGGCCTCGTCGAGCGATTCCTCGGGGAACGCCACGATCACCCTCACGTTTGCGGCCGGAACCAACCCCGACATCGCGCAAGTGCAAGTCCAGAACAAGCTCCAACTCGCGATGCCCCTGTTGCCGCAGGATGTTCAACGGCGTGGCGTGGTGGTCAGCAAGGCCGTCAAGAGCTTCCTGATGGTCGCGGCGTTTGTGTCGAACGACGGACGCCTCAGCCAGTACGACATTGCGGACGTTGTGGCCTCGACCGTCCAAGACCCTCTCAGCCGCGTGAACGGCGTGGGGGAGATTACCCTGTTCGGGCAACAGCACGCGATGCGGGTCTGGTTGGACCCGAACAAGCTCACCAGCTTTGGGCTCACGACCACCGACATCGTCAACGCGATCACGGCCCAGAACGCCGAAGTCTCGGCGGGGCAGTTGGGCGGCGCACCCGCTGTGCCGGGCCAGCAACTCAACGCGACGATCATCGCCCAAACCCGCCTCGCCAGTGCTGAAGAGTTCGGCAAGATTCTTGTGCGCGTGAACCCGGACGGCTCGCTGTTGCGTCTGTCGGATGTCGCCCGCATTGAGGTCGGGGCCGAGGCGTACGACATCATCAGCCGGTACAACGGCAAACCTGCGGCAGGCTTGGCGATCAAATTGGCCTCAGGTGCAAATGCGCTCGATACCGCCAAGGCCGTCCGTGCGCGCCTTGCCGAGCTGCAACCGTTCTTCCCGGCGGGCATGGAGGTCTATTACCCCTATGACACGACGCCGTTTGTGCGCCTGTCCATTCAGGAGGTCGTCAAGACCCTTGCCGAGGCCGTGGGCCTGGTCTTCCTAGTGATGTTCCTCTTTTTGCAAAACTTCCGAGCGACTCTTATTCCCACGATTGCGGTGCCCATTGTTCTGCTGGGGACGTTCGGGATTCTCGCGGCGTTTGGGTTTTCCATCAACACGCTGACGATGTTCGGACTCGTGCTCGCCATCGGCCTCTTGGTGGATGACGCAATTGTCGTTGTCGAAAACGTGGAGCGCGTCATGCACGAGGAGGGCCTACCCCCCTACGAAGCGACGCGCAAATCCATGGACCAGATCACGGGGGCCCTGGTCGGCATTGGGCTTGTTCTGTCGGCCGTGTTCATCCCCATGGCGTTTTTCGGCGGATCGGTCGGGGTTATTTACCGGCAATTTTCGATCACGTTGGTATCGTCCATGGGGCTGTCGGTGTTGGTCGCCTTGATCCTTACCCCGGCGCTCTGCGCGACGCTTTTGAAAGCCCCCTCCGCCGTGGACGACGCACCCAAAACGGGCTTTTTCGGGGTGTTCAACCGCCTTTTTGACCGCAGCCAAACGCTCTACCGCCAGAGCGTGCGCGGCCTTTTGGGTCGGCCTAAGCGGTTCTTCGTCCTGTTCCTGATGCTGGTTGGGCTTTTGGGGGTCCTGGGAATGCGCCTGCCGACGGCCTTCCTGCCCGACGAGGACCAGGGGATTTTGTTCACGCAAGTGATGGCTCCCCCCGGCGCGACGCTGGAGCGCACGCTGGAGGTCGTCAAGCAGGTGGAGAGTCATTATCTGAACGACGAAAAAGACACCGTGAACGGTCTGTTTTCCGTGACGGGCTACAGCTTCAGCGGACGCGGGCAGAACGCGGCACTGATGTTCGTGAACCTCAAAGACTGGTCGGTTCGCACGAGTGCAGACAAGAAAGTGAACGCCATCATGGGGCGTGCCATGCGGTCGTTCGCGGGGATCAAGGACGCGATGGTTTTCGCGTTTGCACCCCCGGCGGTGATTGAACTCGGGAACGCCTCGGGGTTTGATTTTCAACTTGTGGACCGAACGGGGCTCGGCCACGAGACGTTGATGCAGGCACGGAATCAGGTGTTGGGCATGGCCGCACAAGAGAAAACGTTGGTCGGAGTCCGCCCCAACGGGCTCGACGATACGCCGCAGTTCCGACTGGACATTGACCGACCCAAGGCGAGTGCCCTGGGTGTCAAGTTGGATGACATCAACACGACGCTGAGCGCTGCGTGGGGCGGGGCGTACGTCAACGATTTCATGGACCGGGGCCGTGTGAAAAAAGTTTTCGTTCAATCCGATGCGCCGTACCGCATGGTACCCACTGATTTGGACCGGTGGTTCATCCGCAACGCCAAGGGCGACATGACGCCGTTTTCCTCGTTTGCCACCTCGGGCTGGACGTACGGCTCGCCGCGCCTGGAGCGGTACAACGGCGTGTCTTCCCTCAACATCCTGGGCCAACCCGCGCCGGGTCGCAGTTCCGGTGAGGCGATGGCCACGATGGAGCGATTCGCCACCCAGTTGCCGCCGGGGATTGGCTACGAATGGAACGGCCTGTCGTTTGAGGAGCGGCTTTCGGGCTCACACGCCCCGGCGCTGTACGCGATTTCCATTCTGGTCGTCTTCTTGTGCCTTGCGGCGCTCTACGAAAGCTGGGCGATTCCCTTCGCGGTCCTCTTGGTGGTGCCGCTGGGAATCTTCGGCGCGGTTCTGGCCACGCTGATGCGCGGGTTGCCAAACGACGTTTATTTCCAAGTGGGCCTTCTGACGACCGTCGGTCTTTCGGCGAAAAACGCCATTCTGATCGTGGAGTTTGCCAAAGCCTTGCGGAAAGAGGGCCGATCCACGCTGGAGGCCGCCCTGGAAGCCGCGCGGCAACGGCTTCGGCCCATTCTCATGACATCGTTTGCGTTCATCCTGGGTGTCTTGCCGTTGGCCGTAGCGAACGGGGCGGGATCAGGGGGCCAGAACGCGATTGGCGTCGGCGTCATGGGCGGGATGATCGCGGCCACGATCTTGGGAATCTTTTTCGTGCCCCTGTTCTTTTGGGGAGTCATGAGCCTCAGCGGTTCCAAAGACCTGCGCGAGGCCACGGTTGAGGGGTAGAACCCATCGCCAATCAAGGTGTCCTCGATTTTCAGGTACAACGGTTGCGGAAGACACGGCGGTGTCCCACCTCCCCTCGGGGGAGAGGGTTATGCCCCCAGAGTCACCGTATGTCCCGCCTCACACCAGGCTTGAGCGGCAGACTCAACATCACGCGAGCGGACAAGAATCATGTCCGTATCGTACGAAGACAGAGCGAAGAGGCTGATCTTGGCGGTGGCCAAGGGCGCAGAAAGATCGGCCAGAACGCCCGTCAAGCTAAAGTCCAAAGGCCCCTGGACCTGAAAAGCCGCCCAACCGTGAGCGGCCTGTAAAGAGTCCACGTCAAAAGCCGAGCGAGGCCCCACCACCGTGACTTCACCCGGTGTCCGCAGAAAACAGAAAAACCCTTGTGCTGGAATGGAGGGAACGAATCGCTCGTCCTTTTTAAGGATTGAAAGATCGCGTTCGATCAGCGAGAGGTGCACGACCTGCCTTCCTCCACAAAAGACTTACCCCTCCAACGCCTTCGCGATGGTCTCGCACATCTTCTTGGCATCGCCGAACAGCATCATCGTGTTGGGCTTGTAGAACAGCTCGTTCTCGACGCCCGCGTAGCCCGTGGCCATGGAGCGCTTGATGAACAGAACCGTTTTGGCCTTTTCGACATCCAGAACCGGCATCCCGAAAATCGGGGAGGTCGGGTCGGTCTTGGCCGCCGGGTTTGTCACGTCGTTCGCGCCAATCACCAGCACCGCGTCCGTCTGGCCGAAATCGCGGTTGATTTCCTCCAGCTCCAGGACTTCGTCGTAGGGCACGTTCGCCTCAGCCAAAAGGACGTTCATGTGCCCCGGCATGCGGCCCGCCACGGGGTGAATCGCGTACCGCACCGTCACGCCGTTCGCCTTCAGAAGGTCCGCCACCTCACGCAGGGCATGCTGCGCTTGGGCCACGGCCATGCCGTATCCGGGCACGATGACGACGCTCGCGGCGTTCTTGAGGATAAAGGCCGCATCTTCCGCCGAACCGATCTTGACGGGCCGATCGTCGCCGCCCCGCGCTGCCGCCGCCGCGCCACCCTCGGCCCCAAAGCCGCCCAGAATCACGCTGATGATCGAGCGGTTCATGCCCCGGCACATGATTGTGCTGAGGATCGCGCCCGACGCGCCGACCAACGCGCCCGTGATGATCAACAGCGGGTTTTCCAGCGTGAACCCCGTCGCCGCTGCCGCCCAGCCCGAATAGCTGTTCAGCATGGAAATCACGACGGGCATATCCGCCCCGCCAATCGGCAAAATGAGGAGGAACCCAAGCGCCAACGTCACCGCCACGATGCCGTAGAAGGCCAAGTGCGACTGCGTCAGCACCAGCGCGACAATAAGCAAAAGGGCCAGAATCCCAAGCCCCAGATTGATGGGGTGCTGGAACTTGAACACGAGGGGCTTGCCCGTCACGAGCCCTTGCAGCTTGGCAAACGCCACCAAGGACCCCGTGAACGTGATCGCACCAATCGCAACGCCGAGCCCCATTTCGATGAGGCTGGAGGTTTGAATAAGCCCCTCCGCGCCGACCCCGAACGCCTCGGGCGACAAAAACGCTGCCGCCGCGACAAGCACCGCCGCAAGACCGACCAGCGAGTGGAACGCCGCCACCAACTGCGGCAACGCCGTCATTTTGATCGTCCGGGCCACAATCGCCCCGATGACTCCGCCCACCAGAATGGCGATCCCGATTCCCGCAAACGCCTTGACCTCGGGCGCGAGCAGCGTTGTCCCGATAGCCAGCGCCATCCCAACGATGCCAAACAAATTCCCACGCCGCGCGGTCTCGGGTGACGCGAGGCCCCGCAGGGCAAGAATAAAGAGGACCCCGGAAACGAGGTACGCGAAAGCGCTAAGACTTGTCATCGAATCACGAACCCTTCTTTCGGTACATCTGCAGCATGCGTTGGGTAACGATGAACCCGCCGAAAATGTTGACCGAGGCCAGCCCCACGGCCACGAGCCCCAGTCCAGTCGACGCCCCACCGTTTTCAAGGCCAGCGGCCAACAACGCCCCCACGATAATGACAGACGACACGGCGTTCGTGACGGCCATCAGGGGCGAATGCAACGCGGGTGTAACGCGCCACACGACGTAGTACCCCACGAAACACGCCAGCGCGAAAACCGTGAGTCCGGTCAGAAAAAAGCCGTGGGCGTCGGCCCCGCCCGACGTCCCCAACGTTTGGGCCTGCCCCGCCAAACGCAACGTGAAGTCCGCCAGCGCCTGCTGTTGAGCCGCCAGCGCGGTCAGGGTCGCCGCAAGGGATTCGGTCATTACTCCATCCCCCGATTCCGATCATCGGTTCCCGAGTGCCCCGGCTCAAAGCTTCCCGACGGAACCAGTTGGTCCCCCGAAGACGATTCGGACACCCCCGGCAAGAGAGGCATGGGCGATTCCGTCCCCGACGGTGGTGCTTGGACATCCCCTGCACCCGAAGCCGGGGCTGAAGAAACGACCCCTGTTCGCGACTCAAGGGTTTCCAGCTTAACCGTCAGCTGGTCCACCCGATCCTGAAGGGCTTGAATCTGATTCGGTGCCTCGGTTGTGAGGGATGCGCCAGAGCCCTGAAAGAACAACCAGGCAATGGCCAGAACGCAGGCCACGACCCCCAGGGCCAAAACCATAATCCAGGTTCCCACGCAGGACCTCGACGAACACGACTCGGATGAAAAATCACTCATGGTAATCTCCGGGGTAAGGGTTTAAGGGCGAACATCGGTTTGAAATTGCGGGTGAACCAAAGCTCCCCCGCGCGTCAAGGTCATGTCTTGAACAATGGCGTCGTCCCACGGAACGGACAGGGTTCCACCAGCGGGAGCCGATAACAAGGTCACAAGCGCAAGCACGTTGCGGGCATACAGCGCCGAGGCGTCAATGGGCAGGAAGCTCGGGATGTTACGAGGCCCCAAGATCGTGACGCCGTGCGCCTGCACGACCTCCCCCGCCCGGCTGAGGGCGCAGTTGCCGCCCTGCTCCACCGCCAAGTCGACAACAACCGACCCAGGCTTCATGCTGCGGACCATGTCCTCGGTCACAAGCCGAGGTGCCGCGCGTCCGGGAATCAGCGCCGTGCAAATCACGATGTCCTGTTTTTGAATCGTGGAGGCCACCAGCTCCGCCTGACGCTTTTGGTAATCGGCACTCATTTCCTTGGCGTAGCCGCCCGTGGTCTCGGCTTTGGCGGTCTCGTCGCTCTCGACCATGACGAACGTCGCCCCCAGGCTTTGGACCTGTTCCCGCGCCACCGCGCGAACGTCGGTCGCGGACACAATAGCCCCAAGCCGTTTGGCCGTAGCAATCGCTTGCAAGCCCGCAACGCCCGCGCCCATCACAAACACACGCGCCGGGGCCAACGTGCCCGCCGCCGTCACCATCATCGGGAACACGCGCCCAAAGTGCGCGGCGGCCTCCAAGACCGCTTTATAACCCGCAAGGTTCGACTGGCTGGAGAGAACATCCATGCTCTGCGCACGGGTGATTCGAGGTACCAGCTCCATGGCCAACGCCACCACGTTACGCTCGGCGTAAAGGGCGAGGTCCTGAGTCGCGGCGTAGGGGTTCAACATCCCCACGAGCAAGACCCCTGGCTTCAACAAACCGACGATATCCTCCCCCTCGTCGGCCCGAAGAGGCCGCTGGACCGTCAACACCACGTCCGCGCTTTGCAGGGCCTCGGCGGGGGTCGCGGCGATTCGCGCCCCGGCCGCAACGTACGAGTCATCCAGGCACGCGGCACGAACGCCCGCCCCACGCTCGACAAGCACATCGTACCCAAGCGCCTTGTATTTTTTAACCGTATCGGGCGTTGCCGCCACACGGCTTTCGTAGGGTCGTCTTTCGCGGAGAATCGCTATCTGCATTGTCGAAAACGCCAAACCATGAGGGGAAAAAGAGGACCCTTGCATCCTCTGAAGAGATTCCACTCTGCCTGATTCACGCGTTTCTGTGAAGACGGTTTTGCACAGCGGTTGGAGGGTCTCCGTAACAGCCTGTTAACAAGGCGTTAAGAAGTGGTGAGGGAAGACGCGGATTTCCATCCCCAAGGGATCACAGCAGTTAAGTGAGCGCCCTGCCCGTCTACGCCGAGCGCAGGCCTTCCCGTGGTGGGGTGGATTCACGCGAGTCAACGCGCAGCGCGTGGGCGAGTTCCAGGGCCCACGCAGCGTCCCATTCCTGAGCGCGACGGCGGTCCTCGGCGGAAAGGGTCGCGCCCTCGGCGGCGTAATGTGCACGAAGCGCCCCCAAAGCTTCAAGGCCGTAAGTAATGTCCTCGGGCAGTCCTCCGGGACCGAATCGCTGAACGACAGCCTCTAGATCGTCGCGAGTGCCCCAGAGCAGCGCTTCCTCAAGCCCTTCTGAAAGGGCTGGTGGAAGCGGGACAGAAAGGGGAATCAGCGAAGACTCAAGGGTCATTGGCATGCAAGGCACTCCTCGCCGTCGGGTCCGGGCGGTGCGTCGCCCAAGAACGGCTCCCGCGTTGAGGGTGCGGGTCTGCCGGAATCCAAGGCACTCGCGCCCGACTCGGCGCGCTGAAGCGATTTGGATCGGCAATAGTATAGGCTTTTAACGCCTTTTTTCCAGGCCCGAACGTGCAGCCGGTGGAGAACGCGTTTATGAACGTTCGCGGGCAAGAAAAGATTGAGGCTTTGGGCTTGGCAGACGAAGGGTGTCCTGTCGGCAGCCAGATCGATGAGCCACCGTTGGTCCATCTCAAACGCCGTCTTGAACACGTCGCGTTCGTGGGGCGAAAGAAACGCGAGGTGCTGAACCGAGCCCTCGTTGGTGGTGATGGAGCTCCACGTGGCCTCGTCGTTGTGCCCGTGGGATTCCAGCACGCGGGCGAGGTAGGGATTGCGCACCGGAAAACTGCCCGAAAGTGTTTTGTGCGTAAAACTGTTAGCAGCCGTGGGTTCGATGCCGGGGCTCGATCCACCACAGATGATGGAAATCGACGCGGTCGGGGCCACGGACAGTTTGTTGGAAAACCGCTCCATCACGCCGTAATCGGCGGCATCGGGGCAGGGGCCTCGCTCGTGCGCGAGGTGCGTGGATGCGGCATCGGCCTGGGCACGAAGGTGTTTAAAGATCCGCGTGTTCCAGACTTTGGCCATGACGCTTTCAACGGGCACGTTCTGGCTTTGCAGAAACGAATGGAGCCCCATGACGCCAAGGCCCACCG
This sequence comes from uncultured Pseudomonadota bacterium, assembly GCA_903869345.1. Classification (GTDB taxonomy): domain Bacteria; phylum Pseudomonadota; class Alphaproteobacteria; order UBA9219; family UBA9219; genus CAIPYM01. Next base: position 12,504 of record CAIPYM010000064.1, read on the forward strand.
AACGCTCCCGCTGCGCGGAATAGGCTGCGCGGGCCATGGAGGGCGGGGCACGGTGGATGAAATCCTCGAGGACGTTGTCGAGGAACCTTAGGCAGTCCTCCACAAACGTCGGATGGTTTTCCCATTCGGGAAACATCGCAAGATTCACCGATCCCAGGCAGCAAACGGCGGTGCGTTCGTGCCCGTCCCGGTCGAGGCCCGTGGGCAGCGTGATCTCGGTGCACAGGTTGGACATCTTCACTTTGAGCCCCGCAAGCTTGTGATGCTCGGGGATCGCGCGGTTCACGGCGTCAATGAACAACAGGTAGGGCTCGCCCGTTTCCATGCGGGCGGTCAGGATTCGGATCCAGAGGGCGCGGGCGCTCACGGTTGCCATCGCCGCGCCGTCCTTGGGGCTGGTCAGCGCCCAAGGCTCGTCGTTCTCCACGGCCCGCATAAACGAGTCGGAAACAACAACCCCGTGGTGCAGGTTCAGCGCTTTCCGGTTGGGGTCCCCGCCGGTAGGACGGCGCATTTCGATGAACTCTTCAATCTCGGGATGCCAAACCGGCAGGTAGCACGCCGCCGATCCTCGCCGCAGGCTGCCCTGGCTGATCGCCAACGTCAGGCGGTCTTGCACGCCGATGAACGGCATAATGCCCGAGGTTTTGCCGTTCCGACCCACGGACTCGCCGACCGAACGGAGGTTGCCCCAATAGGACCCAATCCCGCCTCCGCGCGCGGCGAGCCAGACGTTCTCGTTCCAGAGGTCCACAATCCCTTCCAGGCTGTCGGAGCACTCGTTCAGGAAGCACGAAATGGGAAGCCCCCGATTCGCGCCGCCGTTGCTGAGAACAGGGGTGGAGGGCATGAACCAAAAGCGGCTGATGTAGTCGTAAAGTCGTTCGGCGTGCGCGGTGTCGTCGGCGTACGTCAGGGCAACGCGGGCGAACATGTCCTGAGGCCCTTCGCCCGGCAGCAAGTACCGGTCTTGCAGGGTTGCACGCCCGAACGTGGTCAGCAGCGAATCGCGCGAGGGATCAACGGTGATCCGTGGGCCATGGGACGTTTGGCGGGCATCAAACAGCGACATCGGAGCCTTTCCTGCGGGCGTTCGGACGGTCCCATCCTACGGCCCAACCTGTAGGGAGATGGGAGAGTCATTCTACCACATCATGTCCCCCTGTCACGGCACTTGCTTGGGGCTTCAAGCCCCTTTTGGGTTCAGGGAACCCCCTTCCCTTCTCCTGCGAATGGGAAAGGGATCGTCCTTGTTGCGCGGGGGGTGCACGTCACGGCTTGACGCGGGGGCCGTCGGCTTGATCAGTCCAAAACCTCTCCAGCTTGCGGAGCGTGTCCAGGGCCGAGGTCAGGACAGCGGCGGTGATTCCTCGGACTTCCAAGGCCTTCACATGCCGATCGAGCGATTCATTCAGCCGGGCGTGCAGCGCCAGACCTTTTTCCGAGAGCTTCACGCGAACCGAGCGTCGATCGTGAATCGAGCGTTCCTGTTGCAGGTAGCCGTTGTCGAACATTTTCTTGACGTTGTACGAGACGTTGGACCCCAGGTAGTACCCACGCTCGGTGAGTTCGCCGATGGTCATTTCATCGTGCGCAATGTTGTAGAGGACGAGCGCTTGCACGTTGTTGATGTCCTGGATTCCCCAGCGGTCGAGGTCCGCCTTGATGACTTCCAAAAAATGCCGATGCCCTCGTTCGAGAAGCAAAAGAAGATTATCGTAAGGTTGCCGCATAGGGGTGTCCCTCTCGGTGTTGGCGGGCCATCAAGGGCTAGGGGGTCCGTGCCCGTTGGTCGTGGCGCATTTGCCGTGCACGCGACAGGATGGCGTTTTCAAGATTCGTCGCCACCTCCGGTGCAGCGGCCTGATCCAGCCAGTTGCCCTTTTTGTCCTGGACTTGGCGGAAAACGGTCACGCGCACCCCGTCGGCCCGCAAGGTGCGGTCCAGAATCAGAATGCTCACCTTCACCCGCTCACCCTTGATTCCGGCAGGCGTGGACCAGTCGGTGGTGATGACTCCCCCGAAGGGGTCAGCGACCGCGAGGGGCAAAAACGACACGGTATCCAACGTGGCTCGCCAGAGGAGGGCGTTCACACCGAGGCCCGAGGCCGGATCGCTCGAATCGTCTTTGCCGCGACCCAAAAGGCTAAAGCCCCCGTTATCCCCGGACAGGCTGCCATGCTCGTACAGCGTTTCTTTGTCTTTGTCGGTGTACGTGGGATCGGTTTGCAGCCCCAAAGAGGAACAGGCCCCGAGCCCCCCCACCAGAATCAAAGCCAACGTCAGGCGACCAAAAGACATCACGATGCTGTTCATCCTTGCTCCTCCGCGCGGGTGGACGGGATGGGAAACGACCCGCTCCTCCCGTCGATCGGGCAGAGCAAGACCCCTTTATGTGCGCCCGTTGGCAGGCGAAAATCAACTGCCCGACGGCTCGCCGTTCAGAAGAGCGTCATCCACCTCGCCCCGAAAAACAAGGGTGGCCTCGCCTTCCATGAAAACGTGCTGATCCTCCTCGCGCCAAGCAATCGCCAAGTCTCCGCCGTCCAGGACCACCGTGGCCGCACGTTCGGTCAGCCCGCGCCGCACGGCGGCCACAAGCGCTGCACAGGCACCCGAACCACACGCCTGGGTGATCCCCGCGCCGCGCTCCCACACCCGCATACGCAATTGCGTCGGGGAGAGAATCTGCACAACCTCAATGTTGGAGCGGTCCGGAAAAAGAGGATTGTTTTCCAACCCAGGCCCCAGGGTCTCCAGTGGCACGGCCTCGGCGTTGGGCACGAAAAACACCGCGTGCGTATTGCCCACGTTCACGCAACACGGCTCCTGCAAGGAGCCCGCCGCCAAAGGCACCCGCAGCGTGTCCACGTCTCGTGCTAGAGGGATCGCCTCCCACGCGCAACGCGGCACGCCCTGGTCCACACACACATGCCCGCCCGCGACACGTTCAGCACGCACGAGTCCCCCCAGGGTCTGAAGGGTCACTCGACTCCGACCTTCTGCCGCGAACAAAAGCTGAGCCACGCACCGCGTCGCGTTACCACACGTCGAGACCACCGACCCGTCGCTGTTGAAGAGACGCAGGAACACATCGGCGGAATCGGACGGAAGAGTAGGCCCCGAATCGGGAAGCGGGCGCTCCAACACAACGATCTGATCACACCCGATGCCGCGATGACGGTCCGCCAGGCGTCGGCACGCGGCCTCGTCCAAAACAAGGGGCACATCGCGGGCATCCAGGATCACAAAATCGTTTCCCAGGCCGTGCATTTTGATGAAAGAACGTCCCATGTGCGTACTCTCCTTCTAGGGGGAAGACGAACTCTTAGCGACCAACGACGAAGGATCATCTGCCGAGATTTGGTGTGGCAAGGGAGGAGCGCTTGCGTGCGGAACAGGTGCGGCCAACAAGCGATCGGCTTTCCGCAGTTCGGGGAAGACTTTGGCCCAAATAAGGGTCACGGCAATCGCGCCGAGGCCTCCAAACAAGGCAGCCCCCACAGGCCCCAGCCAGAGCACAATGGCCCCGCTTTCAAACTTACTCAGTTCGTCCGACGACCGTTTGCAGAGGCCCGCCACCGAGCCCACACGTCCCTGAAGGTGGCTCGGGGTGACGATTTGCACAATGCTCTGACGAATAAAGTTGGCCACGGACGAGCCCACCCCCGCAATCCCCAGCATGATGAGCGAGAGCCCAAACGTTTGGGAAAGGGCGAAGACGCTGATGGCCGTGCCATACAGTAACGAGCCGCCGAGCATCCAAAGCCCCGCGTGGCGGCGGATGGGCACGATGCTGAACACGAGCGTCGCGAGTCCGGTGCCGATGGCCGTTGCCGACCGCAAGAGCCCGAATCCCTCCGGGCCGACGTTCAGCAAGTCTTGCGCGAACACGGGCAACAGGGCGGAGGCATCGCCAAGCAGGAGGGCGCAAAACTCCAGCGACAACACGGCAAACACAAAGGGGTTGGAACGCACGTACCGCAGCCCCTCCAGCATCAGGGCCGGACCGCGCCCTTCGGTCGGGGGGACCTTTTGCACAACATGGAGGAAAAGAAGGGCAACAACACCGGATAAGTAAAGCCCCCCGACCACGCCGTACGTGAGGGGCATGGACAATGCGCAGAGAAGCCCGGCCAACCAGGGCCCCACGATCATCCCGGACATCACCCCGATGCTGTTCCACGCCACCGATCGTGGAAGCGCAGCCGAGGGCACCAACATGTGCACGAGGGCCATGTTGGCGGGGACCATGAACGCCTGGGCCGCTCCGAACAAGGACGCGAGGGCAAAAAGCGCCACAAGGGGCGGATGAACCAGCATCGAAAGCCCGACAAGAAGGCCTGCGCAGACGGCCTGAAGACCGTAGGAGATCAGAAGAATCCGACGGCGGTCGTAACGGTCTGCCGCGACGCCCGCGAACAACATCAGAAGAATCACCGGCACAAGCTGCGCAAGACCGATCATGCCGACGAGAAACGCACTCGTCTCAACCGTGTGGGTTTGGCGAGCGAGAACGTACACCTGCCAGCCGAGGGCCACGCCTTGCGCGGATGTCCCTGAAACCGTGAGAACGCGGGAAACCCAAAACAACGCAAACGGACGCGAACGAAAGGGGTTCGTGCTGACCGGGGAGGGGGAAGCTGAATCGCGGCTCATGGATAAGGTCGTTTTCGGCCAGCGTCCGACAAAAAGAAAGCCCCGTCGTCCAAAAAGGAAGGGACGCCCTCCTCTTTTGGCAAACGGTTCCTCATCGCCTCCACGAGACCTGTCTCTCTTTTTTGTTTGAATTGACGATCAAGCAAGCTGGAGATGGCAACGTGACGGTCATTCCGGGCCGAGCGAATCGCCCCCAGGCCTCACCGCCAATACGCAGCGAGCCACCGGGCGGGGCGCATGAATTTACCGAAGGGACGAAGAACCTTGCGCCGCCCGTAGCGCCACTTTTGGATTGCCTCGGGCGGGTTGGGCGAACCATGAAACACCAAAACGTGGCACCCCTCGGGAAGTCGGGACGGTTGGAGCACCTTCAAAAACCCCTTGGGCAGGCTGTGTTTTGTGAAGCTCTTGCACCACGCCTCGGGCCACCACACCGCGCCCTCGCGGGCGTCAAGGCGCTGCGTGACGTAGATTTGCTCGGTCCTGTTTTCGGCCACAACCTTGTCGGGGTCGCGCTCGTACTCCTCAAAAACGTAAGGGGTCTGTCCCGCCTCAAAGCGGAACACGGACGAATTGCCCACGCGCCGATCGGGATGAGTCCAGTTGTGGATGATGCAGAACCGCCCCGGCTCAAACGCGAAAAACGGATCAAGGCTGTCCGTCACAACCACATCCAGGTCCAGAAAAAGCGTCGAGCCTTCGAGGTCCGCAAGCGGGGCCGCAAACAGCGAAATCTTGCGCCACGCTTGCGTTTCCGGCCGGTTGGGAAGGTGGCAGGGGGGGAGAGGCCGAACCTCAATGCTCGGATCCAGCCCTTCGGGGCACTCGGTTAAACACACAAACCGATGCGGGAGGCTCAGGTGCCGCGCCACCATGTTGCGCAGAACGTTGACGTACTCGGGACCATAAAGCGTGCCCCATTTCATGCAAACGACGTTGACCATGGGTTACACCTCCTCGGTCGGAATCGGGGGGGACTTTGGGGCCGTTCCCACGCGCACGATTTGATAAACGGCGAGCAGCAAAAGGACCATGGAGATCACGCGTACCGGCCCGAACGGTTCCCCCAGAAAGAAATGCCCGATGAGCACAGCGACAAGCGGCGTCGGCATTTCCAGAAAACTCGCGGTCGGCGCATCCACGTGGCGCAAACCGCGATAATAGAGGTTGGTTGCAGCACCCAAAACGAACGTTGCAACACCAATCAAGAGAACCCACTTAAGGGGCGAGAGTGTGAACGTCAGGTTCTCGGGTGGGACAAAAATCAGCAAAGGCATGAGCAAAACGACCGTCACACCGTACCGTAAAATTGTGAATTCATTGATGGGGAGGTCTGACGTTTTCAGCAAAAACCTTCCCAGGGTGATGGTAGCTCCCCAGGAAAAAACAGCGCCCACAATGGCCAGAATCCCGATGCTATCGAATGCAGCTCCCCCCTTCTCCCAAGAAGGGACTGACATGCTCCAAGAGGCCATCAGCGCCAGCACAATCCAGGGAATCGCACGCCTGGAAAGACGTTCCTTGAGGAAAAGGGCCGACAACATCAAGACCGCCAAGGGCACGAGACGTTCCAGGACCGTCGCTACGCTTGCACCCAAATGGCCGAGGGCAATTGTGAAAGAGAGCGTTCCACCCATCGAGACGCTACTGAGTAAGGGCACTTGCCAAGGATAGCGACGTAAAAACGTCGTCATCTTTGTCCAAGATGGGCGAACAAGGGTTGTGAGAAAAAGCGTGGCAATTCCAAACACCAACGCGGTGAGAACAACCGGGTGAATATCGCGCACGAGAAGGGTGCGCGTCACATGAATCAAACCACACAAAAGGGCTGAAGCGACAATCTGCCCATGCGCGAGGCGGAGGTGATGGAAGGCAGGCACAGGCTACACCTCCTCGGTCGGAATCGGCGGGGACTTTTTCGGCTTTCCGAGGCGCACGATACGGTAAACCGCCACCAGCAGAAAGATCATGGAAACGCCTTGAAAAAGCGAGAGGTTCTCGCCCAGCGCAAAATGCCCGATCAGCACCCCGACGAGCGGGGTTGGCATCTGCAAAAAGCTGGACGTTGGCGCATCCACGCGGCGCAAACCTTGAAAATAGAGGTTGGTGGCGAGCCCCGAAACAAGCGTCGCGACGACAATCAAAAGCGCCCATTTTTCAGGAGAAAGCGTGATGGTCCACGCTTCAGAAGGAAGACCCACCAGAACGGGCACCAGCAGAGTGGTCGAAAGGGCGTACCGTAAAACCGTGAAATCGGCCACGGGAAGATCGGTGTTTTTCAGCAAAAAACGACCCAACGTAATCCCTCCGGCTCCGAGGCTAACGGCCCCGATCATCGCCCCCATTCCCACGCCGTCCACGGTGTCCCACGTCATCGTGTCCCAAGCTTTCACCGAAACGCCCCACGAAGCGGCAAGGGCCACAAGAATCCAGGGCACCGTCCGACGCGGTAGGCGTTCTTTCAGAAAAATTGCCGAAAGCAACAAGACCGCCAGCGGCGTCAGGCGTTCGAGAACAATCGCCACACCCGCCCCCAGGTGCCCCAGGGCCAACGTGAACAACACGGTGCCACTGAGGGAGCAACCACTGGCCCCGACAACACGTCCCGGATGACGGCGAAAAAAGATCCCCATCTTGCGCCACGAAGGACGGTAGAGGATCGCCCAAAAGACGGTGAAGATCCCGAAAATGAGCCCGGTGAGGACGATCGGATGCACGTCGTGAACCAACACCGCCCTTGCCGTGTACGTGATTCCAAACAAAACAGCCGCCGTCACCAGCTGCACATGCGCGAGGCGAAGGGCTTGAACGGTTAACATGCTCGGACCTTGCCAACGAAAGACATCACGCACCCGTTACCCCCTCGTTGTCTCTGGGAACAGGAGCGGCGCGGGGATCCCCGCTACCACGGACGCTTGAATAGACCGCCATCCACACGAACACCATCGAAATTCTTGCGGAAGCAGGAGTGTTCAACGCGACCGTCACCCCCCTCAAAAAGGTCGGTCCCCCTTTCTGGGCTAGACTCCCGTCTTAAAAGGTTCTTTAAACGCATTCTAACGATCACTGGATGCTGTCTGACATGGTGTCAGCTAGGGTGGTAGTGCAGGCATCATTAAAGTGCATCCCTTGGCCTTCTAAAATCGATTAACGAACACATAAGGATCGTTTCGATTGTGGTTAATAGGGGCGGATTGTCCGACGTTAACCCTGTCCCCCCTCCTGTTATCTTGCCCAACGGCGCAACGGAATGGATTCTCCCATCTTCTTCGAGCGTTGAAAAGCCCGGCTTGCGGAGAAGGATCAGAAGCTTCCTCCAGAACGCCGGAAGGGGCGTGGTCCCTTGCTGGACAGACCTGATCACGTCTGTTCGGGGGCTCTGGAGCCCGTTCGGAACATTGTGCTAGGGTTTCTGACCTAAGACGCTCGTTCACGAAAGGCTCGTTCCGGTGCGATTCACACGCCTTCGTCTTCACGGCTTCAAGTCGTTCATGGACCCCGTTGAGGTGGACATTGGGCCTGGGCTCACGGGCATCGTGGGCCCGAACGGGTGCGGCAAGTCGAATCTGGTGGAAGCCTTGCGCTGGGTCATGGGCGAGACCTCGCCGCGCCGCCTGCGCGGGGCCGAGATGGACGACGTGATTTTCGCGGGCACCGCCACGCGCCCAGCGCGTCACACCGCCGAGGTGCAGCTTTTACTGGATAACCACGACCGCACGGCCTCGCCGCCTTACCACGAGGCCGATGAGGTCGGCGTGCAACGGCGCATTGAACGCGGCGGGGGGTCGGACTACCGCGTGAACGGCACACTCGCGCGGCAACGGGATGTGCAGATTTTGTTCGCGGACCAGGCAACGGGCGCTCAGGCGACCAGCGTCGTGGGGCAAGGGCAGATCGACGCCTTGATCCGCGCCAAACCCGAAGACCGTCGCTTGATCCTGGAGGAAGCAGCGGGCGTTGCGGGCCTGCACGCGAGGCGGCGCGAGGCGGAAGTGAAGCTCCACGCGGCCGAGCAAAACCTCACGCGCGTGGATGATGTGTTGGGCGCGTTGCAAACCCAGCGCCGAAGCCTTGGCGGGCAAGTCAAGCAAGCGAAACGCTACCGCGACCTGACGGATCGCGTTCGCCGCACTGAGACGTTGCTGCTGGCCCGCAAATGGGAAGAAGTCAATACGGCGCGGGACGATGCGCGGACGGCGTGGACGGATCTGCAGCATCAAAGTGCCGAACGCTTGGCCGAGGCGACGCGGGCGCAAACGGAGGTCAGCCGTCTGAGCGCCGCCCTGCCCGCCTTGCGCGAGACCGAGGCCGCGACCGCCGTGCGCGTCCAGCGGATTCTGATGACGCGGGAAAGCTTGGAGGCCGACGCACGTCGGGCTCAGGAAGAAATTCGGGCCCTCAACACACTCGGGGCTCAGATGGAAGGCGACAGGGCTCGCGAGGCCACGCGCGAACGTGACGCGACCGACGCCCTCGCGCGGCTTGAGGAAAGTGCCAAGGCCCTGGCCGAGGACGAGTCACGGCTGGAGGGGGCCTGGCCCGAAGCGGAAAGTCAGGCGCAAGGTTTGGCCGACGAAGCCCGCCGCACGGAAGCCGCGCTTGCTGAGCGCGTGCAAGCGACCGCGCAAGCCGAGGCGCGGCAAAACGCTCGTGGTCGGGAACTGGCCGACCTTCGGGAACGTCGCGCCCTGCTCGCCGCGCGGCGGGGGCATCACGACACGCAGCGGGCGGAACTCGCGCAACGCATGGCGGCTCGCGCGGACGTTGGCGCGACGGACGGGGATGTGGAGCGCGATGAACGCGCCGTGCAGGAATCGCACGCCGCCGTGGAGCATGCCGAAGCCGAACGCCGACGCGACGAAGCCGCGCGGGAAGAGCTTCGCGCCGAGGTCCGCGCGGTCGAAAGCCGTTGGGCCCGGATCAACGCCGACGTTCAGGCGCTGGCCGCGCTTTTGGCCGCAACGGGTGTCGGGGGAGGGACGAAGGGTCGTCCCGTTTTGGACGATCTGACAGCTCCGCCGGGGCTTGAAGGCGCTGTGGCCGCTGCACTCGGTGAAGGCGCAACGGCTTCGCTCGATCCTTCCGCGCCCCTGTATTGGCGACGCCTTCCGCCCCTCACCTCGGCCCCCACACTGCCCGAGGGCGTGACAGCACTCGCCGCGCACGTCACCGCCCCCGAGGTCCTGGCGCGGCGGTTGAGCCAGGTGGGGCTTGTGGAGGACAGCGCCCAAGGGACCGCACGCGCCGAGGCCCTCCTCCCTGGGCAAATGCTCGTGAGCCGGGAGGGTGGCGCATGGCGCTGGGATGGCCTGACCGTCGCGCCGTCCGCCCCGACCGCTGCGGCGGTACGGCTCCAGCAACGCAACCGCCTTGCCGAGCTGGGGGTCTCGCGCGCCGAAGCGCACACGGCCCTCGAGGTCGCGCAGAACGCCTTGCGCGTTGCCGAAAGCACGGTTGAGGCCGCCGCCGCGCGGGAACACGCGGCACGGCAGGCCTGGACACGGGCACGGGAGGTGCTCGACGCCACCCGCACCCGCCAAGCGCAACGCGACCGCGAGAGCGCGGCGGCGGACAGCCAACGCGCCGCGCTGGATGAAAACAGACGGCATGTAGAGAGCGACCTCGCGCGCCTGCGCGACCGTGCCTTAGCGCTGGAAGAGGAAACAACGTCGGGACCCGACCTGGAGGCCCTGCGCCTTGCCAGCGCCGCGATGCGCACCGAAGCCGAGGCCTTACGCGTTCGTCTGGCCGAGGCCCAAGCGCGTGTCGTCCAAATGCGGCACGAGCGGGCCTCGTTCCAGGCGCGTCGGACCTCGCTGGGGCATGAAGAGTCCGCGTGGCGTGACCGGCTTGCCAAGGCTCAGGCCCAACGAGCGGATCTGGAGTCACGCAGCCACGAGCTTGCGGCCCGCTTGGAGGTGGCGCGGGCCAAACCCACCGCCCTTGCCACCGAGTTGGAGCGCGTGCAGGCCGCTGGGCGAGAGGCCGAAGACGCGCGGCATCAAGCGGCACGTGCTCTGGAAGACGTTGAACAAGCGAAGGCCGAGGCCGAACGCGCCCAGCGCCGCGCCGAAGAAGCGCTTCGCACCGCGCGGGACGCCGAGGTGCGGGCCGAATCGGTCCTTGCGGGGACCGAGGAGCGCCGCATGGACCTGATCCGCGCCATTCGCGAAAAGCGGGACCTTTCGCCGGAAGAGATTGTCGCACACGCCACAGCCCTTGAATCTGCCGCCGAATCCGAAGGCCAGGATCCCACGCCCAGCGTGTTCGACCTGGAGCAAACGTTGGGCCACGCGCTGCGGGAACGCGATGCCCTGGGGCCCGTGAACCTCCGCGCGGAACAAGAAGCCGCCACGTTGGAAGGTGATGTGACCCGGTTGCAGTGCGAGAAAGACGACCTCGTGGCCGCGATTGCCAAACTGCGCCAGGGCGTTGCGTACCTGGGGCGCGAGGCACGAACGAGGCTACGGGATTCGTTTGAGCGTGTGAACGAGCATTTCCAAGTTCTCTTCAAACGTCTGTTCGGCGGGGGGCGTGCCCACTTGGAGCTTCTCGAAAGCACCGACAACGAGGACCCTCTGGGGGCAGGGTTGGAAATTTTCGCGAGTCCCCCTGGCAAAAAACTTCAGCGGCTGTCGCTATTGTCCGGCGGCGAAAGGACGCTGACGGCGCTCGCCCTTTTGTTCGCCGTGTTTCAAACGCGCCCTTCACCGTTGTGTGTGTTGGACGAAGCCGAGGCTGCGCTGGATGAAACCAACATCGAGCGGTTCTGTACCCTCGTGGAAGGAATTGCGCGGGAAACAGGCACGCGTTTTCTCGTCATCACACACCACCGTCTCACCATGACGCGCATGGACAGGCTTTACGGCGTGACCATGGCTGAAAAAGGTGTGTCGCAATTGGTGTCGGTGGACTTGGCGGACGCCATGGCTTTGCGGGAAGATCCGCTAGCTCTTCCCGAATTATCGTCCGATTCCGCGCGAGGGGAACCGGAGTCCGTCCGCGCAGCTTGACGGAATCGCTGCTTCTTGCAACCCTTGCGGGCCGATGGGAGAATCGTGGAATCCAGGGGGGCTCCCTCACAAAGGAGGACGGCACGTGACAACTTTGGCCGACTTGCCTTTTGTGGATATTTACATCCGGCTTGATGGACCCGCGCATCCCCTGTTCCGACCCAATACGCGGGGTGAAACAGCCCTCAATAAGCTGGTTCCCGACACTTTTCTGCCTGCGATTGAGGACCTGACAGAGGCGGTTCGTTCCACGCTTCAGCGCAACGAAGGGGCCGTGACATTTGAGAGCGTGAGGTGCAGGTTCTCGCGTCAATTGATGTCCGATGGGTCCATTTGGGCGTGTGGGCGGCGAATCAACGACATCATCCCCTCCCTCGACACGCTTGGGTTTCCTTCGCACATCCGCAATCATTTGCAGGGGCTTGGCAAACGAGATGGGTTGATTCTTGTGGCCGGATCTGCCGGGGCTGGCAAGACGACAACCGCAGCGAGCCTGTTAGGACACTACTTAAACACGTATGGCGGGGCCGCCGTCACCATCGAGGATCCCGTTGAGTATATTTTTCCGGCTCGCCACGGCGAAACCGGGCAGTGCTTTCAGGTGGAGGTGCAAAATGATGACGAATGGGCCATTGCCCTCAAGCGGTCGTTACGATGGGCCCCCCGTTACATTTTTGTCGGAGAGATTCGCACGCCTCAAGCAGCGGAACAGCTCCTTCGTGCCGCAAGTACGGGGTACACGGTCCTCACCACGGTGCACGCCGGGTCGCTGGAAGAGGCGTTGATGGGGCTGCTGTTTCTTGCGGAACGCGCCATGGGGCCAGGGTGCGAATCGATCCTTGCGGCAGGTCTTACAGCTCTTTTGTTCCAAACCATGCGGGATACAGGGCCGTTCGTGCGCTATGTTTTCACCGAACCGGACAACCCAGGGGATCCCGTTCGGTCCCTGATCCGTGAGAAGAAAATTGGCATGATGTCCACGTACATTGACCGAATCGCCGCACGACTCGCCAACGCGCCCATGCCCCTTCCGCCTCGTACGCAGGAGAAGCTTTAATGTCTGAACCCCCCTCTTCGTCCAAGCGCTTGCGTGATCTGGATTTCATGGACCTTTACCTTCGGTTGGATGAAAAGGCGTCGGCCCGGTACCGTTCGGCATCACGGGACTACACCAATGCTTGGACGCGTGCACTGCCCGATGGCTACCAAGATGAAATTGGTTCCATGATCGCCGAAATTCGCGGAAAGCTCGAATCGCCCGATTCGGCCTACACCCACGATGGCGTGCGGTTTCGCTTGTCGTGGCAACACCTCGCCAATGGGCAGGAATGGGCCATTTTGCGCCGGATCAAAGCGACGGTTCCAACGTTGGAAGATCTGGATTTTGCGCCCCATATCGCTGCCCATCTGCGCCGCCTGGGGCAACGCGATGGTCTCATTATCATCTCCGGGGCCACGGGCCATGGGAAGACCACCACATCGTTTGCTCTTTTAGCGGATTACTTGCGCCACTACGGAGGCGTTGGAATCTCGATCGAGGACCCCGTGGAATACATCTTGGATGGCGAGGTGGGTGAGTACGGTTATTGCTACCAGGTCCAAATCGGCAAGGACGAGGATTGGGCGACGCCCTTGAAACGCGCGTTGCGGTGGACGCCTCGCTATCTGCTGGTTGGTGAGGTGCGGTCTCCCCGCGCGGCCGAGCAAATTCTGCGCGCCGCCACAACGGGACACTTGGTGCTGACAACCATTCACGCGGGTTCGATTGAAGAAAGCTTGATGGGCCTCATGCACCTCGCGGAGCAAAGCATGGGGGCTACCGCCAACACGATTCTGGCCCAGGGTCTCACGGCAGGCCTGCACCAAACGTTGGGAGCCTCCGCCCCTTTTGTGCGGTACGTTGTCACCGAGGAAGGCAACAACGGCGATCCTGTGAGGTCGCTTGTGCGGGAAAACAAGGTGGGGGCGATCAACTCGTACATTGACCGGCAAATCGCGCGGCTGAATGTCCTGCAAAGTGGCCATCGGCCCGGTGAAACAATCGACAAACGCTAACACCCTTGACAGAACGTGCCCAGCGGGCCAGGGAAAGCCCCTCAAGCGTCGAAACCTAACGGATGGGTGGCCGAGTGGTTTAAGGCACCGGTCTTGAAAACCGGCGCGCCCGCAAGGGCGCCGTGGGTTCGAATCCCACCCCATCCGCCAAAGGTGCCTGTTTTATCGATCTCAAAAAGCTTTCGCCTCGCAGCGTCGTCGTGATGGAATCCCGTCGCGTCTCGCACAACCGTTGGGTGCAAAAATCCAGAAGCATTTTGTTGGAGGTCAGCTATAGAGTTCAGGTTCAGCGGACCCCGAGCCGTTAAAGGCTCTGCTCCTCCGGATTCAACAGCGCCCCTTGGGGGGCCAACGTGCCAGCGATGAGGACGCGATCATTGTGGATCGACACGCGACCTTCCGCGATGAGGCGGACAACGCGGGGGTAAAGACGGCACTCAACCTCAAGGATTCGGGCGGCCAGTGATTCTTCCGTATCGTCCTGCGCGACGGCGACCGCGCCTTGCGCGATGATGGGCCCCGAATCCACGTCGGGACGGACGAAGTGAACGGTGCATCCCGCGATGCGAACTCCGGCTGCCAGAGCCTGACGCACGCCATGAAGCCCCGGAAACGCGGGCAGAAGTGTCGGGTGAATGTTCACAAAACGATCCCGCCACCGCTCGGTAAAGGTGGGCGACAGAATGCGCATAAACCCCGCTAACACAACCAGTTGCGTGTTCCAGGCCCGAAAGGTTTGTTCAAGGTTATCCTCGAACAACGCCGGGGTCGCAAACGTAGAATAATCCGCAACGTGGGTGGGAATATCCAGGGCACGGGGGAGCGACAGTCCTGGGGCCGAGGGACGATCGGCAATGATTCCAACGATCCGAAAGGGCGAGTCCAGTTGGCAGCTTGCGTGGATCATCGCCGCAGCGTTGCTGCCGCGCCCCGAGATTAAAACGGCAACGTTTAGTGCGGCCATGATTCCGTTCCTTCCAAAACAACCCCGTCCGGCCCCACTCTGGATTCAACACGCCCGATCACATACGCCGGAAAGCCCGCGCTCTCCAGTGCAACGCCTAGAGCATCCGCCTGGTCCGGTGCGGCGATCAGGACAAACCCGATTCCGGCGTTGAAGGTTTTGGCGAGCGCAAGAGCGCTGAGGTTCGCCTCGTGCGCCAGCCAGCCGAACAAAGGCGGCAACGGCCAGGCGCGGACATCCAGACGCACGCTCAGGTGGTCCGGCACAACGCGGGGGATGTTGTCCAAAAATCCGCCGCCCGTGATGTGCGCCATCGCCTTCACCAGGCCCGCTCGTGCAGCGGCCAGGGCGGGTTTGACGTAAATCAGCGTAGGTGTCAGCAAAACGTCCGCGAGGGACCTCGAGGATTCGAACGGCGCGGGATCGTCGTACCGCAGGCCCTTATCGGCCAGAATGCGGCGGATCAGGGAAAACCCCGTGCTGTGGGCCCCGGCCGAGGGAAGGCCCAAAACAATGTCCCCCACCGCGACCGTGGGAAGGGGCAAGACGTTCTCCCGCTCCACCGCGCCGAGCGCAAACCCCGCCAGGTCGTAGTCGTTGTCCGCGTAAAGCCCCGGCATTTCGGCGGTCTCACCGCCCACGAGGGCGCATCCCGCCTGGAGGCACCCTTCCGCGACGCTGGCGACAACGCGCCGGGCGACCTCGACGTCCAGTTTGCCCGTGGCAAAGTAATCCAGAAACAAAAGCGGCTCGGCCCCTTGGACGACCAGGTCGTTGACGTTCATGGCCACAACGTCAATCCCGATCGAATCGGGCCGCCCCGTATCAATGGCGACGCGCAGCTTGGTTCCGACACCGTCCGTCGCGGCCACCAGAATGGGATCGTGGTACCCCGTGGCTTTGAGATCAAACAGGCCGCCGAAACCACCAATCCCTCCCAGCGATCCTGTGCGTCGCGTGGATCGGGCCAACGGCGCAATCGCCCGGACAAGCGCGTTGCCGGCTTCAATGTTGACGCCGGCCCGCGTGTAAGGGTCGGCGGGGTCTTGAGTTGCGGGATTGCTGGACATCACGGGCTCCTGTACACCACGGGCGGGATGTACCACAGACGAAGGGGTTTCCTCAACAGCACGTTCGAGGATCAACGTTGGTTCAACACGAGGTTTTCACGATGGTCCGCATCGCGTTCCGAGCCCTGGCGGTTGTCATTTTACTGGGGCCGCTTTTTGCGTTTCTTGCCGTTCCGGGTCGGGCCGAGGAGGGCGCAGACGCGCTTTACCGGATCACGGACATTGCCGTGGACATTGCCGCGCCGACGGCGGCCGAGGCCCGTGACAAAGCGCGGACCGACGCCGAACGCGCGGCGTTTGAGCAGCTTTTGACTCGACTCGGCGCTTCAAACGTGTCGGCGGCCTCTTTTCAGGACAAAACGATTGCGGCCCTTGTGCGGGCCCTCGACATTGAACACGAGACGGTGTTGGCGGGACGGTACAAAGGTCTTTTGTCGGTTCAGTTCAAGCCGCAGGCCGTTCAAGAGATCCTCAAAGACCGGCACGTCATGTCGGCAACGCGTGCGGGGCCTTTGACGGCAGTCCTGCCCATCGTTCAGGGCGAACCGTCTGTTTTGTGGGAAGAGGACACACCCTGGCGGCAGGCGTGGGCGGCCTCCCCCTCCCGCGCGGGGCGAACCCCCATCGTCGTGCCCACGGGCGACCTTGCGGACATTGCGCGGATCAGTGCAACCGAAGCCCTGAAGGGGGATTCGGGCCCCCTGCAGACTCTTGCCCAGGCTTACCACGCGGACGAGGTGGCCGTGGCCGTCTTGGGGCCGGATCATCAGCACCTTGAGGTAACGCGGTACGGTGCGGACGGCCAGCGCCGGGGCACCACAACGGTGGAGACCCCAGGGGCCCCCAAAGCCACCCCCCCCGATTTGGCCCTTCGTCGGAACGTGGCCGCCATTCGGCGTTGGCTGGACGCGGCCCCCCCCTCAACGACGAGCGAGGCAACGATCGCGCCCAAGGAGGGAAAGGAGGGGGCCTCTGACACCCCAAAGGCCGTGTCGTTTTCTGCCGAAGACAAAGAGCCCGTGGTTCACCTTCTTGTGACGGTGCAGCTCCCCAATCTGGCGGCGTGGCCCCAGGTCCGCGCACGGTTGACCCGCGTGGTGGGCGTGGAGCGGATTGATCTTTTGACTCTTGTGCGGGGCGCGGCGCAAGTGGATCTGACGTTTGTCGGAACCCTGGAGGTTCTGAGGCTCGCGTGCGCGGAACAGGGGCTTGGTCTTGGCCAAGCTCCAGGCTCGGGCGCGTGGATTCTTTGGCCAGGACGATGAGGTGGGCCGCAGCGGGATCCCGCCGCGCTCACACGAAAGATTGTTTTCAACCCGCCGAGAGACATCCCATGTCCCCCTTCCGTCCCCTCTACGATTGGGCCCTCCGCCAAGCCGAGCGTCCGGGTGCACCTTACGTCTTGTTTGGCGTTGCGTTCGCCGAAAGCTCATTCTTTCCCCTTCCGCCGGATATCCTGCTGTTACCCATGGCCTTAGCACAGCGGACCAAGGCGTGGCTGTACGCCACGATTTGCACGGCGGGGTCGGTGCTGGGGGGACTCGGGGGGTATGCTCTCGGGGCCCTTTTCTACGCGACGTTGGGGCGGTGGATCATCGACACCTACGGTCTGCAGGAGGGCTTTGAACGGTTCTCCCACGGTTTTCAGGAATGGGGGGTTGTTCTGATTTTGATCAAGGGCCTCACCCCCATTCCCTTTAAATTGGTGACGATCGCAAGCGGGGTGGCCCACCTGGACCTCGTGCCTTTTGTGGCAGCATCATTTTTGACGCGCGGGGCACGCTTCTTTCTGGTCGCGGCACTTGTTCGCTGGCTGGGCGAGCCCGTGCGAACGTTTGTGGAAAAATACCTGACGTGGGTCGGTCTTGGCCTTTTGGCCTTGATTGTGGGTGGTTTCTGGATTGCCCTGCGTTGAACGGGGTCGGGGCTGCACACCCCTCTTGTTCACGTCGTCCCGCGCATGCTTTAACGGACGTGTTCGTTGATCGTTGTGTCGGACCGGGGAGGTAGCACCATGGCGCTTGTTCCTTTTGATGATCGGGACGGTGTGATTTGGATGGACGGGAAGCTGGTGCCGTGGCGCGAGGCGCGGATTCATGTTCTCACGCACGCCCTGCATTACGGGAGCTCGGTCTTCGACGGTGCACGCGTTTACAACGGCAAGGTCTTTAAACAGCGCGCACACACCGAACGGCTTTTGACGTCGGCGAAAATCCTCGGGTTCACGATTCCTTACACAGCCGAGGCTGTGGACGAAGCGATCACCGCAACGCTGCAAGCGAACGGGCTGAAAGACGGTTACGTGCGTCCGTTTGCGTGGCGCGGGAGCGAGGTCATGGGCGTTTCGGCCAAGGCCAGCACCATTCACCTGGCCATTGCCTGTTGGTCGTGGCCTCCGTACTACGGCGCCGACGCGCGGACCAAGGGCATTCGCATGACCTGGGCTCCGTGGGCACGTCCCGCGCCGCACACGGCCCCCACGCATGCCAAAGCGTCGGGCCTTTACATGATCGGCACGATCAACAAACACCACGCCGAGGACTTGGGATGTTCGGATGCCCTGATGGTGGATTGGCGCGGACGGATCGCCGAGGCGACAAGCGCGAACTTTTTCATGGTCCAAGACGGCGTTCTGCACACCCCGACGGCGGAATGCATTCTGAACGGCATTACGCGCCAGACCGTTATGGCCCTTGCCGAGGCCAAGGGGATTCGAGTCCTTGAGCGCGAAATCTGGCCGCCCGAGGTGCAGCTGGCCGACGAGGTCTTTCTGACGGGGTCGGCGGCGGAGATCACGCCCGTCGGACAAATCGGCGCATGGATGTTCACACCTGGGCCCATCACGCGCGTGCTCACTGAGGCTTACGAGGCCGTGACCCGCGCCTGAGGCGTGGCGTTGGCAACCGCCACGGAACTTGGTAGTTCTGACGGGCTTCTTCCGACGCGGAAAGTAAGCGCGGCGCGGGCATGGCGGAATGGTAGACGCATCGGACTTAAAATCCGAAGTTGGCAACGACGTGCCGGTTCAAGTCCGGCTGCCCGCACCACGCGCGGAAAACCGAGCTTTTCTTACTCGGCGGGGTGGGGAGCCCTGGGCGTTTTTTGAGACGTCGCTGTTCGTGCTTTTTTCTTGTGCACCTTTGCGGGACGTTCGGGGGCAAGAGTGTCGGCGCTTTCGGGGGTGTAAGCCGCTTCAAAGCTTGTGCAACCCTCAAGTCCCATAAAATAGGCACTGAAGCCGCGTGTTGCCGGGTCAAACCGACCCAGCATGACGGTGGCGTCATACCCTTTGGGGCGCGCGATCCAATCTTCCGGGTCCAAAAGCGTGCGCTGGGTTTTCGGGTTGTACGTACCGTGCACGTGAAAGCTTCCTGCGGAAGTCCCGTGAGGGTTCTTGGGCAACGGGTAGAAACGGAACACGCCCTCCAGCGCATCGTCCTTGACGCTAGTCACGCTCAACGTTCCCCCGACGGGCCCCTGCGCACACGTGTACGTTCCGTTCCAGACTCCAACGATCGGTGCACTTCCGCGAATCTTGGAGGCGGCCCGAAACGTGGACATCCCTTCAGGGACCTGATCGGTGGTGAGGCGCGTCGGCAAAAGGGTCTTGGCTTCACATAACGTGAGAATAAGCCCCATGTCGTTGCCCCCCGACCACAGGGCAATGAGATTCTTGTCGGCTCGGTCGGCGGTCAACAAAATGACATCCGGCGCATCGGGTCCCACGGGACGCTCGTTCACCGTAAAGCCTTGGCCACGCAGTTGGTTGACGATGCCCGCAAACAGGTCCCGCGCCCGCGTTTGCTCCGTCATGGCGATGGGCCACTCATAGGCCTCCATCGCCCCGCACCGACGCCCGAGTCCCGTTCCCGCGGCTGAAAGGGCCAGCTGGAAGTTGCGATCCATCGGCAACACGAACGGACGATCGGCAAAGGCAATCTCGGCCAGAGGGGATTGATCGGCCTTGGCTAAACTCCCGGCTTGCGCCGTGCCGAGAAACGCCGTGCCGAGGCTCACCACCACCGCACCGACTTGCAAAACGCGCGAAAGAAAACGACGCATCGAAACACCTCGGGCCAAAGATCCGAACGAGGCCCATAGTGCTGCGCTCTTCCGCCGAGGGCAAGACGGGATGAGCGACACGACAAAACAAGAATGATGGGAGAAGGTTCGCCAAACCTACCTTTTCACCCACGTTCAGAATGTACCAGGATGAAAACGAAATCCATCGCTTGATCCGGAGGGGAGAAGTTTGGTAGTGGTAGCGGCTGCTTGAAAGAGCGGAGGGGTGCGCGGTCGTGGCGGAATTGGTAGACGCGCAGCGTTGAGGTCGCTGTGGGAGAAATCTCGTGGAAGTTCGAGTCTTCTCGACCGCACCATCCTTTCAACACCAAGGCGGCGAGGCACGCTTCGGCTCCTTTGAGGGCGCATGCTTGAGGTGAACGCCTACCTTACGGAAGAGCCGGGGCCAAGGCTTTTGGTCCTCGGGGCCGTTCACGGCAACGAGACGTGCGGCGCGACAGCCCTGCATCGTCTCCGGGATGGCCTTCAAGCCGGACGTCTTATGCTGCGACGAGGAACGCTGACGTTCGTCCCGGTGTGCAACCCCCGCGCCTATGCCGAGGGCAAGCGGTTCATGGAACGCAACCTGAATCGGTTTCTGGTGCCGACCGAAAACCCCACGACATACGAGGCGCAACTGGGCAACGCGCTGTGCCCACTGATGGCGGCGTGCACGCACCTTTTGGACATCCATTCCTACCCCAACGGCGGCCCGCCCTTCGGATTTGTGGGCGGGCACGACTCCGAAGAAGACGCGCTGGCCCAAAGCCTTGGCGTGGATACGATTCTGTCGGGGTGGGAAGAGGCTTACGCGGCCACGGGCCGTCAGGATCCCACGCGTGACCCCCTGGAAGGCGTTGGCACCGAGGAATGGGCTCGCCGCAACGGGGCCCACGCCGCGCTCATTGAATGCGGCGACCACCTGGACCCGCAAGCCCCCGAGGTCGCCTACCGTGCCGTGCGCGGGGCGCTGGATCACCTTGGAATGCTTCCCTGGCCCGAGCGTCCTTCGGGTTGGTGTTCATCGTCGCCTCGGCGCGTTCGCGTGGACCGCGTGGTTTACCGCGACCGTGAGGGCATGTTTGTGAAGCCCTGGCGTCACCTGGACCCGGTTGCCACGGGGGAGGTCGTGGCACGCACGGTGGACGGCACAGAGCTTTGCGCGTCGCAGGGTGGATTCATCCTTCTGCCCGATGCCAACGCTGCCCTCGGGCAGGAATGGTTTTACCTGGGGCGGGAGGAAGGGACGTAACACGAGGATTCCGGGCCCCGGGAGGCTACGCGGCCCGTGCAGATTCTCGCCGCAAGGACTCCATGTCAATCACGAAGCGGTAATGCACATCGCCCTTTGCCAAGCGCTCGAAGGCAGCGTTCACGTTTTGAAGGGGGATAACCTCCACGTCGCACATGATGGTGTGGGCCCCGCAAAAATCCAGCATCTCTTGCGTTTCCCGGATACCCCCGATGATCGACCCGACGAGGCTCCGACGGTTGAAGAGGAGGTTGGCCCCAAGGGGCGGTGGGGTGAGCGCCGTCAACGCCCCAACCAGGATCATCACGCCATCTTGCGCCAGCAACTGCAGGTAGGGGTTCACGTCATGTCCCGTGGGAATCGTGTTGAACAACAGATCGAATTTCCCAGCGTTCTTGGTGAACACCGCGGCGTCCCGTGTCACAAGCGTTGCATGGGCGCCGAGGCGCTCCGCGTCGTGGACTTTGCTGGGCGAGGTCGTGAGCAGTGTGACCTCCGCCCCAAATGCACGGGCGAACTTAATCCCCATGTGCCCAAGTCCACCGAGGCCGATGATCCCAACCCGCACGCCAGGTCCCGCCTTCCAGTGGCGCAGCGGCGAATACGTCGTGATTCCGGCGCACAAAAGCGGCGCAACGGCTTTCAGATCCAGGTTGTCCGGAATCCGCACAACAAAATCTTCGTTGGTGACAAGAACATCCGAATAGCCGCCGAA
Organism: uncultured Pseudomonadota bacterium; assembly: GCA_903869345.1. GTDB lineage: Bacteria > Pseudomonadota > Alphaproteobacteria > UBA9219 > UBA9219 > CAIPYM01. The sequence continues at coordinate 34,294 of CAIPYM010000064.1, forward strand.
CGTTGGATCGCCCGAGTCGCGCTCGCGCCCGTTGTACGTCATGGTCGCGCCGCTTTCGCAGTACTGTTCAAGCCCGTTCCGGCATGCGGGGCACGTCCGGCACGAATTGACCATGCACCCGACCCCCACGGTATCGCCAATCTTGAATTTGGCGACGCGGGCACCGACTTTCGTCACGCGGCCCACAATTTCATGCCCAGGCACCATGGGGTAGAGCGAGGGGATCATCGGCTCCCAGTCGCCGCGCACTTGGTGCAGGTCCGAATGGCAAATCCCGCAGTAAAGGACGGACATTTGCACGTCCCGAGGGCCCGGCTCGCGGCGCTCAAACGCAAAGGGAGTCAGGGGTTTATCGGCGGCGTGTGCGGCGTAACCATGGGCGCTGATCATGAAGGCCTCCCCTTAAAAAGTTTGACCTGTCTCCACCGTGCGCCTTGGCGTGCACAGCCGTCAAATCGCAAAAGGGGTATCAGGAGGCATCTCCGTTGTTCGTGTCAGGTTGTGTGAGGGGGAACCAGGACAGGAAGGGGGGGAGGTTCAGGTGGTGGCGGAGGGCGGGGGTGATTTCGAGGACCGGGAATCGGGGCGGGTTTGCGAGAAAATCAGCGGATTGGATCGACGAAGGGGCCGTTAGAAAGAGAGAATCGGCGGATTGGATCGAGGAAGAATACGCCATCAGGACAGGTTGGATTGACGGGGAGGCCGTCAGAAAGAGCGATGAGGGGGTTTGGCTGTTAACGGCAACCGTGTTGGGCAGGGCGGGAGCGACAGGGTTTTCGCGTGAGCTCACGGTGAACGTTCCGTCGGATTCGACTCGGAGGTAATTCGCCAGGCGGTTCAAGGGATCGTCCGCCGTCGCGGTGATGGGGTAGGCTCCGATCGCTCCGCCGTAGCCCAAGGGCGCGTAGGTCCAGCTGATCAACGGCACGTCCTGGGCGATCAGATTGTGGCTTCCCGTGAACACCGGATCCGGCGCGTCAACTTTTTTGCTCTGAGGGTTGGTGATGACGTTCAGAGTCCTCTTGCCCACCGTCAGTGTTCCGTCCGTCACCGCTCCCAACTGGTAGTTCGTGGCCACCAGCCCCGTCGCGCTCAGGGTGTACGCCCCCGCGTTGCTGCCCTGCACGTACCCGCCGTTGTCGATTGTCGCACTCGTCAGATTGGCCACCGTGTCAGGACC
>CAIPYM010000065.1 GCA_903869345.1 uncultured Pseudomonadota bacterium
CTGATGCAACAAGCGATCACAGCCAAAACATCACGCCCATCGCGCCAACGACGGCGGTCATGACGACGGCGGCCAGGATGCCCATGGCCTTCAGGCCTCGGGAAATCACATAAGGGCCCATCAAGCGCGGGGACGATGCCATGTGGACCAGCACGTACATCATCGGCACGGCGACAACGCCGTTGAGCACGGCGGCCCAAAAAAGCGCTTTCATGGCGTCCACGCCCGTGAAGTTCATGACGGTGCCGATCAACGTTGCGCCGACAAGGGTTCCGTAAAATGCCTTGGCCTCGCGGGGCCGCCTGCCAAGCCCAATACGCCAGCCCAGCGCTTCCCCCACCGCGTAGGCTGACGAAGCGGCGAGGATCGGCACGGCCAGCAAGCCCGTCCCGATGATCCCGAGCGCAAACACAACGGACGCCAAAGGCCCCGCAAGGGGACGGAGCGCTTCGGCGGCTTGGTTCGCGGTCTGCACATCCGTGATGCCGTGAACGTGAAGCGTGGCTCCCGCCGTGATCAGGACAAAAAGGCCCACGAGATTCGAAAGCCCCATGCCGATGTACGTATCAAAGCGAATGCGGTGAAGCTCCTCAGCCGCTTGGTGCGGCGCGATCAGCAGGGGGTAGGCCTCGGGCTTGTCGGCCACGTCCTCGGCCTCTTGCGTCGCCTGCCAGAAAAACAAATAGGGGCTGAGCGTCGTGCCAAAAATCGCCACCACGACAGCAAAGCCATCCTTGGTGGGCGTGATCGTCGGCACCACCATGTGCCACAGCGCTTGCCCCCAGGGGATTGAGACCATCAGTGCGACGCCCACGTAGGCAAACAAACTCAGCGTGAGCCACTTCAGCACGGCGATGGTTCGCCGGTAGTCCACAAAAACCTGGAGCGCGATGCACCCCACGCCGAAGGCCAGCACCCAAAGGTTGGTGGGCCCGCCGACCACCAACTGCACCGCCGCGCCCATCGCGCCGAGATCCGCCGCAAGGTTGATGACGTTCGCCATGACCAGCAACGCAACGAGCCCCCGCAGCAGGGCAAGGGGGTAGAAAAGCCGTAAGTTTCCGGCCAGGCCGTAGCATGTGATCCGCCCGATGCGCGCGCTCATTTCCTGGACCGCCGCCATCAACGGAAAGCAGAGAACCAACGTCCAGCCGAGCGTAAACCCGAACTGCGCGCCCGCCTGCGAATACGTCGCAAGGCCGCTGGGGTCGTCATCTGCCGCGCCCGTGATCAAGCCAGGACCCAAACGTCGCCAGAAACTGATGGGGTAGCGATTCCACCGCATATCAACGGTCCCCGTCGCGCGATTCTTCATACCGCGCGGAGCCTACCCTTCCCCCTTCCGCCGGGAAAGAGCCGTAACACAGAAAGAATATTTTCACACCACTGTCTGCGGTCCTGAAGGAGCCCCCATCGATCTTCCCCTTCCTGTCCGTTTGCACGGGGCGTTCTTGCATTCCGGGGCGTGGGACGTCATAACGGAATCCCTTCGCGATTCGGTCCCAGGGGCCGGATTCTTGATTCTTCCTTCGTTCACGGGGCTCCCATGAAAATCCTCGTCGCCGTCAAGCGCGTCATTGATTACAACGTCAAAATCCGCCTGAAGGCCGACGGCAGCGGCGTTGAGACCGCGAACGTCAAGATGTCCATGAATCCCTTTGATGAAATTGCGCTGGAAGCCGCCGTGCAGCTCAAGGAAAAGGGGGTTGCGACGGAAGTTGTGGTGGTGACGCTGGGGCCTGTGGCCGCGCAAGAAACCTTGCGCACCGCCATGGCTGTCGGAGCTGATCGGGCATTGTTCGTGCCCGTGGAGGGCGAGCTTCAGCCGCTGGAAATCGCGAAAGCCCTGAAAGCGATTGTCGCGAAAGAATCGCCTCAGGCCGTTTTCCTGGGCAAGCAAGCGATTGACGATGATGCCAACCAAGTGGGCCAAATGCTGGCCGCGCTGCTGGGGTGGCCGCAGGCGACGTTCGCCTCCAAGATTGATGTAGAGGGCGACAAGCTGCGCGTGGCGCGGGAGATTGACGGCGGGACCGAGGTTCTGTTGGTCACGCTTCCGGCGGTTGTCACGACGGATCTGCGCTTGAACCAACCGCGCTACGCCTCGCTGCCCAACATCATGAAGGCCAAGAAGAAGCCGATTGAGGAATTCAAGCCCGAGACGTTGGGCGTGGATCTCACGCCTCGCTTGAAAACGCTGAAAGTGACCGAGCCCCCCGTGCGCAAGGGTGGCAGCAAAGTGGCTGATGTGGCCGAACTGGTTGCGAAGCTGCGCGGTGAGAAAAAGGTGATCTAGCTAGCCCAACCCCTCGTTTTCTTCCCTCTGGCTCTTTCCTCAATTTCCGCAAAAACCCGATCCCCACGACGGAGCGTCCCATGAAGACCCTGGTCATTGCCGAACACGACAACGTCTCGCTCAAGCCCGCCACGCTGACGGCTCTGGGGGCTGCCGCAAAAGTGGGCGCTCCGGTGAGCGTTCTGGTTGCTGGGCATCAAGCGGACGGGGCCGCCAAAGCCGCTGCCGCCGTTCCCGGCGTGGCCGAGGTTTTGCAGGCTGACGGTCCGGCCTACGCCGCATTCCTGGCCGAGAATGTCGCGGCAGTTGTCGTCAAGCTCGCACCGGAGTTCACGCACATTCTGATGCCCGCGACCAGCCAGGGCAAAAACATTCTTCCCCGCGTGGCCGCGCTGTTGGACAGTGCGCCCGTCTCGGATGTGATTGATATCGAAAGTCCCGACACGTTCCGTCACCCTATTTACGCGGGCAATGCGATTGCGACGGTGCAGAATCCTCAACCGATTAAGCTGATGACGATTCGCACGACAGCATTTGAATCCGTGGCGTCCACGGGCGGCAACGCGCCGATCAAAGCGGTGGAGGCCACTGCACCTAACGCCTTGGTCCAGTTTGTGAGCCAAGAAGCCGTGAAATCCGACCGTCCCGAACTGACCGCCGCGCGAGTCGTCGTTTCCGGTGGGCGTGGCGTCGGCTCGGCGGATAACTTTAAACTGATCGAAGATCTGGCAGACGTTCTGGGCGGTGCGGTGGGTGCGTCACGCTCGGCCGTGGACTCGGGCTTTGTTGCGAACGATAAGCAAGTCGGCCAGACCGGAAAAATCGTTGCGCCCGAACTTTACATTGCGGTGGGAATCTCCGGCGCCATCCAACATCTCGCGGGGATGAAGGACAGCAAGGTGATCGTGGCCATCAACAAAGATCCCGACGCGCCCATTTTCGGTGTGGCCGACTACGGCCTCGTCGCGGATCTTTTCCAGGCGGTGCCGGAACTGACCAAGACCCTGAAGGGGTAGATCAGACGATATATACGGCGGCACACCTAGGGGGGGAGTAGTAGACGGTTGTTCAGTTCTGTCACGTCCCTGTCGCCGTTGCCAAACTGAGAATCCGGTCCACGCGGAAGGTGCGTTCTTCGTGGCGCATCAGACAGAACGCGCGGAGGCCGAGGTAGGTTTTGCCCTTGTATTCCATGTTGCCAACCGACAGGGGGCGGATGGTGCGTTCGCTGCGCGTGTCGTCGGGCTTGAGGTACGTGATCGCCAGGGCCGTGCCCTCGCGAATCGCGGTCTCCAGAAGGCGCACTTTGTCGTCGGTCGGAAGGGCCTCGGCGGACAGGCTCCAGCGCCAATTCGCCAGGAACTTGCGGACGTTGAAATCCGTGCGAATGTCGCTGGTCCGTAAAGGCCGGAGAAGGGACAGCCCCTCAAACGATGTGCATCGGCTGAGGGCCACGTAAGTTTGCCCCGGCGCGAACGCGCCGCGCTCGACATCAAGCGCCACATGATCGAACGTTTGTCCTTGGCTTTTGTGAATCGTCACGGCCCACGCGAGGCGAAAAGGGTACTGGGTGAACGTGCCCACGGGCTCGGCCACGATGGTTTGCGCCTCCAGCCCAAAACGCACGATTTCCCAGGTGAAGGGGTAGACCTCCACGTCCTCGTCGTCCCCCGCGAGGCGAATGCGCACAAAGGGTTCACCCTCGTCGTCCTCGCCAACGCCTTTCACAACGCCGAGGCTTCCGTTGACCCAGCGTCGATGGCTATCGTTGTTGAGGAGCATGATTTGCGCCCCGACCTTAAACGTCAGTTCCGTCGCGGTGGGGTACGAATCCTTGCCCACTTGACCCTTAATGATGGCCCCTGAGGTATGCACGCGACCCTTGAGGAGCGCGAGGCGCTCGGTGTTGATGGCATCGGCCCCTCGGTTGGTGGCTGTGAGTGTGATGCGGAGACCCTCGGCAGAGGGGTCGGAGGAGGTGGGAGTCTGAAGGCCAACGCGGGCGTTGAGGATCGTCAGGTCCGCAGGCGTGGCCGTGTTGTTCCGCACCCTGTTGAGCAGATCAATGAAATCGGCGTCTTTCTGGCGGTAGATTTTTTCCAGCTCCAGAAGCGTCAGGGGCAAACTTGTGAAGGCGTGAGCGCTGAAGAAATAAGGCGTTGTGTAGTGCGTTTGGAAAATCTCCCGCTCGGCGGAGGGAACAACCGGCGGCAACTGGTAGAGGTCGCCGATGAAAACCATCTGAACGCCCCCAAAGGGCGTTCCGGACCGAGGACCGTAAAGGCTCAAAAACGTGGCGATGCTGTCCAGGATATCGGCGCGCAGCATCGAAACTTCGTCCACGATGATCGTTGTGATCTTTTTGTAAAGCGCCTTGTCGCGCGGCTTGATGAGGCGTCGCGCGATTTTGTCGGGGGTCACGTCGAGGGGAAAGTGAAAAAAGGAATGCACCGTCTGGCCGCGCACGTTGAGCGCCGCGACGCCCGTCGGAGCTAGCACGACGACGCTTTTGCGAGTTGTGGCCCGGAAATGGGCCAACAGCGTGGATTTCCCCGTGCCCGCTTTACCCGTGATGAACAGATTCTGCGACGTCGTGTCCATCAGCCGCAGCGCTTCGCCAAAAGCGGGCGTGATTTCAAGGTCCGTACGTTGATTCCCGCGAGCAGTTGCACGACGAACCATGAAGAAACCTCGTCAAACAGGACACAGGGCAACGGACACCCCGCGCCTTTCTAAACCAAGACGGGAACAGATGAAACCAGGGGGCGTTTTGAAGCGTTTTAAAGTTCTGGCCCGACTCGCCTCGACGGTTTAATCTCCTTCCGCTTGATGAGGATGTGCGGATTCCTCCGTGAACGATGAACAGGGGCTTGGGCGATCATGACGGACGATGGAACGGCGGTTTCCGGCACGGTGCAGGTGAGCACTCCTCCCACTGTGCAGGTGAGCGCGCCCCCCAAAGTGCCCGTTTACCTGGAGCGCTATTACTGGTGGGCCTACGTGCGTCCCTGGGCCGTGCAGTTGTTTGAACGTCCCTGGCTTGTAAATCTGATTCTCTGGGGTTTTTACAAGCGTTTGATGCACGAGGTCTTCACAAGCTTGGGGACTTCCCTGCCCGGAAAGACGCTGCAAATTTCGTGCTGTTACGGCAACTTGACTCCGCGCCTTGCCGAAGCTGTGAAGGCCGGAGGGGGCACGCTGGACGTTGTGGACGTTCTCCCGATTCAACTCGAGAACCTTCGGAGAAAACTGCCCAAGGGCGCGCCGGTTCGCCTGATAGCGTGTGATTCAACGGATCTGGGTGGGGCGGAAGGCCCCTACGATCACGTCCTTCTGTTCTTCCTGTTGCATGAGCAACCGGAGAAAGTGCGAAAGGCGACTCTGGCGGAGGCTTTGCGGGTTCTGAAGCGCAGCGGCACGCTCGTGATTGTGGATTTTGGGAAGCCTGTGTGGTGGCATCCGTTGCGCTACCTTTGGTTCGGGCTTGTGTTGCGATTTCTGGAACCGTTCGCCAAAGACTTGTGGACGCGTGAAATCTCAACCTGGATTCCTCCGGAGCACGCCAACCGTTCGATGATCAAGACCCGCATTTTTGGGGGGATGTACCAAAAGATCATGTTCGGTCCCTGGCACGAGCGAAGCCGCGGTTAACCTGAACGGTCAGGCATGCCCCCTTACGCTGGATTGACGTACCGCGCGGTTCCGTCGTACCGGGGCAAAAGCTCCCCCTCCGCATGGATGAGCCGTTCGGCGCGGCGAGCGTCCTCGGGGCTGTCAAGGCCGATGTGACTGCGCCCACGGTAATTCACCACCACGACCTGAAGGGGCAGGCCATTTTCAAGTGCCCGGAGTTGTTCCAGCCCCTCGGCTTTCTCCAGGGGGCCCGGCGGAAGGGCGATCCAGCGGTTGAGAATCTCCCGCGGGTAACCGTAAAGGCCGATGTGCCGATAAATCCCGGTGGAGGGGGCATCAGGGCGAACGAACGGAATCACGCTTTTGGAAAAGTACAGGGCACGGCCCTGGGCATCAAACACGACGGTCGTGCCCCCCACTTCACCCGCTGCCTTCGCCGCGCGGAGGGTTGCCACGGACTCCTCACTCATGCGCACGGCGGGTGTGCACACGCACGGGGTCGGAGCGCTCTCCAGCGCGTTCAAGAGAGCCTGCAAGACCCACGGCGGCGTGAGGACCGCGTCGCCCTGAAGGTTGAGGACATGCGTGATGGTCGGGGAAAGAGCTTGTAGAGCAGCATGGACTCGGGCGGTGCCATTGGGGGCATCAGGGGGAGTCATCCTGCACGTCGCGCCCAGCGTGGCGCAAAAGGCCGCAATACGTGGATCGTCCGTCGCGACAACGACACTTTCGGGCCCACAAACGCTGACAGCCAAGGCCCAAACGCGCTGCAAGAGAGGAACGCCCGCGACAAGGGCCAGAGGTTTGCCGGGAAAGCGCGTGGAGCCGTAACGCGCGGGGATAACAATGCACGGCGTCATGCAGGAAGTCCGGAGGTGAAAAGGGGAGGACGACTAGCCCTGAGGGGCTTGCTGCGAATCAGCGAGAGGCGAAGGGGTGCAGATGGGCTCATACATCGGCGCTCGCCGATGGGCGGCTTCCTCACGCACCGTCTGCGGCGGGGCGTCGCACAGCCAGGCGGCCATGTCGCGCTTTTCGGCGCAAAACCGAGGGGCCGAGGCGCTCACGATCGCTTGGGCAAACTCGTTGGCCAGGAGGGTGCGCAAGCGGTCCAGGCGCGTGATGCTTTCGCCGCCGTAGGTGATGGCGTAGTGATGGGCGAGGGTGGTTTCAGCGTCGCGCAAAATCGCAAGGTTATGGCGCGTGAAATTGGTGTAAGCCTTTGTCAAATCGCGTCCATCGGAGCTTTGGCGGCAGGTGAGGGCGACGACCATCAGCTCGGAATGGAGGCGCAGAATCTGTTCGGCGCTGGCTTCCGAAGGTGCGTAACACCGCCCTGAAAAGGGAACTTCCCGAGCGGGCGCGGCATAAGCCCCGAGAATTGGGAGACAAGCGAAAAAAATCGCCCCGAGAGCGCAAGCCCCGTGCCGCAGAAGGGCAATTCGCATGATCGTCTCCTGCTTGCCAAGGGAAAAGCCCGTCAGAACCAAAACAGGCGAGGGAAGGGTGGACTCTTTTCCTGTGTTTGACAAGCGACGGAATCGCCTTTGCCGGGACCTCGTCCTGCGCGTTGTTGCCCGGGGAGCGGATCGGGAAGCCTTGTCCTCGTCTTTTTGGGCATCATTCCGGTTTTCGCATGGATCCATGGGAAATATCGGCTTCCGAAACAACGAAGAGCCACAACTTTGGCCGAGGTCGGGGCCGAGAATGGGGGTGTGGGTTCTTCAGGGGGGCGACACCCCCGAAAAGCCTTTGACGGTGCCTTAGGGGGTATGGTATGGACAAACTCATGGCGGATTCTGTTCGGGAATCCGAAGGGTTTGCTGTGCAAGTCCTTTTCCCGTGTTGATTGTTTAGCCTTAGGAAGGTGATTCTCGTGCAAGTTTCCGTGCGCGATAACAACGTGGATCAAGCGCTCCGCGTGCTCAAGAAGAAGCTGCAACGCGAAGGCGTCTTTCGTGAGATGAAGCTGCGCCGCAGCTACGAAAAGCCCTCGGAGCGCCGTGCGCGCGAACGTGCAGAAGCTGTGCGCCGCGTCCGCAAGATGGAGCGCAAGCGCAAGGAGCGCGAGGGCAGCAACTAGGCCGTTCCGTCTGAGAGGCTTCCAAAAGAACCCCGACGAAAGCCGGGGCCCATGGTTCGGCTGTCACGGAAATCTTTGCTGTGAACACCTTAATATTTCCGTGAATCGCACCCACGTGCCCACGGCACGGCAGGCGTAGAGGCGCGACGGAAGATTACCCAAAATTCTGCCGAGCCCTCAAAGCCTGACGAGCGGCCTTCGCCGCCTCTCCCAGAGACGTACCAGACCTTCGACTCATAAGAGCTTCAAGACGTAGAGGTGCAAGCCGGAATCCCGAGGGATTCTTCAACCCCTCTGCCAACCCCCTCGGGGTCCCGGCTTCCGCCGGGGCGACGGGTCGAACAACACCTGGGGAGGAGTCGAGCAGGAAGATGCACCCATCCCCTGTTTCGTGTACCGTGCGGGCTGCGTCATGCCTTATCTGTGCAAAAAGCACACGAGTCGGAACAGGGGCCTCTCCCAATGCCGTCGGATCGTCCTCATCTTGCGCTGGTGCCTCCGCCCGGAGCCTTGGGGCCGCGCGATTCCCAAGATCCGCATCGGTTTTTCAACCGCGATGTGTCGTGGCTGGATTTCAACCGCCGCGTGCTGAGCGAGGCGACGGGCGATCGGAATCCGCTGGGGGAGCGCATCAAGTTCCTGTCCATTTCGGCGGACAACCTGGACGAGTTCATCGTCGTTCGCGTGGCGGGGATTGAGGCGCGTAAGGCCGCGCGGGTTCGCGCCCTAACCGATGACGGCCTGACGCCGGAGCAGCACCTCGGCGCGGTCAACCAAGGCATTGCCAGCCTCATGCGCGACCAACAGACCGCGTGGGCGCGACTCCGGACCGACCTGGCCCGCGAGGGTGTGACGTTCCTGGCCCCGGACGAGCTGACGCGCGAGGACGCCACGTGGCTGGAGGGGCACCTGCTCCACAACGTCCTGCCCGCGCTAACGCCGCTCGCCGTGGACCCCACGCAACCCTTCCCGTTCCTACCCACGGGGAGCCTCGCGCTGATCCTGAAAGTTCGGGATTCCGCCGCATCCGAGGGGCGGTTGATCATCCTCCCGCTTCCTTCCCACGTGGGGCGGTTTATTCCCCTGCCCTCTGTGTCCGCCAATGATCAGGCCCGACGGTTTGTCCTGTTGGAAGAGGCCGTGCGCCACGTGGCGTTGGATCGCCTTTTGCCGGGATGCCTCGTGGACGAGGAAGGGCTTTTTTGGATTCTGCGCGACAGCGAGATTCGCCTGCCCGACGCGCACATCGACCGCGATTTCGTTGGCGCGTTTGAGACCGCCGTACGGTCGCGCTACCGAGGGGCCTTGCTCCGCCTAGGGGTTACTCCCCGCACCTCGCCCGCCCTCCGCGCGGCCCTGCGTGCGGCGCTCCGCGTGACGCCTGAGCGTTTGATCGTGGCCGGGGGGCTCTTGCGCCTCGCGGATCTCCGCCATCTGGCCCTCCCGCCCCGCGCGGATTTTTTCGACCCCCCCCTGCACCCACGTGTTCCGGCACCGTTCGCCGAAAACGAATCCAACCTTTTCGCGGCGCTCGCCGAACACGAGGTTGTGCTCCATCACCCCTACGACAGCTTTGAAAGCGTCGTGCGGTTTGTGCGCCAAGCCGCTGCCGACCCGGACGTTGTCGCGATCAAGCAGACCCTTTACCGCACAAGCCGCGACTCGCCCATCGTGAAGGCCCTGATGGACGCGGCCCAGGCGGGCAAGGCCGTCACAGCGGTTGTGGAAATCAAAGCGCGGTTCGACGAGGAGGCCAACCTGCACTGGGCGCGCGACTTGGAACGCGCTGGAGCGCAAGTCGTCTTCGGATTCCGCGACCTCAAGACGCATGCGAAAGTCTCGCTGGTCGTGCGGCGCGAAGGGGGCACGCTCCACAGTTACGTCCACTTCGGCACGGGCAATTACCACCCAGAGACCGCGCGGGTTTACACGGATCTTTCGTTTTTCACGACCGATCCCGCACTCTGCGCCGACGCGAGCGCCCTCTTGAACTACATGACGAGCTGCGCCCTGCCCGCGCCGTTCGCGCGCTTGGCGGCCTCGCCCCTTACGCTGCGCCGAACGCTTTTGGACCTGATTGAGGCTGAGTCCGCTCACGCCCGCGCAGGCCGTCCGGCCTGGCTCTGGGCCAAGATGAACGCGCTCGTGGACCCGGAGCTGATCGACGCCCTCTATGCCGCCTCGCAAGCGGGCGTGCAGATGGACCTGATCGTGCGCGGCGCATGCTGCCTGCGTCCAGGAATCCCCGATCGGTCGCCCACGATCCGCGTGAAAAGCGTTGTCGGGCGGTTCCTGGAGCACGGACGCATGGTCGCGTTCGGCGGCGGCCAACCCCTCGGAACGGGGGAGCCGCGCGTTTACCTTTCATCGGCCGATTGGATGCCGCGCAACTTGGACCGCCGGATCGAAGCCCTGGTGCCCCTGGACGGTCCTGATGCTCGCCGTGCGGTCCTCGGGATGATGGAAACGCTTGTGAACGACACCGCGCACAGCTGGACGTTGGAGAGCGACGGTTCATGGCACCGCGTCCGCCCCGGCTCCACGCCGTGTGATGCTTACCGCGTTTTTATGGACCAAGCGGATGAAGAGACCGGGGACAACGAGGACTCCGGGGACGCCCCATGACACCCCCCGAACCCACACGTTTTCTGGCGGTTGTGGATGTGGGGTCTCAAAGCGTCAGCGTGGCGGTTTATCCCCTGGAAGGCGAAAGGCCTCTCCGCGTCGGACCTCGGTACAAAGTGACAACCTGCCTTGTGCAGGGCCCACAACAGTACCCCGCCACCTTGGACGCCTTGCAGGATTGCCGAACGTTCTTGGCCCCCCTTGAAGGGGCCTACGAGGTTGTGGTCGTCGGCACGGAGGCCACACGGCAAGCCCAGAGAACCGAAGAGGGCCGACGTTTTCTCGCGCAGGTTCAAGGGATCTTCCGTTGCCCCGTTTTCGTCGTAACCGGCGAGCAAGAGGCCCTGCTCTGTGCCCTCGGCGGCGTCCTTTTGCGAACCCCCACCGCCAGCGGCGTGAGCGGTGATCTGGGCGGAGGCAGCCTGGACCTCGCGCATCTCAAAAACGGCGAGGTGCAAAGCGCGTGGTCGGTTCCCCTCGGTGTGCTGACGTTTCTTTCCCAAGGCTACCAGGACATCGATCGTGCGCTGAAAACCCTCCACACCCACCTGGCCGAGGTGCCTTGGCTGTCGGGGCCTCGCAGGGTACCGGTCGGAGGGGATTTCTACGCCCTCGGCGGAACATGGCGCACGGTGGGCCGATGGCTTCAGGCAGTTGCAACAACGCGCCCTGCTACCGAGGGCCTCGCGGCCTTTCAGGACACCCCCTACGGCCAACGCCTCCGCGTGCGTTGGGCCCTGGAGCAGCTGGATGTCCTGGCTCGCACGCCGCCCGAGGCGCTGGAGCACCACACGGTCAAAAAGGTTCGCAAACGCGCAGAATCCCTGCCGCTGGCGGCCTCGTTGTTGAAAGTTCTGCTTGAGGTTCACGCCTCGGAAGGGCTCGTGATCGAGGCGGGCGGTTTGCGCGAGGGCGTCTGGGCCGCCGTCACGGGGTACAGCCTGATCCCTCAGCCGGAGGGTGGGCTTCGGGTCACACCGCCGTCCTCATCCTCCGCCCAAGCCCGCTCCGAAACTCTGCGCCGATTAGGGCTGGCGGCAACGAATCAAGGATAAAGGCATAAGGGGCAATGGGTCGGCGGACCTGGTTAACCTTCCGTCTTACCCCCTAAAACTGAGTAAAATCCTCGGAAGGACGGTAGTCCTCAAGTTGCGCGAGTTTTTCGTTGAGAAAATCATTGATTCGCCGCGTGTCCACCTCACCGGCCAAGTTTTCATGGAAGACTTTTTTGAAATCGGCGTAAGGGATTTTTTGCGCGAGCATCCACATCATTTTAGTGGACATGGCCTCCATGCTCATGTCGAACGTCTGGATGACGCCGAGTTCCAAAGCCCGACGCCCCGGATCGTTCAACCCCATGATGGTTGTCCCTCGGCACTGAGTCGTCACAATAACGGGAACCCCCTTGTCACGGGCATACTGCAGAGGGGGCAAATAAGCGGCAGGAAGGTCCCCGGCCCCAAAACTGCGTAAGATGAGCCCCCGCGTGCCGGCGTCAATCAAAAGAGGAATGACACGTGGATCGAGACTCGGCAAACAAGTGAGGCAGACCACACAAGGACTAAACCCATTTTGGGCTTTAAAACGGCGGTGATGACGAGTCGGAAGGGACTTGTTGAACTTCAAACCAATCGTCAAATTTCCGCAATCAACATCGTTGAACGTTTCAAACGCATCAAGGTCCGACTCGCTCACTTTTTTAGCTCGGCATCCCAGAATGACCTTGCTCCCAAAGACAACGAAAACACCCGCCAGATTATGCTTAGCAATTCGAATAGCGTTCACAAAATTGTTGCGACCGTCCGTGTAGAGGGTTTCGGCCGGGATTTGTGCGCCTGTGCAAACGACAGGTTTCCCAATGCCCTGCAGGGCAAACGACAAGGCGCTTGCAGCGTAGGCCATGGTGTTGGTGCCGACGGTGACAACAAAACCGTCGTAGGCGTCATAATTTGTCTCAATCGCGCGGACCAAGTCCTCCCATTCGGTCGTGCCGAGGTCCGTGCTATCGAGGTTCGTAATGGAGACGACTTCCAGGTCCGTCCACTCTTTCAGCCGAGGTTCAAGCGATAAGACTTGATCAACGCTGTTGGCCGGAACCAACGAACCGGTGTTGGGATCCCGGCTCATGGAAATGGTCCCGCCACAAAACAGGACAAGAATACGGGGTTTCTTGGTGGTCATGAGGTCTCCACCGGATAAAATTCGCGCAACAAGCGTAGGCCCGTTTTACACGCTCTCCGGTCCGGACGGAAGGCGGCTCATCGCTCTTCAGCGCATTAACTCCAGAGCAAAAGGCTAGAAGTCGTTCGCTGAAGATTCGGCGATTTTCTTGGGGGATGACCATCGGAATCGATCACGCGCCAAGAGCGTTTTGAAAATCGTACGCTCCTTCAGGAAAAACGGTGCCAGAATAAACACAAAAACAGGCGTGAGGTTGGCCAACGTCACAGTGATCCCCGCCTCCCCTTTTTGAAGGGCGAGGTAAAAGCAGAGCCACTGGGCAATCACAAGCAGGGAGCGAACAAGGATCAGACGAAACTCCTTCTGCGTCACGCCCGAAAGCTTAAGATCGAGGAAAATCAGCGAGAAAAGGGCGATGTAAGCGGACCTGAACATGTAAAGGGTCGGCGCGTTAATTGCGTCCATGGTGGAAAGAAGGTGTTTAGCGGGAATGGCGGAAAGCCCAAACAGAACGCCTGACAGTAAGGCTGGAAGAATCACGGTCCCCGAAATTTGCCGCCACCGGCTCAGATCAATGGACAACAGGATCAACACCATCACGATAGCAAACGACAAAGCCGCCGAAGGAATGTCGGGGCGATCGCCCATCAGGACCCACCCGAAAAGGAAGGTGAAGAAAGGCGTCAAGGCCAACAAAGGTGATGAAACACCCGGCTCGGCGTTCGCGTGGGCTTTAAAAAGAAGGAGATTAGCCACCGTATCAATCAGGCAGAGCGCAACAATCACAAGAGCGGATTCGAGGGAAGGCTTGTAAACGTAGAAATGCGGCGAAAGAATCAGTAAAACCGACATCATTACCACAAACGAGATCACCATTACTTCTTGGGGACGCATTTTCTGAAGGACAAGCCGCGCCATGATGGTCGTCACGCCCCCCAGAAACGCCGAGGTGATGGCAAGAACCGTGGACGACGTAAGCCAAGCCAGGGCGACAACCGCCCAGGGGGGGAGATTCGCAAAAAGGGACACGCCTAACTGTTTGGTCCCAATAAGTAGTGGAGAGGGTTTGAGTGAAAAAGGTGTGGGTGATCTCGCCACTCTGAGAGGATTTTCTCATAGGGTGAGAGGAACTTCAAGGCCTTAAGCTCGCGCTGGAAGTTATAAGCCATCAAGAA